>NYUL01000054.1 GCA_002684055.1 Gammaproteobacteria bacterium
TCAGTAACTCAACAATTAGAAAAAAGAATAATGTTTAGAAAAGCAATGAAAAGAGCAGTTCAAAACACTATGCGTCAAGGAGCAAAAGGAATAAGAATAACTGTTGCAGGCAGATTGAATGGTGCAGAGATAGCAAGATCTGAGTGGTACAGAGAAGGTCGAGTGCCTCTTCATACTTTAAAAGCAGATATAGACTATGCAACAAGTGAAGCTTTGACAACCTATGGAATTATAGGAGTTAAAGTTTGGATTTATAGAGGAGATAAAGGTGCTTCAGCCTAAGAAAACAAAATACAGAAAGCAGATGAAAGGAAGAAACACTGGTTTCGCTTCTGCAGGTGCTACTGTTGCATTTGGCGACTATGGTCTGAAAGCTACTGATCGTGGAATGTTAACTTCTAGGCAGATTGAAGCAGCTAGGCGAGCGATGGTAAGACACATCAAAAGAGGCGGTAAGGTTTGGATTAGAGTTTTTCCTGATAAGCCAATTACAAAAAAACCTTTAGAAACAAGACAAGGTAAAGGTAAAGGTAATGTTGAGTACTGGGCTAGTCCAATTAGACCTGGGAAAATACTATATGAAATAGCAGGAGTTGATGAAAAAGAGGCGAAAAGAGCTTTTGAATTAGCTGGTGCAAAGTTGCCCATGAATACAACTTTTGTGAAGAGAGGAACAAATGGCTAATAAAAAGATTAAAGATTTTAAAACTATGAAAGTTGAAGATTTAAAGGTTGAATTAATAGCTAATAGAAAACTATTGTTTGAAAGCAATTTCAAACATAAAATGGGCCAACTTAAAGAAAGTCATACCCTAAAAGAAGCAAAAAGAAATATAGCAAGAATTAAAACGGAGATTAACGCAAAAAATGGCAGCTAGAACATTACAAGGAACAGTAACAAGTCAAAAAATGAATAAGACGGTAACTGTTGTAGTCGATAGACGAAAGAAGCACCCTAAATATGGTAAATATATTAGTTTATCTACTAAGTATCATGTTCATGATGAGAAAGAAATCTCAAATGAGGGCGACATCGTTACCATCCAAGAATGCAAACCTATGTCTAAGACAAAGAATTGGATGCTAGTTGATGTAATTAAGAAGGGAGAATCAGCGTGATCCAGACTCAAAGCATGCTAAGTGTTGCAGATAATAGCGGCGCAAGAAGAGTTATGTGTATTAAGGTGCTGGGTGGCTCAAAAAGAAGAACCGCTAATATTGGTGATGTCATTAAAGTGGCAATTAAAGAAGCCTTGCCTCAAAGTAAAATCAAAAAGGGTTCAGTAATGAATGCCCTAATTGTTAGAAGTAAATCTGGTGTAAGAAGACAGGATGGATCAAAAATTGGTTTTGATGAAAATGCTGTGGTTTTGTTGAACACGAATAAAGACCCAGTAGCAACAAGAATCTTTGGTCCAGTAACTAGAGAATTAAGAACAGCAAAATTTATGAAAATTGTTTCACTAGCACCGGAGGTACTTTAATGAAGTTGAAGAATACAAAACTTAGAGAAGGTGATGAAGTGATAGTTATTTCAGGCAAAGAAAAAGGCAAAAGAGGAAATATCAAAAAAATCATTGGTGATAGATGTGTAGTAAACGATCTTAACCTGGCAAAAAAACATACAAGACCAAATCCTCAGCTTGGTATAACTGGTGGTATTGTCGAAAAAGAGATGCCTATTAACCTTTCAAATGTGATGGTTTGGAATAGTGCAACCAAGAAACAAGANAAGTTAGCTTTTAANGATGAAAANGGAAAAAAAATAAGAGTATTTAGATCAACAGGGAAAAGTGTCAAATAATGAAACTTAAAGATAAATATACAAAAGAGATTGTGCCAGTGCTGAAAGAAAAACTTGGGTACAAATCAGTCATGCAAGTACCTAAACTTAAGAAGATTACAATAAACATGGGTGTTGGCGAAGCAGCCAAAGATAAAAAAGTACTAGAGCATGCTGTAAACGACTTAGAAGCAATAGCTGGTCANAAAGTTGTAGTTACAAGGGCTAGAAAAGCTGTAGCAACNTTTAAGATTAGGGAAGAATATCCAATCGGATGNAAAGTTACTCTTCGNGGAGACAANATGTATGATTTTTTTGAAAGGCTTGTNGATCTAGCAATTCCAAGAGAAAAAGATTTTAGAGGGTTAAGCGAAAAATCATTTGATGGAAGAGGTAACTATAATATGGGTATAAAAGAACAAATTATCTTCCCAGAAATAGATTATGACAAAGTTGATAAGTTGCGTGGTATGGATATAGCAATAACGACTTCAGCATCAAAAGATAGCGATGCAAAAGAATTACTTAAGTGTTTTAATTTCCCATTTAGAGGTAAGAATGGCTAGAAAATCAATTATTGAAAGAGAAAAAAAGAAAATGAAGCTTGTTGAAAAGTTTTCAGAAAAACGTGCTGCATTAAAAGAAGAGCAAAGAAAAGCAGCTACTTTTGAAGAAAAAATGGATATTCAAAGAAAGCTTCAAAAATTGCCAAGAAATTCTAATCCAGCAAGGGTTGTACGAAGATGCGCTCTTACTGGAAGACCTAAGGGTGTATACAGAAAATTTGGATTAAGTAGAACAAAATTAAGGGAATTAGCAATGTCTGGTAAGTTGCCAGGCATTAAAAAATCAAGTTGGTAACAATATGACAGATCCGATAGCAGATTTATTAACAAGAATTAGAAACGCACTTATGCGTAGTAAGGAAACGGTAAATGCACCGTATTCGAAGCTCAAGCATGAACTAGCAAAGCTTTTAGTTAAAGAGGGCTTCCTCTCAAGCGTTAAGAAAGTTAAGAAAGACTTCGATGAACTAGAAATTACATTGAAGTATTTTGAAGAGGAACCAGTTATAAAAGAACTNGTTAGGGAGTCTANACCAGGNTTNAGAAAATATTTGAGCTATAAAGAAATAAAGCCACATAAGGGCGGGCTAGGTATAAAAATTATTACTACCAGTAAAGGCCTAATGACTGATAGAGAAGCTATNAAGAAACAAATGGGCGGCGAAGTTATCTGTAAGGTGTTTTAATGTCAAGAATAGCTAAAGATCCAGTCAACATACCTGAGTCAGTAAATCTGACAACAGAAGGCAAGACAATAAACTTTAAAGGGCCAAAAGGTGAAATGAGTCTAGTTATACATGAAAGCATAGATTTTTCTGTTGAAGAAAATATGCTTCAAGTTAAATGGAGCCATGATGAAGAAAGGGCAATGGCTGGAACAATGCGTGCACTTGTGAATAACTATGTCAAAGGTGTAAGCGAAGGTTTTGAAAAAAAGGTAAAGCTTAATGGTGTAGGGTATCGGGCAAAAGTCCAAGGTAAAAAAATTACATTCACTCTTGGTTTCTCTCATCCAGTAGAATACGATCTACCAGCTACAGTTGAGGCAGCTCAAGACAGTCAGACGGAACTTACAATCGCATCTTGCAATAAACAATTATTAGGGCAAGTTTGTGCTGAAATTAGATCATTTAGGCCTCCAGAACCTTATAAAGGCAAAGGTATTTTTATTGATGGTGAACAAATTGCCAGAAAAGAGAGAAAGAAAGCAGCAGCAGGATAAAAAATGAGTAAAGAATTAGCACGAATAAGAAGATCAAAAAAACTAAGAGCAAAGTTGCAAAAAGTTCAACTTATGAGGGTGTCTGTTTTAAGGTCCCTTAAAAACATTACAGCGCAACTAGTTGACTGTTCAAATGGTAAAGTTCTAGCAACAGTTTCAACACAACAAAAAGATTTCAAAGGNAAGAGNGGTGGAAATATAGAAGCNGCTTCAAAAATAGGTGCTGANATTGCAAAAAAATCTATTGAGCTTGGACATAAGAAGGTTACCTTTGANAGATCAGGTTACAAATACCATGGCAGAGTAAAAGCTTTAGCAGATGGTGCAAGAGATGGAGGCTTAGAATTTTAATGGAAAAATTACAGGCACAGAATATGGGNCAACAGGACACATTNGTCGAAAAGTTGGTTCAAGTTAATAGAGTAGCAAAAACTGTTAAAGGCGGAAGAGTAATGTCTTTTACAGCGCTTACTGTTGTTGGCGATGGTAATGGAAAAGTTGGATATGGAAGAGGTAAAGCAAAAGAAGTACCTGTTGCAATTCAGAAAGCACTAGATGAAGCAAAGAAAAGCTTAGTAAATGTGGAGTTGAATGGAAATACTCTTTGGTACCCTATTAACCAAAAAAGTTCAGCCACTAAAGTCTANATGCAGCCNGCATCAGANGGTACTGGTATTATTGCAGGNGGAGCTATGAGAGCTGTCTTAGANCTTGTAGGGATTAAGAATGTTC
Source organism: Gammaproteobacteria bacterium (assembly GCA_002684055.1). Taxonomy (GTDB): domain Bacteria; phylum Pseudomonadota; class Gammaproteobacteria; order Magnimaribacterales; family TMED112; genus TMED112. The sequence continues at coordinate 4,304 of NYUL01000054.1, forward strand.
TTGCAAAATGTTATGGCTCNACAAACCCAATAAATGTTGTAAGAGCAACGGTTGAGGGCNTAGCAAAAATGGAATCACCAGAAAAAGTTAAACAGAGACGAAAATAATGGCAAAACTTAAGGTTACACAACTNAAAAGCACAATTGGCAGAAAAAAGAATCATAGGCTTTCAATCAAAGGTCTTGGTTTAAGGGGAATTGGTGATTCTAGAGAATTAGAAGATTCACCATCTGTAAGAGGNATGATTAATCAAGTAGATTATCTTATCTCTGTAGAAGAGGTTAAATAACAATGGAAAAATTAACATTAAATAATATAGGCGATCCAAAATCACGCTCAGAAAGAAAGAGAGTAGGAAGGGGTGCAGGTTCAGGAGTTGGTAAAACAGCGGGAAGAGGACATAAAGGTCAAAAATCTCGATCTGGTGGAAACGTTAGACCTGGCTTTGAAGGGGGCCAAATGCCACTTCAAATGAGATTGCCTAAATTTGGTTTTACTTCAAGGGTTTCAAGGGTCACAGAGAGTATAAATGTTAAGCACTTATNTGATGTTAAGAAAATAACTATTGAGAACCTCAAAAAGCTTGGACTTATAAAGAAATCAACACTGAAGGTTAAAATATTTGGCGAAGGAAATTTGGCTGAGAAGCCTGCTGATGAAAATATAAGAATTTCAAAAGGGGTAAAAGTTGGATAATTCAATGTCTGAATTATGGAGAAGACTTGGCTTTCTAGCGTTTGCTCTACTCGTTTATAGAATTGGAACTCACATTCCGATACCCGGTATTAATCCAGAACAAGTTGCAGCTTTATTTACACAACAACAAGACACCCTTTTACAATACTTCAATTTATTTTCAGGAGGAGCTCTTGAAAGAATGAGTATTTTTGCACTAAGTGTTGTTCCTTATATTTCAGCAGCAATTGTGATGCAGTTATTTTCGAATTCACTTCCATATTTGCAAGAGCTAAAAAAAGATGGGCAAGCCGGAAGAAATAAAATCACTCAATACACGAGATATGGCACAGTTATTTTCGCTTTGATTCAATCAACAGCTCTTACGGTTACTTTGCAGACAGCAGGTTTGCTTGAGTCTGGAAGTATATTTGGGGCTGTAGTTGCTGTTTTGTCAATTGTTACAGGCACAGTGTTTTTAATGTGGTTAGGTGAACAAATTTCAGAAAGAGGTATAGGTAATGGAATATCCCTTATTATTGCTACGTCTATCATTGTAGGTGTACCAAGAGCTTTTGGACAGGCGCTAGATCAAACACAAAATACAGANNGTAATTACCTTCTTTTAATNNTTNTAGCTATATTGACATTNCTCGTAGTTGCNTTTGTGGTNTTNGTTGAAAATGCACAGAGNAAGATTACTGTAAATTATGCTCAAAGACATCAAGTAAGAGGAATGGTACANGCTCCATCAAGCTTTCTTCCTTTAAAGCTNAATATGTCAGGTGTAATTCCNGCAATATTTGCTAGTACATTTTTACTCTTTCCTGCGACATTATCATCTTGGTTTGGAAATATTGAGGGACTAGGAAGTTTACAAGAATTTGCACTTTATCTTAATCCTGGNCAGCCACTTTACATACTTCTTTTCGTAATATTGATAGTTTCATTTTGTTATATATGGTTAGCACTAACCTTNAGTTCAAATGATATGGCAGAGAACCTTAAAAGAAGTGGAGCTTACATACCTGGAATAAGACCTGGTGATCAAACAGCNACTTTTATAGACACAATACTTTCAAGATTAACAGTATTTGGAGCTTTCTATCTGTCATTAGTATGTATACTTCCACTANTATTGGTNAATAGTTTTGGGATATCTTTTTATCTGGGCGGNACGTCAGTTCTAATCGTAGTTGTTGTGATGNTAGATCTNCAAAGACAAATACAGTCATATGTTATGAGCCAACAATATGCATCTATCTTAAAAAATGCTAATATNTCCGGCTCAAAAAAGAGTAGAAGAAGATGAAAGTAAGATCGTCAATAAAAAGGATTTGCAAGGATTGCAAAATTGTTAAAAGAACAGGTACGTTATATGTGATCTGTAAGAATAAGAGACACAAACAGAGACAAGGATAATTATGGCTAGAGTAGGTGGAATAAATATACCAGATAACAAACACATAGATGTGTCTTTGACACATATTTATGGGATTGGCCGTAAAACTGCCCAAGATATTTGTGATAAGTTAAAAATTAAACATTCAAAAAAAGTTTCAGAACTCACAGAAGAACAGTTAGATAAAATAAGAGATGAGCTGAAATCATTTCAAATAGAAGGAGACTTAAGAAGGGATGTCAACTTTAATATCAAAAGGTTGATGGACTTGGGTTGCTACAGAGGCATTAGACATAGAAGAGGTTTGCCACTTAGAGGTCAAAGAACTAAAACAAATGCAAGAACAAGAAAAGGTCCTAGGAAACCTATAAAAGCATAATGGCTGGAAAGAAAAAAACAAAAAGAATAGTCACTGATGGTATTGCACACGTGAAGGCATCCTTCAACAATACAATCGTGATGATTACAGATATGGGTGGAAATGCACTTTGTTGGGCTACTTCGGGAGGAGCTGGTTTCAAAGGGTCAAGAAAAAGTACACCATTTGCTGCACAAATAGCGGCTGAGAAAGCTGGAAGCATGGCAAAAGAAATGGGCATGGTAAATTTAGAAGTTAGAGTTAAGGGACCTGGTGCAGGTCGTGAATCATCAATAAGAGCGCTAAATGGCTGTGGCTTGAGAATTAATAAAATAACGGATGTTACCCCGCTACCACATAATGGTTGCAGGCCACCTAAGAAGAGAAGAGTATAATGGCAAGATATAGAGGACCAAGATTAAGACTTTCTAGAAGAGAAGGCACAGATTTGATGCTTACTTCTGGTACTAGAGCAGTAGAGTCAAAATGTAAATTTGATAAAAAGCCTGGCAATTCAATGTCCAGAGGCAGACTTTCTGATTATGGAACACAGCTTAGAGAAAAACAGAAAGTCAAAAGAATGTATGGNNTANTGGAAAGACAGTTTAGAAACTATTATCTNAAAGCAGCTAAATCACANGGNAATACTGGAGAAAACCTCTTAAATTTCCTNGAAACACGNCTTGATAACGTTGTTTACAGAATGGGTTTNGGTGTNACTAGAGCNGAAGCAAGACAAATTGTTGCCCATAAATCAATTAACGTTAATGGAAAAGTAGTAAACATACCTTCTTATAACGTGAAACCAGATGATGAAGTATCAGTAACAAATAAGAGTAAAGAACACTTAAGAATTAAAGCCGCTATAGAACTTGCTAAATCCAAAGATAAAGTAAGTTGGCTTGATGTAAATTTTGATGAGATGACGGGTAAATTTTTAACTTATCCAGATCGAAGTGAACTAAGTTCTGAAATCAATGAGAACTTAATTATTGAGTTGTACTCAAAATAATAGAGGAAATTATGGAAGATAAATTAAATGTTTTAGCGCCTGAAGTTGCAAAAGTAGATGAAGTTGATAAGAACAATCTTAGAGTTGTCTTAGAGCCCTTTGAAAGAGGATTTGGTTACACGATAGGCCACAGTCTTAGAAGGATCATGCTTTCCTATATGCCTGGTGCTGCTGTAACTGAAGTCAAAATAGATGGAGTGTCACATGAGTATGGAACTATAGAAGGCATTAAAGAAGACATTCTAGATGTATTGTTAAATTTAAAAGACATGGCTATTAAATTAGATGGCCCATCTGAAGCTGAAATTAAGCTAGACGTAAAGTCTCCTAAAACAATAACTGCTTCTGATCTCGAGCTTCCTGCAGGAGTTGAAGTTATGGATCCTGAGCATGTAATCGCTACACTTGTTGAGCCTAAGAAGGTTTCAATGACAATGAAAGTTAAGACTGGTATTGGTTATGTACCTGCTGAGCAAACAAATGATAAAAGCATAGATTCATTGCATTTAGATGCAATATTCTCACCGGTTAAGAGAGTTAACTATAAAGTTGAGAACACAAGAGTTGAAAATAGAACAGACCTAGATAAATTAATACTTGATCTAGAAACAGACGGAACAATTGATGCTAAACAAGCTGTCAAATATGCTGCTACTATAATGCAACATCAATTAGCTGTATTTGTAGATGAAGAGTTAGTTTCCAGAAAAGAAAAACGAAAAGATAAGTATGATTTCGATCCGCTTCTACTCAGATCTATTGAAGAGCTTGAGCTTACAGTTAGATCAACAAATTGCTTAAAAGCAGAAAATATTTTCTTAATTGGAGATTTAATACAAAGAAGTGAAATGGATTTACTTAAAACTCCTAACTTAGGAAAAAAATCATTAAATGAGATAAAGGATGAGCTTGCTTCAAGAGGACTATCAATGGGAACAGTCCTTAAGAATTGGCCACCAATGTAAGCATGAGACACAGAAAGTTAAGTAGAAGATTCAGCAGAACTTCATCACATCGAATGGCAATGATGAGGAACCTGGCTGCATCATTAGTAGAGCATGAAGTTGTTAAAACTACAGTTGAAAAGGGGAAAGAACTTAGAAGGTTCATAGAACCGATTATAACTAGAGCTAAAGAAGATACTCTGCATAACAGAAGACAAGTCATTTCAGAGATTCATTCAAAATCTGCTGCATCAAAACTTTTTTCAGATTTGGGTCCAAGATTTAAAGAGACCCAAGGCGGCTACTTAAGAATAATCAAAGCAGGCTTTAGAGAGGGAGACAAAGCAGACATGTGTTTTGTTGAATTAACTATTAGAGAGACTACAGATACTCCTAATGAAGCAGTTGATACTGAAGAAACTAGCTAAGACTCTTAAGCATTTTCCCAGTATGGGATTTTTTCCCTTTTTTAATAGATGTTACCGTTCCTTCAGCAACAATATTACCACCACCATCACCGCCTTCAGGCCCCAAGTCTATAATCCAATCTGCTAGCTTTATAACATCCAAGTTGTGCTCTATCACTACAACACTATTTCCTTTATTGACAAGTTTATTAAGAACATCCATGAGCATTTGAATGTCATAGAAATGTAAGCCTGTTGTTGGTTCATCAAGAATATAGAGTGTATTTCCTGTATCTCTCTTAGAA
>NYUL01000055.1 GCA_002684055.1 Gammaproteobacteria bacterium
TGCACCAGCCCTTAACTCAAGGAATGAATTTCTTTTATCGTCTTTATCTTTTGGGAGCAATTGAACCATGATTTCTGCCTCAATTACTTGAAGCTTTTCTTCGCACTCAAGTTTCTCTTCCTGAGCCATATCTTTCATATCTTCATCCTTGAGAAGATTATCTAATTCAGCAATTGTCCCCTCGATATCCTGATATTCCGTCCAATTTTGAACAACGTCTTTTATTTCTGAAAATTCTTTATTAAGACTAGTTAATTTTGATATATCTGAAGTAATAGTTGGGTCAGAAAGTTTTTTACTTAACTCATCAGCTTTTTGCTGCAAATTAATTAAAGATTTTCTAATAGATTCTTTCACTTCTTTTATTTTCCTCTATTTTTTCCACCTAATGATTCATCAAGAATTTTAGAAACATGGAATGCATTTTTTGAAGCAATTTCATCTGCTAGCTCCTCAATAACTTTCTCAACATTTTTACCATTTGATAGTTTATTTAATGCATCATTAATAGCTTTCTCTCTTATCTGGCTCTGTTCCTCATGGAATTTTTTTTGTGCATTATTGATATTTTTTCTATTTCTTAGTTTTGCAAATTCTTGATCGGAATTAATTAATATAATCTTTTCAGCCTCTTTTACTGCAATTTCTCTGCCTTTGAGGTTTTCATTAACCATGCCACTTAGCTCATCAAGCGTTAATACTGTCACATTAGAATGATTTTTTAAATCTAGCGCTAGGTTTCGTGGTATCGCTAAATCAAAAATTAAATTGTTTTTATTTGTTAGATCTTTGGTGTCAAAAAAAGGATTTTCAGAGGCTGCTGCGACAACAATAATTTCAAATTTTCCTATATCATCATTTACACAATCCAGTGATTTCGAATCAATGCCTTCAATAGCTATCTCTGATCTATTGTATAAACTTATTTCATAATTTTTTTCAATAAGCCTCTTAATTAAGGCTTTACCCACATCACCGGCTCCTATAACCAAAACTGGCTTCTTCTCATTTTCTAAAATTTTATTTTCAACAAGTGAAGCGATCGATAATGGATTTTTTGAAAGCTGAGTATCAGATCTTATTTCTTTTGTTAGGTTAATAGCTCTTGAAAACACTACTTCTATATCAGAACTTAAATAATCAAAAGATTTTGAATTTTGAATAGATTTTTTTACCTGACCAAAGATATCGGGCTCTCCAACTATCATTGAATCGATGCCTGTCATAACTCTCAACAAGTGTCTAAATGCATCATTATTTGAGAATAAATACTGATCATTTTTTCTTAGATTGATATCTCTTCCAGTTAGCCTTTCTAAAAATGAATCGAAATTTTTAATTTCAGTTCTTTTACAAAATGAATAAAATTCTGTCCTATTGCATGTTGATAAGAAAACACCATTACTAAAAGGAGTTATTAGTTTTAAATTTGCAATAATTTCATCAATCTTTTCTTTATTAAAGGCAAATTTTTCTCTAACCTCTAAAGAGGTAGACTTATGACTTATTCCCCAACAATGAAATTCCATAATTATTTTCCTAAAAACATTTTTTATTGTATTTTTTTAATATACATCTTATCTAGCTGTGCAAGTTTAAATACATCTAATAAAACATACAATCTTGAAGGAAAATTTTCTTATGTTTCAAGCGATTTCTCAGCAATTTTTTTAATTAATGTGAATACAAACCTTGAAGATGTCAAAATTCAGCTTTATGAGCCAATTAATGCAGGTCTAGTGATGGATTTACAAAGCCATGGCAAAAATAATTGGAAGATTAAAAAGGATGGCTATCTAGAACTGAAATCTACCCTTCCTAAGCCTTATGAGGTTATGTATATAATTAAAAGCAAGTGCATAAAGAAAATTAACTGCAAATTTAGCTTCAATACAGATAAAGATATAAAAATTAACGTACTTTTAAATAATGTATAAATATAAATCATGCGCCAAATTGAACAGCTATTTGAATATAACTTCGAAGTTAAGCAATGGTTATCATGAATTAAGCACTCATTTTCAACTTATTGACTTATTTGATGATATTGAATTTAGCAAAAATACAGTTCTTACCTTTTCATCAAATACCGAACTAGATCCAAAAAATAATTCAATCATAAAAGCTATTGACTGGTTCAACAGAAAATTTAATAAGCGAGGTGTTTTTAAAGTTTCTCTAAATAAAAATATACCTATCGGTGCAGGCTTGGGAGGTGGAAGCTCAAATTGCGCATCAACTCTGAAATTTTTATGTGATTTCTATTCAGTAGATTTAAATACTTTAGATATGGATGAGGTATGTTTTGATTTAGGAGCCGATGTACCTATATTTTTATATGGAAAAAGCAGCTATGCTGCTGGATGCGGGCAAATATTTACAAAGGATTACTCACATAACTCAAAATATATTTTAATTGCTCCAAATCTCTCTGTTTCTACTAAAGAACTATTTCAATCAAATCACCTCTATATCGGTCCACAAGTAGATGAGACAAAGAATAACTTCTTTGAGGCACTAATTAATGAAAGTGAGGAATTTAATGCATTTACCAATTTTTTTAAAAAAAATATTCCAAACAGCATGCAAAATAAACTCAGATTAACCGGAACTGGCTCAACATTATTTATAGAAAACCCACTTCAAGCTGAAATTGAATTAATTATGGGTAAAATTGAAAATAATTTTAGAGTTTTTCGGGTGAAAGGATTAGAATACTATCACTAGAATTTTGGGGTGTCGCCAAGTGGTAAGGCAGAGGCTTTTGATGCCTCCATGCGTAGGTTCGAATCCTACCACCCCAGCCATATTTTAATTATGAATAATAGAGTGGTTTTTACAGGTAATTCAAACCCCAAATTAGCAGAAAAAGTTGCTGAAAATCTTGGTGTTCATCTAGGTTCAATAAAAGTTGATTCTTTCAGTGATGGTGAAATAAACATTCAAATCAATGAAAATGTAAGAGGCAAGGATACATTTATAGTCCAATCAACTAATTATCCTGCCGAAAAAAACTTAATGGAGTTAATTTTAATTATAGATGCTTTAAAAAGAGCATCTGTTAGATCTATTACCGCTGTAATTCCATATTTTGGATATTCCAGACAAGACAGAAGGGTTAGGTCAGCAAGGGTCCCAATAAGTGCAAGAGTTGTTGCAGATATGCTTTCCAATGCTGGTGCTACAAGGATTATTACTTTAGATATCCACTCTGAGCAAATACAGGGATTCTTCTCCTTTCCAATGGATAATATTTACACAGCAAATTTAATGGTCAAGGGCCTATTGGATAATTATGATGTGGATGATTTACAAGTTGTATCGCCAGATACAGGTGGAGTGATAAGGGCAAGATCTGTTGCAAAAACATTAGGGGTCCAAGATCTAGCCATAATAGATAAGAGAAGAGAGAAAGCGAATGAATCAGAAGTAATAAATCTTATTGGTGATGTGGAAGGAAAAGTCTGTATTGTCCCAGATGATTTAATAGATACTGCAGGCACTTTAAGTAATGCAAGTCATGTCCTAAAAGATAAAGGCGCTAAAGAGATAATTGCTTACATTACACATCCAGTATTGTCTGGAAATGCTGTTGAAAATCTTAATAATTCAGCAATTGATAAGTTGGTAGTATCAAACTCAATAGATATTGGTGACAAATCGAAAAAATGTCCTAAAATAGACGTCTTTGATATTGCACCAATTTTGTCACAAGCAATCACGAGACTTATGACAGGTGAATCAGTAAGTGAGTTATTTAGATAATGGAAAATTTAAAACTAAAAGCTGAAGTAAGAGATAAAGTCGGTGGGCTTAGCTCAAAAACAGCTATTTATAAGGATAATAAAATTCCAGGCATTATATATGGTGGCAAAGATGAACCCCAGCCAATTCTAGTAAAAAATAATGAACTGCTAAAAATTATCAATAATGAAGGCTTATTTAACACAGTAGTTGAAGTTGAATTAGATGGTAAAGTCGTAAATGTAGTCTTCAAAGAAGTACAAAAACATCCAGCCAAAAATGTTTTTACTCATATAGACCTACAAAGAGTTGTTCAGGGCACTAAAGTAAATGTTGTTGTTCCAGTTGTCTTAAAAAACCAAGATAAATGTTATGGGGTCAAAATAGAGGCTGGAGTAATTAACCATGTTCTAAAAGAAGTATCAGTTCTTTCAAGCCCAGACTCTATACCAGAATCAATCGAAGTAGATATGGAAGAAATTAAATCCAAAGAAAAAGTAAGACTAAGTTCTTTGGCNGCAAANAATAGCTACGATTTTCCTGCAAGCCTAAAAAGCCAAGATCCAGTNTTAGTTTCTGTNCTTACAGCTAAAGGTGGTGGNCTTGATTTNGAAGATGAAGAAGCNGNAGATGGTGNAGAGGGTNCTGATGGTGAANGTGCTGAATCAAATGATGANAAGTCTTCTGAAGAAAATAACTCAGATAGTTCTGAGGAAAAGTCCTAACAATTTGCTAGATCTTTGCATAGTCGGACTAGGCAATCCTGGCGATAAACATAAAAAAACAAGACATAACGCAGGCTATGACTTCGTAGAGTTACTAGCAAACAATCTTAATGTAGAACTAAAAGACACAAAAAAACTTGATGCCCTGTATGGAGAACTATCAATTGGCAACACCACAATAGCCCTTGTTAAGCCAAATGAATTCATAAACAATTCGGGCAAAACTTTGAACCTTCTGAAAAAATACAAAATTCAGTCTTTAAAGGATATTCTTATTGTTCACGATGATATGGATTTAGAGCCTGGGGAAGTTAAATTGAAGGATGGTGGAGGACACAGTGGCCATAACGGTTTAAAAGATATTATTAACCGGGTAGGTAGTGATTTTATGAGACTAAGGTTTGGTATAGGCCACCCTCCTGTCAAAAAGGATACAAATTCTTGGGTAATTAAGAAACCTAACCCTGAAGAGAAAAAAGGCCTTGATGAAGCTTTCAAAAAAACATTAAGCTCATTGGACCAGTTGTTAGATAAGGACTGGTTGATAGTTATGAATGAACTTCACTCAAAATGAGTATTAAATGTGGAATAGTTGGTCTTCCTAACGTAGGTAAATCTACCTTATTTAATGCCCTTACCTCACAAAAAATAGATGCAGAAAATTTCCCCTTCTGCACCATCGAACCAAATATTGCTAGAGTAAATATACCCGATGAAAGGTTAAATAAACTTTCTGATCTAGTTAGCCCTGAGAAGGTAATACCATCTTTTATGGAATTTGTTGATATCGCTGGTCTTGTGAAAGGAGCTCACTCTGGTGAGGGATTAGGGAACAAATTTCTGTCACACATCAGAGAGACCCAATGTTTTGCTCATGTCATTAGATGTTTTGAAGACGAAAATGTTATTCATGTTGAAGGTCAGGTATCACCAATCAATGATCTAGAAACTATTGAAACTGAATTGGTGCTTGCAGACCTAGAAATAGTTTCTAAAAGAAGGGATTCGGTGCAGAAAAAACTAAGAAGTGGCGATAAGACTACTCAGAAAGAATATGAACTTCTGGATAAGATTCAAAATAGTCTTAATAATAATAAACCTGTCCGAGATATTACGTTTGAAACAAATGACAAAGCTTTTTTAAAACAGCTTCAATTGGTTACAAGCAAACCTTTCTTCTTTATTGCAAATATTCATGAAGATGATAGTAAAAACACACACCTAACTGAACTAGAAGAATATGCAGCTGAACATAATCTTCAAATATTAAAGGTTTATGCAAAAGCTGAAGGTGAGCTAATAGATCTTGATGATGAAGAAAAAACCGAATACCTTGAGATGATGGGGCTTAAAGAACCTGCATTAAATGCCATCATAAGAAAAGGTTATGAGATGCTAGATTTATTTTCATATTTTACGGCTGGTCCTAAAGAAGTGAGGGCTTGGTCTGTCAAACGTAACTCAACTGCACCTCAAGCTGCTGGTAAAATTCATACCGACTTTGAAAGGGGTTTTATTAAAGCAGAGGTAATTGGATTTGATGACTATATCGATTGTGGTGGAGAGGTAAAAGCAAAAGAACAAGGAAAGCTTAGACTAGAAGGTAAGGAATACATTGTCAAAGATGGTGATGTAATTCATTTCAAATTTAATGTCTAATGGTGTGTAAATCCAATTATTTATTTATAATTGTCACCTCGGCTATGTAGCTCAGCTGGTTAGAGCACAGCATTCATAATGCTGGGGTCGGTGGTTCAAGTCCACCCATAGCCACCACTTAACTATTTATTATGGATATTGCAATATTACTTTCTGGAATTGCAGCAGGAGCAATCCTTTTTCAAACATCAATTATTGCTCCAACAGTCTTCAAAGCACTCAATCCTCCACAGGCTAAAGTATTCTTAAGAACAGTATTTCCCAAGCTTTTTAATATGCTAGCTGCTCTTGGCTTAATCATGCTAATACTCTTCTTTCTGGGGATGGGAAATGTCTATGTAGCTCTTATTACAATTACTTTATCTTTAATTTGTGGAATGCTTGTCCCAGCAACAAATAAAGCGAGAGATGAAGGTAATGTAAAAATGTTTAGAAACTTGCACACTGTTAGTGTAGTTTTAACAATGATAGTCTTGCTATCCAATCTCAGCTGGATAGTTCACCAAATTATTTAGTCTTATTTCTTAAGAACTGCAAAAATTATTGCAACTGAAACTAATGCAATAATGCCATTCTCACCAATATTGGAGAGAATAGTCGCAAAGTTTTGATATACAGATCCAACAAAAGCAGTCTCAGGACCGAATAAAACACCCATTAAGAGCGACACAGAAATTACAAGCAACAGAACTTCTGTAATTTTTTCTAAAAAACCTTTTAGAGTGGAAAATTTGAAGTCAAAAAATTTCATAAATAAAAGCATGAGGAGTAAAACCCCTCATGCAGTTAAATTATACTTTATTTGATGTTAAGTACACCCATAATGATGAGTAATACGACTAGACCAGCTAATCCATTTTCACCCAACATATCGACATACATCATGATGTTACCAATAACATCGCCAGCAAACCAAGCATCGCCGATTACGATTTGAGCAACAATGCCTAAACCAAGAACGGCTACTAGAACTCCTGTAAGACCGTGTACAAATCCTACAACTGTTTTCATTAAACTATCCATAATTCCCCCATGTAATAGTTACAGTTATGGTACAAAATAGACCGCATTACACAAATTATTTTAAATTCATATTAAACTCGGTTTTATAAGGCTATGGGAAGATATAAATTTGGCTTATATTGTGCTAATTCTTGTGTGAAACACTATATATAGTGTTTCCAAGTAATTTACTTAATCAAAAAAAACTTTTGGGGCAAGTATATTCTTTGGATCCATTGATTTTTTAAGGGTTTTAAGCAATTTATACTTGTCTTGATATTCAATAAATTCAGTCCAAATGTCTTTTTTTCTTTGCCCAATTCCATGTTCTGCACTTGGTGACCCTTTGCACCCTTTTAGCAGCTGATAGGTCGATGCAATAAGTTCAGATTGTTTTGATGGTGAAACGATGTTTACATGTATGTTTCCATCCCCAAGATGTCCAAATGAATATATTTCTTTGCTTCCAAGAATTTTTATTTTATCTAGAAAAATACTTAACTGATTAAGTGGTAATGAAACATCCATTTTGTAAGCGCCCTTGTCAGCCAAGATAACTGGAAGATCCTCTCTTTTATCCCAAATTTCGGTAGCTTGTTTTGAGTTTAGTAGTGCAATATTAAGGTCTTTCTCAGCTAATAATTCAAGGCAGCTATCTAGCTCTTGTTCTGAATGTGAAACTAATTCAATAACTATGAAATATTTTTTTTGAGGAATGTCTCCTAATAAAGTTTGGCAATTTTCATCCCAGTACTCTACAGAGGATATACACTTTTTTACCTCTGGGGAAAGGATGTGGTCCTTAACTTCATCGATATTATTACTTCTGAGTAAAACTGTTTCTAAAAATTTTGGCTTTTCACAAGTATTAAAAACAATTTCATAAATAATGCCTAGTGACCCTTCAGAACCAAAAAATAATTCCATCAAATTTGGTCCTGTTGCATCTTTTTCAATTTCTTTTTGCAATGTCAGGACTTCTCCATTAGCAAGCAGTACTTTTATACGTGCAACATGTTCTTTTGTAGACCCGTAGCGAATAAATTTTGATCCTGCTGCATTTGTTGCCACATTGCCACCTACCGAACTCGATGAAGATGAAGCTAGCGAGATAGGCAATAATCGATTATGACTATCAACAAAATCTTTTACAACATCTGTAATAGCGCCTGCTTGACAAACTACTTGATTTTTCTCAGCTGCCCACTCGATTCTATTCATCTTTTCTAGTGAAACAACTAATTCTTTATTAGCAGCAGTAGCACCACCACATAAACCTGTGCGTCCTCCTGATATGACAATTGGTTGATTTCTTTTGTTAGCAAATAAAACAACTTCCTTTAAGTCAGACTTAGATTCAGGAAAAAATATTGCTAAAGGATCAGGCTTTATCTCTTTATACCAATCTGTTCCGTATTTTTCGAGATATTCTTCAGTAAACTTAACTTTTTGCTCACCAAATATCTCAAGAAGTATTTTCAGATTTTCAATCATCTTTAAATACTATGTAATTTCTATAGATGAATACAGTAGTGAAACTAAAAATTCCAGCGATAATCTTTTGAATAAGGATATTGTTAACTTCAATAGCTGCTAAAAGATAGAAGGCAACTGCAGTAATTACTGCTCCAATTACGCCACCTAAAAAATAAGCAATAAACTCAATGAATGGCTTTTCAGCTAGCCAGCCTCTTCCAAAAACAAAATTTTTAGCTAAGACGAAACTTACACAAGTACCAAGTAGATAGCAGAAGAATGAAGTATAGACCCTACTGAAATCAGTGTAGTAATCAAGAGCAAGCAATACTGCAAAATCAACAATAAATGCTGCACCATTGGTTCCTGCATACTTAATAATTTTTATCACCATGGGAAAACTATTTTTAGCCTGTAATTTTGGTGAAGACTTCTTTGATCTTATCAAGACCCCAATCTAATTCTTCTTTAGTAATGACCAAAGGTGGAGCAAATCTTATAGTTGTTTCATGAGTCTCTTTACAAAGTATTCCATGATCAAGGCACATCTTTGATAAGTCTTTTCCAGAAATAAGTTGAGGATCAATCTCTACACCGAGCCATAAACCCATACCTCTGATCTCTTTTATAAGTCTTGAATTCATCTTTAGCAGAGACTCTTTGAAGTAATCGCCCATTAATCTGCTGTTTTCAATTAAATCTTCCTCATCAAGCAACTCCAAAGACCTCTTTGCTATCGCTGCAGCTAGAGGGTTGCCTCCAAAAGTTGAACCATGTGATCCAGGATCCATCCACTGCATTACTTCTTTTGATGTAAGAAAGCATGAAACTGGCATAAATCCGCCTCCTAAAGCTTTACCCAGAATTAGGCCATCAGGTCTAGACTCTTTAGTTTGATCTTCATCACAACCAATATTGCAGTTACAGTCCCCACAAGAGTGTTGGTATGCAAATAATTTTCCTGTTCTTCCAAGGCCAGATTGAATTTCGTCTAACAACATAAGAACATTATTTTTCGTGCAGATTTCTCTAACTTCTCTCAAATAATTTTTAGGTGGTACGATTATTCCACCCTCTCCCTGTATAGGTTCAATTAAAACTGCTGCTGTATTTTCATTTATCGCTGATTCTATAGATTGAGAACACCCATATTTAACGGCCTTAAATCCAGGAGTATGTGGCCCAAAGTCTTTTTTAGAGTTTTCGTCTGTAGAGAAGCTTATAATTGTTGTGGTTCTGCCATGAAAATTGCCATCTGCTACGATTATTTCAGCCTTGCCTGGCTCAACTTTCTTAGTTCTATAGGCCCACCTCCTAGAGGATTTAATTGCTGTCTCTACTGCTTCAGCACCTGAGTTCATTGGAAGACACATTTCAAAGCCACTCATTTTAGTAATGGTCTCTAAGTATGGCCCCAAAGTATCTGTGTAAAATGCTCGTGAAGTCAAAGACAGCCTACTTGATTGTTCATGAAAAACCCTTAAAAGTTCTGGATGTGCATGTCCATGACTGACAGCTGAATAGCCAGACATCATATCAAGATATTTCTTTTCATTTACGTCCCATGCCCAAACCCCTTTTGCTTTTGATAATACAACTGGTAAAGGCTTATAATTATCTGGTCCAAATATTGACTCTTTTTTTATTAGGCTATTTTGAATATCATTTATCACTGACAATATTCTAATAGTAAATATTTTGTACCGCTAGCTAAAATATGAAAGATAAGCAATCAACAAATAAGATCTTCATGGTGGAGCCTGAAGTTTTCTTTATGAACCCTCAAACTGCAGATAGTAATCATTATCAGTTAGATGATAAGCATGAGAGTTCAGACCAAATATTAGATTCTGCAATTGAAGAGTTTAGGAGATTTAAGGGTTGTCTAGAAAACAATGGTGTTGAAGTTATAGCTCTTAAAGGATCATCAAAATGTCCTGATCATATTTTTCCAAATTGGTTTACAACATTTGAAAATAAAACTTTTCAAATTTTCAGCATGCTTGCAGAAAATAGAAGGCTAGAAAAAACACCTGAAATGATTAATTACCTTAAACAGGACTATGAATTAACCGAAGATATGAGCAGTTTAGAATCTGAAAATAGATTTTTAGAATCTACTAGCAGCATGGTATTTGATAGAACAAATAGAGTTGTTTATTTAACAATATCTCCAAGGGCAAACGCTGAACTAGCTAAAGAATGGTGTGCAAGAAATAATTATGAATTGGTAATGTTTGAAACTGAGAGTCATACCGGTAGCCCTATATACCATACAGATGTTTTGATGTTCGTCGGAACAACTGCTATAGGAATCTGTTTTGAAGTAATTAAATCCGAGTATGTAGATCATGTAAGAGAGATGGTAAATAGATACCATGAAGTTATAGAGATTAAAAAGGATCAACTTCTAGATTTCTGCGGCAATTGTTTAGAAATTCCTAATAAAAATGGCGAGCTACTACTCGCCATGTCTACTAGATCTTTTAATGGTTATACCAAAGGGCAGAAAGATAAATTATCATTGCACTTCAAAAAGATTGTGCACAAAGATATACCAA
>NYUL01000056.1 GCA_002684055.1 Gammaproteobacteria bacterium
AGAAACTGAAATGATAAATAAGCGCAAGCAATTAGAAGAACTAAAAAGTTTGCCAATGTAAGCTTGCTACCAAGATTTATAAATCTCTCTTTAAGGGAAGAAAAAAAAATTAAAGCACAAAGTAAAGCCGAAAAGGATAATAAGATATTTCCGAAAAAGTCTGGCTGTATATTAATTTTGCACCTCTATTTTCACCGGCATATAGTTTTCATCATGTTTGGCAAGGATTTCATACGCAATAAATTGATTCTCTTGAAGAAAGCCTGATGCCACTACCCCACTATTTTCTTTGAATAAATTAGGGAGGACCCCCTCGTATAGTACTGAAATCTCTGTTTCAAAATCAGTCACAATGAAGCTTACATTTAAACCATTTTCCATCTTGACACTATCTTCTTTTACCATGCCTCCCAGTTTAAAATTTTCGAGCTCCTTTAGATCTTTCATCAAAACTTCAGTCGGTGTTAGATAAAGGTCAATATTATTTTCTAGTGCTTTCAGCACAAAAAAAGTTATAGCGCCCAATGAAAGCAAAAAAAATAAAATTAGATATATTCTTTGTAATCTATTCTTCCTAACCATCTAGATCTTCCTGACAATTCTTAAGCATGTTTCTGTATCTTATGTAGGAACTTAGACACAAAAGTAAAATGGAAGATATTGAAAGAAAAAATGTGAATATTACTGTCTCAATGCTATCCATTTATAATTTCCCTCATCATAGTTGTTTTGCCTGTTCTATTTAAAATTTCAAATTGAATGTTTCTTGCAAAAATACTGAATGAAATGAATAACAAAGATATCAGCATTAAAGGCAGCCCTATTAACATTTCTGAATCAATAGCACTTCCGGAAGTGGTTATACTGGCATTTTGATGCAATGTGTTCCACCAATTCACTGAAAATTTTATTATTGGAATGTTTACTGCTCCTATAATCGCAACAATACTTAGTATCTGATCAGCTGTTTGTCTTGAATTGAAAGATGAGCGAAGAGCAACCAAACCAACATACTGAATAAGAAGTATGAAGGTAGATGTAATCCTGGCATCCCATACCCAATATGTGCCCCAAGTTGGTTTGCCCCATATTGAGCCGGATACTAAAACTATCGCTGTATATACTAGCCCTATTGTAATTGCTGAATTTAAAAAGATTGCGGCTATTTTTGTACGCCAAACAAGAAAAATAAATCCATTTACAGCTAAAAAAATATAAACGAGCTCTGAAAGAATAGCTGAAGGCACATGAATAAATAGAATTCGGTATATCTCACTCTGCTCGATATCAGCTGGTAAAACAAAAATTGCAAAATAAGCAGACGATAAGCAAGCTATTAGGCCCAAAAGAAATGATGGAAAAGCAGTAAGCCCACAAAATTTATAAACCTTATTCAATAAAAAATATTTAGCTACATACTTATACATTATTTACTCTGAATCTTTAAAATCTGGATAATTGCGTAATTAATAAATGATGTTGCAAAAACAAAATAAGCCATTAAAAAATTTAAGTTTGGTATGAGTTTGCCAGCAACAAATATCTCTTCAACCAAGATTATAAATGGTATTAAAAGTGGGATTATCAATAAAGCATTTAATGAGTTATTCCTTTTAATCGATATAGCGCTACCTAGATTAAAGAAAAAAGATAAGGTGCTAAGCATTATTAAATAAGCAAAAAATAACTCTAAAAGATACTCATTGCTAAACCCATTAATTAGATAAGCCAATAAAGTCATAGGCACATAAACTAAAATTAGGTTTGCCAAATATTTTGCTAGCAAATAGAAAACTAAGTTGTCATTTTCACATAATTTCTGTTCAATATAGCCATTGGCATAATCCTCTTTAAATGTATTTTCAGAAATTATAAAAATTGTTATGAATGATGCGATAAAAGAGCTGCCGTATGTCAGGCTTTCATCAAAATCAAGAATAAGAAATATCAAAAAAATTATTCCGAATACTGATAAAGGCAAATATATATTTTTTGGAATTAAAAAAATAAGGCCAAACTCTCTTCTAAGTTCTTTAAGCATTTTTCTCCAGCATAATTTTGTTGCTTCCAAGAATGACTTCTTGATGATTGGCCAAAATAATGCAACCTTGTTTTGATAGGTGTTGTTCGAATATTTTCTTTAGTGCTGTGATAGATTCTTCATCGAGCCCAGCAAAGGGTTCGTCTAATATCCAGGTTTTAGAATTTGATGCAATAACCCTCAATAGCGCTGCTTTCCTCTTTTCTCCATAAGAAAGGTTAAAAAATTTCTGATTTTTAAATTTACTTAGACCAAATTCATTAAATAATTTTTTGTTGATATTTAAGCCTGATATGTTGAAATTATCTCTGAGAGTTATTTCCTCAACAAAACCATTTTTATGTCCTAAATAAGAAACAGAATTATCATTTTCTCCATTGATTTCTCTCTCTTTACATGGAATTAACCCAGCTATTATCTTGAGCAAAGTAGATTTACCTGATCCGTTTGCTCCTCTAATTTCATAAATTGACTCAGCTTTAATTTCAAAGCTAACATTTGAGAAAAGCACACGAGTATCAATCTCATAATTTAAATTTGTGACTTTATAAAGAATCATTTAAAAAAAATTAAGGCTGCTTTGAATTAATGACAAATCAATCCTGTTCATATGGTATTATTTTAGCAGTAGAAATCTATCAAAAGGAGTTTAAATGAGGGTTCTTATATTATTTTTTATTACATTATTTACATTTGCTGAGGAATATTTTCCTAGCGATGATTGGGATACAGCTTCAGCTCAGAATGTTGGTCTTGATCAAAGCAAAATTGATGAGTTATTTAGAATGACATTTGAGGATCAAGCCACTATGAGTGCTGTCTTAATTAAAGATGGTTACATAGTGCAAGAGCAATATGCTGATGGTTTTGATCAAGACTCTTATGGAACATCTTGGTCAACTGCAAAAAGCTATTATGCTGCTCTTATCGGCATATCACTTGATAGAGGTGAAATTGAAAGTTTAGATGATCCTGTAAGCAAGTATGTGGAATCGTACCGAAATAATGAAAAAGAAAATATAACTATTAGACAAATACTCAATATGACAAGTGGTCTTGAATTTCCATCACATGAACATGAAATGATGTTTCTAGAAGCAGACCATGTGAAATATGCTGAAAAGGTTGGAGTTGAAAATCCTCCAGGTGAAGTATTTCAATACAATAATGTTAACTCAATGATGATCGGTGAGATTTTAAAAGGAGCTACCGGAAAAACAGCAAAAGTTCTTCTTGATGAAAGGGTTTTTAGCCAGATTGGGTTAGAAAATTATACTGCGTGGGAAGATAGCGCTGGTAACACTATGACGTATTGCTGCTTAGATATGTCTGCTAGAGATTATTCTAAATTTGGGTTGTTGTTCAATAGAGATGGAAGGTGGGGAGACAAGCAAATAATCTCAAAAGATTATGTCGACGAATCACTACAACTATATTGGGGCTCAACTCCAGATATGGGTTGGAGTCACAGTGATACAAGGGGCTACAGCCTTCAATGGTGGATATCAAAATACGATGATGACGCAAAAATATACAACACTAGTGGTAAATTTGGGCAATTTATCTTTATCGATAAAGAAAGAGATATTGTATTCACACGAATTACTAAATACCGACCATCAAAAGGAGATGTACAGGATTGGGGTGCGCTTGGATCCTTAAGATTTTTGGGCAGTATCAAAAGAGCACTCGTAGTTTCAAGATTTCTCATGGATCTCGGTTTGATAAAGCTTGATAATGGAAGTGTCTCTACTCCATATACAACTGCTGATGGTGAATCCAAAGAATTTTATGAAAATTACGTCAAGATTGTAGATAGAATGGCTGATCTAGAAAAAGATGGTTAGATTATTAATTTTGTGTCTTCTGTCACTTTGCATTAGTGCTTCAGATAAAATCAATGGAGAAATTCTTTCTGACTTAGATGAAATGATAATGGGAGACATGGCTTCACAAGCTTTAATCGTATCCCATAACGGAGAAATTGTTTTAGAAAAATACGGTGAAGGATTTGAGAGGGCCGACTTTGTTACATCACAGTCTATTGCTAAAGCCTTTTATGCTGTGCTGTTTGGAGTTGCAATAGAAAAAGGACTACTCAATAATCTTGAAGAACCAATTAAAAATTATTTGCCTGCGTGGACTGATGACCAAAGAGGAGACATTACCATTAGGAATCTTTTAGAGATGAAGTCTGGTCTTTATAGAAGTGAGTCTTGGAATGAAGAAATGTTTCTGTCCAGAAATAATTTGGACTTTGCTCTGAGTGTTGAACTGGTTAATGCACCAGGTGAAATTTTNGAATATAACAATGTAAATACTGCCCTACTTGGACCAGTAATTGAACAAATATTTAACGCATCTCCACATAAGGTTTTGAAAAAAGAAATNTTAGATCCTTTGGANATTACNGAGTATGGTTTATGGAAAGATCATGCACTTAACGATGTTACCTTTCACGGAATTGATATGGCACCAGTTGATTTTATTAAGTTCGGTCAACTTTATGCACAAAAGGGAGCATGGAAAGGNCAACAAATTATTAATAAGAAATTTATGGAAGAATCAATGCAACCAATCTCAGANGGCCCTGGNGAATTTTACGGCATGCACACTTCTATAAGAAAGATTACAAATGAAAAAAGGCTTTTAGTCAAAGAAGGGTTCAACGGACAGTACCTTTTTGTGATTCCTGAGAAAAATTTAGTGGCTGTTAAATTTACAAAATANCTGCATAACAGAAATAATGGTTATGTNATAAGTTTAGGTCCTATGGATTATTTGCTTTGGCTGCCATTTTCTTGGCTNAAGGCAATTGGTGAAGCTTTTGCAGGCGATGGAGAAGCTAGCTCAGAAGAAACTAGTGATGGCNGCATAAATATGCCTGCCACAATGTCTGTTAAAGATAAATTTAATTGTCCCAATACGACTACAGATAAATGTCCACCAGTACAAAAAATTCAAAACTTAGTGTTTGAGCTTGTTGAAGACTAATCCCAAGTTAAAACTACTTTTCCTGCTTTACCNGCATTAAGAAGCTCNAAAGCTTGTTCGAATTCTGAATAATGAANNTTATGNGTAATTACATTTTCAACGTTCAGCCCTGATTCNATAAGAGCCATACCCTTGTACCATGTCTCAAAGATTTCTCGGCCATAGATTGCTTTAAGATTTAATGCCTTGAAAATAGCCTTCGATAAATCAAATTGAATTTTATCTGATGGTAGTCCCAGTAAGGAGACATTTCCACCCATGATCATTGCACCCATCATCTGATCAATCGCTTGCTCGGAACCCGACATCTCTAGNCCAACATCAAATCCTTCCTTAATACCCATANNNGTCATCTTGTCTTCTAAACTTTCATTTAACGGNTTCAAAACCTCAACATCACAAACTTTTCTAGCAAGATCTAACCTATTCTGATTTATATCAGTCANTAGNACTTTTCTTGCTCCAACATGTTTGGCAATGGCAGCTGACATGATACCTATNGGACCTGCACCAGTGATTAGAACATCCTCACCAACTAGGTCAAAAGATAATGCTGCATGAATAGCATTACCAAATGGATCCAATATAGCCCCAATTTCATCAGATATGCTGTCAGGCAGGTTCACAACATTTTTTGCTGGAACAGAAACAAACTCAGCAAAGGCTCCATTTCTATCTACTCCAATATTTACTGTCTCAGGGTCTAAATGAAATTTTCCTGCTTTAGCATTCCTGCTATTAGTTCCTGTTATATGGGATTCAGCAGAAACCCTATCTCCAACTTTAAAATTATCAACATCCGCGCCAACTTTAGAAATTTCACCCATAAATTCATGACCAATTGTCATGGGAGTTTTTATAGTATNGCTAGCCCACTTATCCCAATTCCAGATGTGCAGATCTGTTCCACAAATAGCAGTTTTTTTAACTTTTATAAGCACATCATTTTCTTGAATTTCTGGCATATCAACATCAGTTAGAATGAGTCCGATATCTTTCTTCGCTTTAACTAGTGCTTTCATATTACTTTTAGATCTTTTCCAACCTTTTCAAAAATTTTAAGAGCCTCATTTATTTGATCTCTAGTATGCTCGCTAGTTAATTGTAACCTAATCCTTGCCTCTCCTTTGGGAACAACGGGATAGAAGAAACCTACCGCATACAGACCACAATCTAATAGGGCCGCAGACATTTTTTGTGCTGTTTCAGCGTCTCCAAACATCACAGGTGTTATAGGGTGAGAATCTCCTTTAAGTGTGAAGCCAAGTTGTTTCATATTTTTTCGAAAGTAAGCAGTATTTTCTTTAATGCGCTGTCTTCTGTCAGGTTCATTTTCAATAATTTCTAATGCTTGCAAGGTTGCTTTAACTATGGAAGGAGATAGTGCATTAGAAAAAAGGTAGGGCCTTGATCTTTGTTTCAATAACTGAACAACATTTTCTTTGGCGCATACAAAGCCTCCCGATGCACCACCAAGTGCTTTGCCAAGAGTGCCTGTTAAGATATCGATTTTTCCTTCTAAGCCAAAATGCTCAGGAGTGCCCTTCCCACTCTTACCCACGAAACCTGTAGCATGGCAATCATCAACCATAATAAGAGCATTATATTTTTGAGCTAGTTCGTAGATCTCATCTAACTTTGCATAGGTGCCATCCATCGAAAAGACACCATCCGTTGCGATTACAACATGTCTTGCTTGATTTTCTGTTGCTTTTTGCAAGCATTCTTCAAGGCTAACCATATTGCTGTGTTCATATCTATACCTTTGCGCCTTACACAGTCTAATGCCGTCAATTATTGATGCATGATTAAGGGCATCACTAATTATTGCATCCTCCTTACTAAAGAGAGGCTCAAATAAACCACCATTAGCATCAAAACAAGCCACATATAGTATTGCATCCTCGTAACCTAAAAAATGACTGAGCTTTTTTTCAAGCTGTCGATGTAAATCATGGGTTCCACAGATAAACCTTACTGAAGCCATGCCAAAACCATCAGTATTAATAGATTCAGCTGCAGCTTTTTTCACCAATTCATTATTAGCTAAGCCTAAATAATCGTTTGCACAAAAATTTAGTACATCTTTGCCATCAGCTAACTTTATTGATGCTTGTTGAGGTGAGGCAATAAAGCGTTCATCCTTAAAAAGGTTGTCTTCAACTATTTGAGAAACTTCATTATCTATCAGATTGTAAAAACTTTTACTCACAATATGATTATAATAGAATCCACAATTATCTTATGCATAAAAGAACAAAAATTATTGCAACTATCGGACCAGCATC
>NYUL01000057.1 GCA_002684055.1 Gammaproteobacteria bacterium
TCAGTTTTAAAGGGGCTTGAAAATATTAGCCCTGAAAGCATTATCATTGTACATGATGTGGTGAGACCATTCATAACACCCCAGATGATCAATAGATTAATAGAAAATTTTAATTATGAAAAAGAGGATGCCCTGATTTACGGAATACCAATATATGAAGCTTTAAAGAAGATCAACCTTGAAACTCTATCTGTTAAACAGAGTGTTGATAGAAATGAGTTTTACTTAGCTCAAACCCCTCAGATATGTTTATCGGGTTTTCTTAAAGACTCTATTGAATCATGCATAAAAGATGGCTTTATTCCTGGCGATGAATCTGAGGCAATTGAAAGAGCGGGGGGTGAAATAAGATTTTTGCCTGGTGATAGATCTAATATCAAAATTACTGTTGCAGAAGATATTCCTCAAGAAAAAATAGGTAATGGTTTTGATAGTCATAGATTCCAGGCTGGCGATGGTTTGATGATTGGCGGTTTTAAGGTTCCTTATAGTTATAGTTTTGATGCTCATTCAGATGGAGATATAGTATTGCATGCCATTATTGACTCAATGCTTGGTTCTTTAGGTTTAGGGGATATAGGAGTTCATTTTCCAAACACAGATAAATGGAAAGATGCTTCAGGAGAGAAGTTATATAAATTAACCAATGAAATGATTAAAGAAAAAGGGTATTCAATTAAACAGGTTGATATAATTGTAATACTTGAAGAACCGAAACTTACTCCGCACCGAGACAAAATCGTAGACAGTCTGAAGAAAATTACAGGCCTATCGGAAGATAATATTGGTTTTAAAGCAAAAACATCAGAAAAAATGGGTTTTATAGGAAATAATGAAGGAGCAGCTTGTCTTGTAGTGACAAGATTAAACAAATGAATATTTTATTAACTAATGACGACGGCATTGAATCTAATATCACTAGAGCTCTATATGAAAAGCTCAGTGAGAAGCACTCTGTAACTTTAATTGCACCCAAGCATGATAAAAGTGGACAAGCTGCTGCAATCACACTCAGATCTTCAGTTGAAATAGAAAAGTTAGCTGAAAATATTTATTCGGTTGATGGCACTCCAGCTGATTGCGTTTTTATGGGGCTCATGGCGATTATGAAAGAAATGCCAGATATTATTGTGTCTGGTATAAATAAAGGAGCAAATATGGGAGACGATGTTATGCATTCTGGAACTTTAGGCGCTGCTTTTACTGGCAGAAAACTTAAGTTTCCACCTATTGCAAGCTCAATATCTGGAAAGTCATTTGAGCATTATGAATCAGCTGTTTTGGCTACTGAGCTCATGTTAGATTATGTTATTGAAAATTATTCTGAAGATGGGCATGATGGAGTTGTTTTTAATGTCAACATACCTAATTTGCCATTCAATGAGCTAGAAAGTTTTTCCTTTACTCGTTTAGGTAACAGAGGTATACCTCTAGCTCCAGAATTTGATGGTGACGAAAATAAAGTTAGCTATAAAATTGGTAAATCGGGAGAGCCGAATGGTGATTTAACAGGCACAGATTTTGAAGCAATTATGAAAAAGAATGTATCTGTTACACCGCTTTATTGGGATATGACCAATCTTGATAAGGCGCGTGGAAAATTACCAAATGCCTAAATTTCTTTATAAATTTACAGCAGGCTTCTTTATGGGAGTTGCTGAAATTACACCAGGTATTTCAGGGGCTACGATCGCAGGCCTATTCAATGTTTACCAAGGTTTCATATCTTTTTTAACTTCAATTAACCCAGTGAAATTAAAATCTGGTTTTAAACCTTTTTTCAGGGAAATTGATTTTAATTTTATGTTCCCTCTGCTCTTTGGCATGGCAGTCTCAATTTATTTATCTGCTTTCGCAATTGATTTTTTAATTAATTCATATTTATTTTCATTTAAAATTTTTCTTTCAATTGTTATGGTTATTGCGGTTGTTAAAAATTGTTTTTTTGATCAGCCTTTCAAAGATTCAGTAAAGTTCTCATTAAGCTTTATTCTTGGGATCGTATTAGCATTGGTAATAGCATTTTCACTAATTCAATTTGATTTTAATAATATATTTTTATTAATGCTTGCTGGACTATTGGCTTTTACAGCCTTCTTGTTACCAGGAATTTCTGGTTCTTTAGTTATGGTAATTCTTGGTGTGTATGATGGAATAGTATTTAGTATCAAAGAATTAGATTTTTACTCTTTGCTTCCATTCATAGTTGGAATGGGCCTATCATTTTTAATAGTTCCTACCCAAATACTCAAACAATTCGAAAAAAATTCTATTCAAACAAAAGTTCTTTTTTCTGGCTTAATATTTGGTTCAGTTCCAGCTGTTTGGCTGCACTTGCACTAACCCTCTTTTAACAGGGCGATTTTATTCTTTTGTATAGCATATTTTTCGGCTAGCGGGAGAGCTTCCTTTTTTTCTGTAATCACTGGCCAACTTTGTGAAAGTCTCTCATTGATTTCTATAAATGGTATCTGGTCTGGTGGAAGCTCATCCTCCGAAAAAATTGCATCCACTGGGCACTCTGGTTCACACAAACCGCAATCAATACATTCGTCTGGGTTAATAACTAGGAAGTTTTCACCCTCATAAAAACAATCAACAGGACACACTTCGACACAATCAGTGTGCTTACACTCAATACATGAATCGGTAACAATAAAGGCCATAAAAGTATTTTACTTTATAAATAAGGTTGCAATTAATTATTAAAAGTTAAAAAATTTATAATTATCTAGACTATGTAAATAATATATGGTGTAATACTGTATATATATACACTATAGGAAAAAAAATGNNAGATACAAAAAAACAATCACTCGATACNGCACTTAANCAAATTGAAAGTCAATTTGGAAAAGGCACAATTATGAAATTAGGAACAAGGGAAACAGTTGANGTTCCTTCNATTGGTACTGGATCTTTTGGCCTNGATAAAGCACTAGGGATAGGCGGNCTNCCTAAAGGAAGAGTTTGTGAAATCTATGGTCCTGAGTCATCTGGAAAAACAACTCTTACACTTCAAATTATTGCAGAATGTCAAAAAGCAGGAGGAAGTGCAGCTTTTATAGACGCTGAACATGCTCTTGATCCGGAATACGCCAAAGCTTTGGGTGTTGATATAGATGAATTATTACTGTCACAACCTGATACTGGTGAGCAGGCACTAGAAGTAACAGATATGCTTGTGAAAAGTGGAAGTCTAGATGTAATAGTAATAGATAGTGTTGCAGCTCTTGTTCCTCGAGCAGAGTTGGAGGGTGATATGGGCGATTCGCATGTTGGTCTTCAAGCAAGATTAATGTCTCAAGCACTAAGAAAAATTACAGGTAGCATCCAAAAATCAAATACATTAGTAATTTTTATTAACCAAATAAGAATGAAGATTGGAGTTATGTTTGGTAGTCCTGAGACAACAACAGGCGGAAATGCTCTAAAATTTTATTCAAGTGTAAGGCTAGATATCAGAAGGATAGGTGCCATTAAGGATGGAGATGAAGTAGTTGGTAATGAAACTAGGGTAAAAGTTGTTAAAAATAAAATGGCTCCACCTTTCAAAGTTGTAGAGTTTCAGATTCTATATGGAAAAGGCATTAATAAGAATGCTGAAATTATTGAGCATGGTGTTAAAAAAGGAATAATCGAAAAAGCAGGTGCTTGGTATAGCTATAAAGGCGACAAAATTGGCCAAGGGATTGCTAAAACATCAGATTTCTTAAAAGAAAACCCAAAAATACTAGAAGAAATAGAAACTTTAGTTATTCAAGACTAGCTATTTTCTTGTATATATCTATCAACGAGAGCCTCTAACACCGTTAGGGGCAACACTCCGTTCATAAGCACAACAGAGTGAAAATCTTTAATGTTAAATCTATTGCCTAGCTCTTTCTTTGCTCTTTCTCTCAGCTCTAGAATTTTTATTCTACCAATCATGTAAGCTGTTGCTTGGCCTGGCCACACAATATATCTTTCTATCTCTGATTCAGATTCGCTTCTGACTTCACCAGCATTATCCATCATATAAGTTATAGCCTNTTCTCTAGTCCATTTTTTTGAATGTAAGCCAGTATCAACAACTAACCTTGCAGCTCTAAACAGCTCTGATTGTAATGAGCCTATCATTTCATATGGATCTTTGATTAAGCCAGCTTCTATAGCNAACCTTTCGGCATATAAAGCCCAACCTTCAGTAAATGCAGAAGTACTATAGCCAAATTTATTCCATAATGTTTGATTCAAATTTTCTTGATTCAGTGCAATTTGTAAATGGTGCCCTGGTACAGCTTCATGAAATGATAGGGCAGGCATCTTAAACGTTTGTGTTGCGTTGATATCATACAAGTTTGCATACCAAGCTGCTGGTCTAGATCCATCCAGTGAAGAACCTTGGTAATACCCACCAGCTGCACTTTTTTCAGAAAAGATTGGTACTCTCTTAACTACAACTTTTGCCTGTGGTAACTCATTAAAATAATCAGGAAGCATGTCNTAGGTTTCCCGATTAATTCTTCTATANTCNTCTAAGATTGCTTCTCTACCNTTATCAGAATCCTCAAATAAGAATCTAGGATCATTATTTAACTCAACAAACAATTCAGCTAGGGGTCTATTTGTGTCATAACCCTCATCAGCAAGGATTCTTTTTATCTCAGATTGAATTTCATCAACAAGCTGTAATCCTAAGTTATGAATTTCATCTGCTGTAAGGTCTGTTGTCGTGAAAATTTGCAGCCTATGCTTATAGTAGTCTTCTCCATTAGGTAGGCTCCATACCCCATCGTACTCTCTAGCACCAAGAGAATTTGTTTCTATAAGATTTTTTAATTTTGCATAAGATGCTTTAAAGGATCCTATTGAAACTTCTAAATTTTCAAGCATTTCTGCTTTATTCTCGTCAGTAACATCGATATCTTCCAGACCTTCTGCAAAACTTAGGTATAGAGGATGTAGCTCTGTTTTTGTTTCAATTAAAGAGGTAAGTTGCATTAAACTTTTTTCATAAACAAATTTTGGCGAGTAGATTCCTTCATCAGCTCTTCTTTTTTCAAATTCCATCAATTCATCAATTGCTCTTGGAATATCAGAAACTCTTTTGATATAGTCGAGTGCGTCTTTTTTATTTTCTAATCTATGTGTATCGGTCATAAAATTCACGAAATGAAGGTGCGTACCATAAAACTGTATAAAAGGGCCCATGTAATATCTAAAGCTTTCAAATCCTCTTTGTTCGATCCCTGCTGCAAACTTAGCAACCTGTAAATTTAATTTTGCAGACTCTGGAAGTTTTGATTCATCAAAACTATTTAACTTCGAATAATAATTTAAAAATTTTTCATGATTTACATCTCCTTTTGCTAGAGAATAATCATCAAGTTTTTCGTTGTGATTTGTCAGAAAATCTAGCTGATGAAGCCCAAGATCTGTTAATGTTTCAGGATTCTCTAAAATAGGCTCCAGTACTGATTTATCTAAAAATCTATCGAGACTGTTAGTCGCAGGTGTTGCAAGGTCTTTCGCAAAATCTTTGAGCGCCATCTTGGCAAAAAAAGATGGGTTAAAAGAGATGATCATTAGAAATGCAAACAACAATGCTCCTAATAAAAACCCTCCTATTGATGTAAAAAATCTGATCATTTTTTTTCCTCCAGAATTTGTTTTATCTCATCTATGTTAAGTTCTTGTTTTTCACCAGTAGCTCTAGAAAGAAATTCATATTTATTATTGGCATAATTTCTAGGCCCTAAAATAATAGAATAAGGTATGCCTAAAATCTCATTGTCTGTAAATTTATTGCCTGCACGAATATCCCTATCATCAAGAATTACGTCATGACCGGCATCTCTTAATATTTGGTATACACTTTGACACTCTTTTATGACTTCTTCTTTTGATGGATCAAGACATATAACATTCACATGAAAAGGAGCAATGGAGTATGGCCAAATTATTCCTTTTTCATCATGATTTTGTTCTATTGCAGCAGCAACAATTCTCGAGACACCAATGCCATAGCAACCCATAAATACATTAATATCTGTGCCCGTTGAATCTTTGATAGTTGCAGACATCTTTTCACTATACTTTTGGCCTAATTGAAAAATATGGCCTACCTCAATACCTCTTTTAATTTGGAGTTTTCCATTACCATCTGGAGAATCTGATCCATCTAATTCGCTAGGATCTTTATTGTATTCAAGAACCTCAACATTTGCTGCAAATTCACTAGAATCGCTTATAGCAAGAAGGTCCTCGCCTGAGTCTGCGATTATATGGAATTCCTCACTTACATCTCCTCCAATATTTCCGGCATCAGCTTTTACTATTCGATAATCTAACCCTATTTCATCAAATGTACTGATATAGGCATTTTTCATATTTAAATAGCTATTTTCCATTCCCTTTTCATTGATATCAAAACTATATGCATCTTTCATTAAAAATTCTCTAGATCTCATTACGCCAAACCTTGGTCTAATTTCATCTCTAAATTTTGTTTGTATTTGATACATGTTTATAGGCAAATCTTTGTAACTAATTGGATAGCTTCTAAATATTTCACACATTATTTCTTCATGTGTTGGGCCAAGAACAAAATCTCTTTGAGATCTATCTTGAAACTTTAATAGTTCCTTACCATATTGCTCATATCTTTCTGATTCTTTCCAAAGCTCTGCAGGCTGAACCATAGGCATAAGAATTTCTTGTGCGCCATAGTTATTTAGATTGTTGCGAACAATATTTTCAACTTTTTTAAGAACATTGAGCCCAATAGGAAGCCAATTATAAATGCCAGCAGCAGTTTTTTTAATCATACCACTCCTTATCATTAGCTTATGACTTGCTAGTTCTGCTTCAGAGGGATCTTGTCTGGTTGTAGGGACGAATAATTTTGAGAAATACACTATAATCTCCAAAATTAATTATATGGTAATTTAGTAAGGAATATGCCCATTTACGAGTATTATTGCGAAGTATGTAATTCTAATTTTGAAGTTTTTCAAAAAATGGATGAAAAACCTTTAAAAGAGTGCATTAAATGTAACAAATCTACTAAAGTGGTAAAATTACTTTCTGCTCCAGGTTTTAGATTAAAAGGTAGTGGCTGGGATGAGACAGATTTTAAGGATAAGAATAAAAAAAATGTTCATAGGACAGATAATTCAAACAAAAAATTAAAAAAGGATAATTAACAGATAATGAGAACAAATCACTGCGGAAAACTTAACAAAGATCATCTAAATAAAGAAGTAACAATTTGTGGCTGGATTCATCGAAGACGAGACCACGGTGGCGTAATATTTCTTGATGTCAGAGACACAACTGGCATTGTTCAGGTAGTAGTTAATCCAGAATATGAACAAGCATTTAAGATTGCTGATGAGATAAGATCTGAATATGTGATAAAGGCTACTGGCTTGGTTGAAGGCAGGCCTGCTGATTCTCAAAATGAACAACTAACAACTGGTGAGATTGAAATAAAGAGCACTTCAATAGAGCTCTTAAATACTGCTGATACTCCAGCTTTCCCTCTAGACCAATCTTCAGAGGTTGGAGAAGATGTAAGATTAAAAAATAGGACTCTGGATCTAAGAAGGCCTGAAATGCAAAATAATTTAAGACTGAAATCTCAACTAACTAAATCTATAAGAGATTATCTGGAAAATAATAATTTTGTAGATATTGAGACACCTATATTGACTAAAGCCACTCCAGAAGGTGCAAGAGATTATTTGGTACCAAGCAGAACCTCACCAGGAAACTTTTTTGCGCTACCCCAATCTCCACAACTGTTTAAACAGATGCTAATGATTTCTGGTTTTGACAGATATTATCAAATTGCTAGATGTTTTAGAGATGAAGACTTAAGAGCTGATAGACAGCCAGAGTTTTCTCAGATTGATATAGAAGCTTCCTTTGTTGAGGAATCAGATATCATGGAACTTGCAGAAAAAATGATCACTGAGTCATTCAAAAAGTTGCTTGATGTTGAGTTAGGGACAGTGCCAAAAATAAAGTGGGACAAAGCTATGGAAGAGTATGGATGTGATAAGCCAGATCTTAGAAATCCTTTAAAATTAGTTGAACTATCAGATATTTTTAAATCTGAAGAATTCAAAGTTTTTTCAGATCCTGCCAATGATAAAAATTCAAGAATAGCAGCACTTGTTGTGCCTGAAGGTGAAAAGATTGGAAGAGGGCAGATTGATAGGTATACAGACTTCGTTAAAGAATTTGGTGCTAAGGGTTTGGCATACATAAGGGTTGAAGGTGAAGATCATACCGGGCTGTCATCTCCAATACTTAAATATCTATCAGAAGATTGCTTAAAAAATATATTATTAAATCTAAACGTAACTAAAGGAGATCTCATATTTTTTGGAGCAGGTAAGGCAAAAGTTGTTAACGACTATATGAGTAGGTTAATAACAAGATTAGGAAGTGATCTAGGTGTTCTAAAGAATGGTTATGCAGCTTGCTGGGTTACAGATTTTCCAATGTTTGAGGAAGCATCAGATGGATCTTTGACATCATTACACCATCCATTCACCTCACCAGTTGAATCAAATGTTGAGGAATTAATGAAGCTAAGCCCACTTGAAATCAACTCAAAAGCTTATGACATGGTAGTTAATGGAATTGAAATAGGTGGCGGCTCTGTAAGAATACATAGAAAAGAAATGCAGGAAAAAGTTTTTGATTTACTTGGTTTGTCGCAAAAAGAAGCTCAACAAAAATTTGGATTTTTTCTCAAGACTCTTACATCAGGCTGCCCACCTCATGGCGGGATAGCATTTGGCTTAGATAGATTAGCAATGATAATGGTTGGAGCTGATTCAATAAGAGATGTTATAGCCTTCCCAAAAACCCAATCTGCAGTTTGTTTACTTACCGAGGCACCAGGCTCAGTTAAAGATGAAAGTCTTGATGAGCTGCATATTTTAAGAAAGGAGGATTGAAATGGCAGGTCATTCAAAATGGGCAAACATAAAACATAGAAAGGCAAGACAGGATGCAAAAAGGGGTGCAGTTTTTACCAAAATTATTAGAGAATTAACTGTAGCTGCAAAAGATGGCGGCCCAATAATTGAGGATAACCCAAGACTCAGATTAGCCTATGATAAGGCTCTTTCTGCCAATATGACTAAAGACACTATAAATAGAGCAATACAAAGAGGTGCTGGTGGTCAAGAAGGTCAAAATCTAGAAGAAGTAATTTATGAAGGTTACGCACCAGGAGGCGTGGCAGTTTTTATAAAAACTTTAACTGATAATAAAAATAGGACAGTTTCAGAAATACGACATGCATTCACGAAATATGGAGGAAATCTAGGTACCTCGGGAAGTGTAGCGTATCTTTTTGAAGCAAAAGGGAAAATATTGGTTGATGCAGACTTATCAAATGAAGTGTTATATGACATAGCTGCTGAAAATGGAGCTAACGATATTAATGAACTAGAAGAGGGCAAAACTGAACTTGTTTGTGATCCAAAAGACTTATCAAGCTTGAAAGAAAAGGTAGAGTCAGGTAATTTTAAAGTTGAAGCATCAGAAATTATAATGGAGGCTGAAACAAATATTGCTTTAGATTCAGAGCAATCAGAAAAAAACATGAAATTAACTGATGCAATTGAGGATTTAGATGATGTTCAAGAAGTATTTACTAATGCTGACTTGGATGAGTCAGTATTTACAGCATGACTATTAATCAAAGAAAAAAAGGCCATGATTTTGAACGAAAAATAGCCAAAAAACTCCAAGAGGACCTAAATCTTGCAAAACCTGTGAGACGAATACTTAGTCAATACCAAGAAAAAAATCATCCTGACTTGAAGCTGGGTAGATGGAACATTGAATGCAAGGCATATAAAAAGGGTTTTGAGCCAGCCACTTCTTGGTGGAAGCAAGTTTTAGGGGTTACAAAAGAGGGAGAATTTCCAGCTCTCATATACAAATTTGATAACAAGCCGATCAGAGTGAGAATTAAGGCAAAAAACCTTAATGAGAAGCTTGCAGATGAGACAAAAATCGTTGATCTCAATTGGGAAAGTTTTATGTACTTGATTGATCAAATGTATCAAGAAGATTTAGAGGGTCATAGATAATGGATTTCGATGCCTTAGAGTTACTATTGCAAGCATCACTTCCAGTTCAAATAATTCTTGGAATCTTAGTATTAGCTTCTGTAATTTCTTGGGTACTTATATTTGAGAAATACTTTACGTTATCAAGATCTACCGATACTTCTCATGATCTAGAAGATAGGTTCTGGGAAGGCGAAAAAATAGATGACCTTTATCTTTCTCTAAAGGAAAAAGATATCAGTGAACTTGAGACTTCTGAGTTAATTTTTGTTTCAACTTATGACAGTTTGAAATCTGGTAAAAATTCTTCAGAAAATATTGATTCAACAGAAAGACTAATTCGAGTGGTAGTAAATAGAGAGGAAGAGAGGTTGTCTAAAAATTTATCCTTGCTTGCCACAATAAGCTCTAGTGCTCCTTATATAGGTTTGCTGGGTACTGTTATTGGTATAATTAATGCCTTCCAAGGGCTATCTACTACTGCACAATTAACATTAAGTTCAGTTGCCCCTGGTATTTCAGAAGCTTTAGTTGCAACTGCAGTTGGTTTATTGGCCGCGATACCAGCTTTAATTGCCTATAACCAATTTTCAAAAAAACTAGATAATCTTATTAATGGTTCATTGGCTTTTGCAGAGCAATTAATAATTCAAATTAGCAAAAAATAGTCATATGCTTTTAGAAAAAAGAAGCAGATCATCCAAAGTAATAAATGAAATTAATGTAGTTCCCTATGTTGATATTATGCTTGTCTTATTAGTAATTTTCATGGTTGTGGCACCTTTGGCCGTTCAAGGTCTAGACATCAACCTTCCTAATGCCCAAGCTGAAGAAATTGAATTAGAGAATACACAACCTTTCATCATAGATGTTAATGAAAAAGGCAATTATTTCATTGAGGAAGATGGTGACAATGTCCAAGTCTCTCTAGGGTTTATAGAGGATAGGTTTTCAAAAATTATAAAAATTAATCCAGATATAGAAATCATAGTTAGGGGAGATCAGAATACCTCATACCAGTCTATAGCAGAGCTTTTAAGTGTCTTACAAGCAAATGGAGCAAATAACTTTTCTTTAGCTACACAACCATGATTAAGTGGGTAACAGCCTTTTTATTTTCAATACTTGTGCATGTAGGAATTTTCTTTGGATACACCATTTTTTCATCTGAACAAACTGAGACAACTAAAAGAAAAATTACAAATGTAAATTTTTTAGATAAACCAGCTATCCAAGAAGTTGAGATAAAAAAAACTACTATAGCTGAATCAAAAGCGGATATAAGCACCGAAAGCAATGAGGCACCAGAAGAGGTTAAAAAAGAAATCAAAAACCTTGATGAATATCTTGAGCAAGAGGACATGCAGAATAAGAATGACTTTGCACTAGATATCGTTGAACAAATCAGTGCTAAAGTGATCAAAGACATCGAGAACTTATGGATAAGGCCAAATAATACTTCAAATGGAATGTTTGTTGACTTTAATTTAAGGCTCAATAGAGTTGGACTAATTGAAAATATTGAAATGAAAAGATCAAGTGGAGATGAGACTTTTGACAGGGCAGCTTTAAATGCAATTAGAAAATATAAGCGTATAAATTATATAAAAAATGTTGATGAAGAAGTATTTCAAAGTTATTTTGCAAACTTTACTCTAAGATTTAAACCGCTATGAAAAAATTTTTAGTATTACTATTTCTCTCCTTTAATTTTTACGGAGACCTTGTTTTAGAAATAACAGAAAGTGCAAGTAAACCAATTAAAATTGCGATCCTAGAAAAAAATGTCAATTCAATTTCAGGCCAAGAAATCATTCGGATTGTAAGTAACGATTTATCTAGAACAGGTGAATTTGAAGTCCTTTCAAATGATGAGTTACTGAGTGTTCCAACAAATGAGAATGAAGTTATCCAGAGGGACTGGTTGCTTCTAAACGTAGACTCAATTGTGTTTATTGATGTTCAAGACAAAGATAACAGCCTAGATATTTCATATTCAATTTTTGATATAAGTTACAACGATACTGAAGATAAAAGACGAGTGCTTGGTCTGCCGGACAGTCTTAGACAATCTAGTCATTATGTTTCTGACGGAATATACAAATTTTTTTATGGCATTGAAGGAATTTCATCTACCAAATTAATGTATGTCACAAAAAATTCAAACATACATAGGTTAATAGTTAGTGATTCAGATGGTTTCAACGAACAAGTCCTTCTTAAATCAAACAGCTCAATAATATCTCCAGCCTGGTCAAGTGACTCTCAGCAAATTTCATATGTTTCTTTTGAGAATAACAGGGCCCAAGTGTTTACTCAAAACCTTGCAACAGGAAAAAGGGAATTGATAATAAGCTCAAAATCTTCTGTAAGCTCCCCAGCCTGGTCGC
This sequence comes from Gammaproteobacteria bacterium, assembly GCA_002684055.1. Taxonomy (GTDB): domain Bacteria; phylum Pseudomonadota; class Gammaproteobacteria; order Magnimaribacterales; family TMED112; genus TMED112. The sequence goes on from NYUL01000057.1 coordinate 12,470, forward strand.
CGAATAATAAAGAATTAGCGTTTACCAGCACCAAGGACGGCAATTCAGAAATTTATGTTATAAATCTTGCCAATAAAAAAATTACCCGATTAACTGAAAACTTAGCAATAGACACCGAACCAGCCTGGTCACCAGATGGAAAAAAAATCATATTTACATCTGATAGATCTGGTAGCCCACAAATTTACGAAATAAATGTACGAACTAAATTAAAGAGAAGGCTCACTACAGTAGGGAGCTATAACGCTAGAGCATCTTATTTGAATAAAAATGAAATTATTATGGTGCACAGATCTCTTTCAGACTTTAACATTGCACGTCTAAATTTAGATACCAGAGAGCTACAAGTTCTTACATCCACTAAAAATGACGAAAGTCCATGCATAGCTCCAAATGGCAATGTTATAATCTACTCAACAAAAGATGGAAATCTATCATATTTAGCTGGAATTAATTTAAGCAGCAAGGTTAGTTTTAGGTTGCCAGCTTTATACGGAGAATTAAAGGAACCATCTTGGTCACCATTTATAAGGTAAATATGAAAAATACATTAATTTCAATACTTTCGATTTTTTTTATTTTTGCTTGTTCATCAACGCCTGTTGAAAAGGTAGATGTTCAAGAAACTAAAACAGTAGATCTTACAGCTTCAAAAGAACAAACATCTGATGATGGCGTTGTTATGAATAGCGTTGATGTCGGAGAGGCTTATGTAACTATTTTGTTTGATTATGACGATGAAACATTGAGAGAAGACTCACTTGAAGAGCTTTTTTCAATTTCTAGATTAATGAAATCAAATTCAAAGTACACATTATTAATCGAAGGGCATGCAGATGAAAGAGGGACTAGAGAATATAATCTTGCTTTAAGTGAGAGAAGAGCCAAAGCAGTTGAAGACTTCCTGACAGCTACAGGAGTTTCATCATTTAATATAGAAGTCGTTGGTTATGGTGAAGAGATGCCTGTTGATGCAAAATCAAATGAAAGTGCTTGGTCAAAAAATAGAAGAGCTGAATTATTCTTTATAAAGTAGTGCGTTTTTTAATTGTTTTCTTATCTTTAACCTTCTCATTGTCTGCACAAGATAATGGAGACAAAGAATTCATAGAGCTTTATTTAAAAATACAGTCTTTGGAAAAAGAGATAGCTTCCTTGCGAAATGAAATGGAAGTAATTCAGACCCAATTAGATTTTTATCAGTCTAAAAACGCAGAAAAAATTTCCAACATCGACGCTAAACTTACATCGATCATGTCGATTGAAGATCTGCAAAAATCTGAATCAGTAATTGAGCAGCCAGACTTGATTTTAAATACTTATGATCAAGCTATTTTGTTAATTAGAAAAGGCAGATTAAATGAAGCTTTAAGTGCTTTGAACTCTTTTGTTCAAATAAATAATGATTCAGATAATACTCCACTAGCCTATTTTTGGATGGGAGAGATCAATCTTACAAATGGTAATCTTGCTGTTGCTACACAAAACTACAATACATTAGTAGGTTTATATCCGACGCATTGGAAGATTCCGCTAGCAAAATTTAAGTTGGCCACCATATATTTACAACAGGGCAATGATGATAGAGCTGTAGCTCAACTGGAAAACGTCATTAAAGAATTTCCTGAAAGTTCAGCGGCAAAAGCTTCCGCTGAGACATTAAGTAGTCTAGAATAGCGCTTTGAAATTGTTGGGTCGTTAGCTCAGCTGGTAGAGCACCGGGCTTTTAACCCGTTGGTCATAGGTTCGAATCCTATACGACCCACCACTTCCAACATCAACACCAAAGATGTTACAATTTCAACGTTGTGGCCCATTAAATCATGTCGTGCCATTGAAAAACTAATATAACCATATATAAATAGAGCAAGGCTTAATTTTATGAAAAAAAACATCAATTTATTAATATCAGTATTCACAACAGCAGTTTTAGTAGCTTGTGGAGGCGGCGGTGGAGGATCAACACCCGCACCATACCCAACACCAGCACCAACACCCGCACCAACACCAGCACCAACACCCGCACCAACACCAGAACCAACTCCTGAGCCAACACCCGCACCATTAACTGCTTCATTACTATCTGTAACTGTAGATGGTAGCGCTTACGAAGTAATACAGATGTCAGGTGTGAGTGCAAGCGCAACACCTGGTGGTAATGCAGTTGCTAATTTAAGAACAATTTATGCATACACGCCTGATGGTATTGATAACGGTGTAGGTACATATCAAGGTTCAGCATGGCCTTATGTTACAACTGATCGAGATATCTCTGAGTTAGTCGTCGAATTTGCTACGATAAGTGAAGTCGCGACATTCACAAAGAATTCAGAGAATCAAATACTTATCAACAATCAACCGGCTTATCAATATACAGGTGACAACTCTGGCACAGATACAAACGGAAATGCAGTAGGAGGTGTGTGGTATTTGTTTAAACCAGACGGTTCTACACTTGAGCCAGGCGCAACACCAGCACCAACACCAGCACCAACACCAGAACCAACTCCTGAGCCAACACCGGAGCCAACTCCTGAGCCAACACCGGAGCCAACTCCTGAGCCAACTCCTGAGCCAACTCCTGAGCCAACTCCTGAGCCAACACCGGAAC
>NYUL01000058.1 GCA_002684055.1 Gammaproteobacteria bacterium
CACAATATCTGCCGCTATCAATTCTCCAGTTCTTGGATTTCCAATACTTGGGCCATAGCCAGAAAATGCAGGTCTTGGAGACGATGACCATCTAACAACNTTGTATTGCACATCACCAGCGTCCCATTCAGCATCATCAGGTTGAATCTTTGCAACTACAGCATTTTTAAAACCAGCTCTTTCATAAGCAATNTTCCAGGCCTCTATNCCTTTGANAATCATNGGTTTTATTTCTTCTGGTGTTGCTTTATCAACCCAAAATACGATTGGCTCNANAGGNTCNGATAATTNAGCACTTGGGTCTTTTTTTATTAANCTCCATTTNTTNATAAGATCTCTTTGNGGGTAATTATCATANGTNGACATATCGGTAACTCTTTGAGAAAAGTAACCNACTCTTTGNTCAGCTACTCTNGGTTCAAAATNACCATCAGGCATCTCAACNAAGAGATGTCTGGCAANAATTGAAGTAAANCTTGCATCAGCCACAGCGTATACNGCACTTCTCTGATTNGGTGTNGCATTAGCGAATCCATAAGTTACTTCTACGGCAGTATTTTTGGCATAATTTCTTACTTGGTTTATAAATGTTTTGCTNTCGTCTAATCTNCCNANGTCAAGATCAACAAACTCTCTNAATTGNCTTGGNAGNTTTGGAGATACTGCTGATAAGGTTTCTGANAAAAATAATTCATTTACNGANATAACCAATTTTCCTTCTTCTTCGACAACAATTTCAAAAGTGTCAAGGAATGCTTCAAAAACATTAGTTAGATCAGCCTTACCTATGTTGTTATCTGTCTCATTAGAAAAGTAAGTATTCTTTTTATGCAAACTTAAGCCATCTTTGAACCTTCTAAATTCTAATATAGAGCCATCTCCTAAAGCTCCACCTCTTGTTCCTGCAGCTTGAGGGGCATTCATTGAATATGCAAAATAAATAAACTCCTTATTTAAATCTATTTCTTCNATTTCTAAAAAATACTCATCATTTTNAGTGTTTTTNTGTAACTTNANAAAACCTTCNCTNGTTTCAAACTCACCGTCATCAAGGAANTCTTGNATTGTCTCGTATTCACTNGANTCCTNTTCAATCCCCATNCTCTTCTCAGCNTTCTCTCTCATTTCAGGTGGCATCTTTTCTAAAACTTCTGGAGGNATGTNTTGCATATCNGGGTATGCATTNACTAGTGANGAAAGAAATATAATTTGGAGTATTCTGTTCATAATTGTCCTTGTCTATGTTTATATTAATACCATATATATTGTATTAATGATTTAAATCAATGGAAAATTAGACTATCACAAAATGAATAAATTAGAAAAAATTTTACTCTTCATTACAATGACTTTTGCTGGGCTTCCAGCATTTGGTGACATTTCNAAATTAGACTTGCCAGAAGGTTTCATAATCTCGAACTTCACATCAAACATCGATAATGCTAGACANATGGTGGAGGGTGAAAATTTCATATTTGTTGGAACGCGCAGTGCTGGAAATGTGTATGCGGTTCACAAATCTGATACCAACAAGGTAATAACCCTACTAAGTGATATGGATATGCCTACAGGTGTAGCATTGAAAGATGGTGATCTCTACATTGCTGAAACCGATAGTATTNACGTGATTAAAGATATAGAGAAAAAGCTTACTTCAGGAGATGGTTTAACCTCAGAAGTATTCTTTAGTGACTTACCAAGGCAAGGTATGTGGAATCCATTGAAAAAATCTTGGCACGGATGGAAATGGATCGATTTTGGCCCGGACGGGGCACTCTATATTTCTGAAGGTGTGCCATGCAATGTTTGCGATGAGGATGATGCAAGGTTCGGCACCATTCTTAAATTAAAAAACAATACATTAAGTGTCTACGCTGATGGAGTGAGAAACAGTGTTGGTTTTGACTGGCATCCAGAAACCAATGAAATGTATTTTACTGATAATGGCAGAGATTGGATGGGAGATGACATTCCTCCATGCGAATTAAATAGAGTTTCAGCTGCAGGCAATCATTTTGGATTTCCATATGTACATGGAAAAGATATTGCTGATGATTCATACCAGAAACCTGAGGGGTTCAAATATGAAGAGCCTGTATGGCAATTTCAGGCCCATACAGCACCTCTTGGTATAAAATTNTACACNGGTGATTCCTTTCCAGAATATTACAAAAATGGTGCATTTGTTGCCCAACACGGCTCCTGGAATCGTTCGAAAAAAGTTGGTTATAAGGTCTTATTTATGAAATTTGAAGATGGTGAAGTAATTTCTTCAGAAACATTCATCGATGGTTGGCTGCAAGGGGAAGAATCTTGGGGCACACCAGTCACGCCATTATTCTTGGAAGATGGCAGCATGTTAATTTCAGATGATACATCAGATACAATTTTTAGAGTGTCTTATCAGGGTTAGTTAATAGTATCTATCAATATTTCATCTGATCCAGCGGGCATTGATACTAAAGTACCATCATTAGAAACTAAATAGTTTGTAAAGATATCATCTACACCACGCACATACATTTGTTCACTAACATAATNTNTAGGTGCTGGTATTAGGTGNTAATAAACCAATAAATNTACCTNAGCTTTTTTTGCAATTTCGGCAACTTCTACCGTGGTAGCATGATAGTCCTGAATATCAAATAAAACTTTCGAAAGCACCTCATTGCCAGCTTCNTNTGCAGCTTTCTCCATTGTNTGAATCAATGGTTTGGCAAGAGCTTCATGCAANAAAACATCAACTCCTTTTGAATATTCAACCATAACATCCAATGCNACCGTGTCTCCACTTATGACCATNGACCTATCTTTNTACTCNACTTTAAANGCNTAGGACGGGTCTACTGGNGAGTGATCTACCCTAAAAGCAGTAATCTTTGTATCNTTATTTTCAAAAATTACTGCACTATTTCCATCAAATTCGANGACATCATAACCATATGCTTCTATTGGNAGGATACTGCCATGATGTTCACTTCTATAAGAAGCATCTAGCTCGTATGCCAATCTATATCCTTCTAGTGTTGAGGCTGTGCCAACTGGTCCTAATACTGGCAAGTGCTCTTTTCTTCCACCTAACCAGGATTGAAACTGGATTTCTGGTACATCGCTAATATGATCAGAGTGCAAATGGCTCAGTATCAATGCTTCTAAATCAGTGTAGTCTATACCCCAACTTTGTAGGTTTGCTGCACTTCCCTCACCCGAATCAATAATAAATTTTGAAGGCCCTGCTTGTACTAATAAACAAGTTTCTGCACGATTAGGGCTTGGCAATGGAGCTCTTGAACCACAAACTGCTACTGATAAAGCATCATCTAGAAAAATTTCATTTGTTTGTGCAGAAAGTAGCTGACTAACTACTTTCTTAAATAATCTATCTTGAACTGCATGATTCTGAATTAGCATAAAACCCAATACCGCAATTACTATCAAAGGTATAAGTACGTATTTTATAATTTTCACTCAGCTCTATCCCTTAAAGACATTATAAAAAAAATCAATAATAAGCCAATGACTAGTGGGGCGTAATCACTACCTGGGGTTGGTCCTGTCTTGTAAATAAGATCTAAACCATGCTGATATTTAACGATTGTTTCTCTCAAAATCCATTCCATGAGCCAAACAAAATACATCAAAGGTATCAGGCTTTTATATCTAATGATTACAATCCAACTGATTAAGCAACATAACAATTGCATCTCTCCCCAAAGTGAGCCAAATAAATAAATAACCTTATTGGGGTCAGGGTTGCCTTCAAAAATTATGATATTTGCTATGGTATTTAAACCAGCGTCTTCAGCTAAAAAGTGAATAAGGCTTCTGGCAGTATTTACTGCCATAAAGAAAATAAAAAAATACAAAGCTATTTTTGGTCCGTGAAAATTATTATCGGCTATCTTTGGAAGGAATCTCTTCACAAAATTTCGATATTTAGTTGGCCTTCGAGTCCTGCTTCTCTATGCTCAGCGCTTTTTAGATATTCTGGATCAACAATCATTCTTAACATTGCCGACCGGTTTGGATATTCTGCAATAGCAGCTACATCCCATAAACTTTCTACTTCACCAATCATTAAACGTTCGATGGGACCACTGAAGATAATTTTACCATCTACTTTTTTTAGATGTTCTACTGTTTCTTTGGAATAGATTAAATAAGCATCAAACCCTGAAAGATCGGTTTCTCTGCCATCTTTATATTCTGCCTTTTCTTTAAATTTTAATAGATTAAGCATTTTAATTGGTCCTTTCTGGGGATCATCATTAAAGCCTTCTAATTGTTCCTCATTAGGATAAAGCTTGTTAACAAACTTCATTTTTTATCGCCAAATAATTTCGCTAATTCCAATCTTGCAATACTTCTTCTATGCACTTCATCAGGACCATCAGCAAGCCTNANGGTTCTCATATGTGCGTACATNCTTGCNAGNGGNAAGTCTTGGCAAACNCCTGCTCCACCATGCATTTGAATTGCCCTATCAATNACATTACANGCCATGATTGGTGCAGCAACTTTAATTTGAGCTATTTCACTTGCAGCTACTTTATTACCNTATTTATCCATTTTCCAAGCTGCATCTAAAGTAAGCAGTCTTGCTTGGTTTATTTCTATTCTTGAGTCTGCAATCACATCAAAATTTCCACCNAGCCTTGCNAGCTCTCTTCCNAATGCAGTTCTTTCCATTGAGCGTTTNCACATNAATTCAAATGCTANTTCTGCNGCACCNATTGCTCTCATACANTGATGAATTCTGCCAGGACCTAATCTTCCTTGAGCTATNTCAAANCCNCTNCCTTCTCCNAGNAGAACATTNTCNTANGGGACTCTGACGTTATCAAACTTCATGTGAGCATGNCCATGCGGNGCATCATCGTAACCAAAAACATGCATCATACGTTTAACTTCAACACCAGGAGTATCCATAGGCACGAGAATCATAGAGTGTCTTTGATGTCTTTCGTTTTCTGGATTTGTAACACACATGAAAATTATGACTTTGCACCTAGGATCGCCAGCACCAGATGTCCACCATTTTTCTCCATTAATAACCCACTCCCCATCTACTAGTTCAGCTGTTGCTTCCATGTTTGTGGCATCAGATGAAGCTACTTGCGGTTCTGTCATTCCAAAAGCTGAACGAATCTCCCCATCCAGTAAAGGTTTTAACCACTTATCTTGTTGATCTTTTGAGCCATAACGCACTAGAACTTCCATATTGCCTGTATCAGGTGCACTGCAGTTCATTGCTTCTGATGCAAAATGAGTGCGGCCCATAGCTTCTGCTAAATGTGCATATTCGTAGTTTGTTAGCCCAGCACCATAATCACTATCTGGCAAAAAAAGATTCCATAGACCTCTGTCCCGAGCTTCTTTTTTAAGAGTTTCAACTTCAGGATGAGGCTCCCATCTTTTATCTTCAGGAATCTTCTGATTAAGAATTTCTTTTTCAACTGGCATTACAACTTCATTAATGAAGCTTTCAACTTTTGGTAAGTAAAAATCTATTTTTTCGGTACTTTCAAATTTCATAATTCACATATATAAAAAAAACTTCTGAAATACTATAAATAGTATTTATAATAGTCAGTACATTATAAGCCATTTATGAAATTAAATAATCTCGACTTAAACCTATTGGTAGTATTCAATGCCATCTATACTGAAGGAAGCCTGACTAAAGCAGGCGAAATAGTGGGCATTACTCAGCCGGCAGTAAGCAGTGCTTTATCAAAACTAAGAGAATACTTCGACGATCAGCTATTTATCAGAGTTGGGCAAGGTGTTCAACCAACAGCAAAAACAGAAAATATTATTATTCATGTTAGAGAAGCCCTCACTATTCTTCAAAAAAGCTTAGAAGCACCAGATGCTTTTGACCCTGCTGTATCAAGTAGAGGATTTAAATTATCTCTCAATGATGTAAGTGAAGGAAGGGTCCTGCCGATACTAATGGAAAAAGTGCATAAAGCTGCTCCTAGAGTAGGTTTAAGTAGTTACTACACCAGAAGAGATGACTTACAACATGCACTAGCAGCTAATGAAGTTTGCTTTGCAGTTGACCCCTTTCCCCCATCAGAATCAGATATCAAGAAAGAATTAATCTTTGAAGATGAATTTGTATGTGGGTTTAGAAAAGATCATCAACTAGCTAAAGAAAAAACTCTGACTATTGAGCAATATTTAGATTTAGATCATATCCATATCTCTGGAAGAAAAAGAGGTGGGGCTTTGGTTGATAATGCTCTTGCAAAATTACAACTAGATAGAAAGATTGTATTAAGAGCTCAACATTACCTAGTAACACCTGAGATACTCAATAGCACTGATATGGTTTTAACGTGCACAAAATCATTCGCTAACAAACATAATTTAGCATATAAAACACTTCCATTTGAAGTTGCACCATCACAATTTTTTCTTGCATGGCACTCATCTAATGACACTGACCCAGGCTGTCTTTGGCTTAAAGAACTAATAAAAGAATCTTTTGCTGAAGCTAAGTCTAGATGGCACTAAAAATCGTTTCTAAATCTTTCTAATAAAAGGTAAAATAGCCAAACAAAAATGAGTAATAAAAGCTATTTTAAAGATTTACAAAACCTTAAATATCAAGATGAATCTAATCTTGTTAAAGGCCTTATAGATTCCAATAAATGGATAAGCAATTCATCCATATATGAGAATGCCCAACGAATAGTTAAAACATGCAGGGACGATCGTAACAAGACCAGATTAGATAATTTTTTTCTAGAATATGGCCTAAGCAACCAAGAAGGTATAGCCTTAATGTGTTTGGCTGAATCATTATTAAGAATCCCAGATAATGCAACCTGTGATGAAATAATTGAAGAGAAGATAGGCGGAAAAAAATGGTTAGATCATTTTAATAGTTCACCATCGTTATTTGTAAATGCTACAACTTTTGGTTTGTTTCTAGCCGAACAAGTGGTTGAGCTAGATAATAAAATTAGTGCAAATCCTGTTAGCTGGTTTCAAGGATTAACATCAAGACTAGGCGATCCAATTCTTAGAGAAGCTATAAAAAAAGGCATGGAGATTTTAAGTGAAGAATTTGTATCAGGAATTGATATAGATGATGCTCTCAATAAATTCGATTACCCTAAAGTTCCTTGTTCCTTCGATATGTTAGGTGAAGCTGCTCGAACAAAATCTGATGTAGATTTTTTCTTTAACGCTTATGAAGAAGCCATAAGAAAGGTTGGAGAAAAAAATGCTCTTCTATCTAAGTCATTCCATGAAATATCAATAAAATTATCAGCCATACACCCAAGATATGAAGCCACTAAGAAGGATCGTGTCATGGATGAATTATTAGAAAGAGTTTATCAGCTTTGTGTACAATCAGCTGCTCATGATATCGCCTTAACCATTGATGCTGAGGAGCAGGATAGATTAGAACTGAGCTTACATTTAATTGAAAATCTTGCTAAGAGAGAAGATCTAAAAGATTGGGGTGGCCTTGGTCTTGCAATTCAAGCTTATGGGAAAAGAGCGCCTGTAGTAGTTAAATTTATTGATGAGCTGGGCTCGAATAGAAATGGCATGATGATGAGATTGGTTAAAGGTGCTTACTGGGATCAAGAAGTCAAAATTCATCAAGTAAAGGGTGCTGAAGACCTGCCTGTCTTCACATCCAAATCATTTACTGACCTCAATTATCTTGCAACCGCTAAGGTAATTTCAGAAACAAAAAACCTAAGGCCTTATTTTGCAACCCATAATGCTCACACAATAGCTGGCATTATGGAACTTTATAAAGGCCGAGAGGATAAATTTGAATTTCAAAGAATATTTGGAATGGGCGACCTAACTTATAGGAATGCTGAGAAAGTCTACGATCAATTTCCTCTTACCAGAGTCTATGCTCCTGTTGGGTCTAAGAAGGAATTGTTGCCATATCTTGTAAGAAGATTGCTTGAAAATGGTGCTAATAGCTCTTTTGTTAATAAATATTTAGATAAAAATATACC
>NYUL01000059.1 GCA_002684055.1 Gammaproteobacteria bacterium
CTGGATATGTCGGAAATAAGAGTCGATACATATAGGGCTTCAGGAGCAGGAGGCCAGCATGTAAATAAAACAGATTCTGCTGTTCGCTTAACACATGAACCAACTGGAATAGTTGTGGAATGCCAAGATGATAGAAGTCAGCACAAAAATAAAGCTAAAGCATTAGCGCTATTATCAGCAAAAATATATGACGTTGAAAAACAAAAAGTTGAGCAAGAGAAAGCAAGTGAAAGAAAGTCTCTAGTAGGTACAGGTGACAGAAGTGAAAAGATAAGAACTTACAATTTTCCTCAAGGCAGAATAACAGACCACAGGCTTAAGTTAACTCTTTACAACATTGAAAATTTTCTTGATGGTGATATTGATGAGATGCTTGATTCTTTAAAAGCTCAAAGTAATGCAGAGAAGCTCCTTGAAATCCAAGAAAGTTAAAGAACAAGAAATTGCTGTAAGAAAAGCCTGGCGCAGCACTTATAAAAATTCATACGAAGAAGGACTGCATTTTTTACTTCAGGGTTTAAATGCAGAAGAATTTTCTACAGACAAAGTTTTACATCAAATTAGAGATAAAACCCCTATCCAATATATTTTAAAAAAATGGTTTTTTTATGATGGTGAATATATTTTAGATAACCATGTGTTAATACCAAGGCCAGAAACAGAACTGCTTGTAGATCATATCATTCAAAATTTTTCTGATTGCAGCACTATTCTTGACCTAGGCACTGGTTCAGGGTGCATTGCAATTGAAATCTCAAAAAAACTTCTAAATTCTAAAGTAACTGGTACAGATATATCCAAAAAAGCTTTAGAAATCGCTAATACTAATAACTTGCAGTCAAGCAACCCAGTAAATTTTATATTATCGAATTGGTTCTCAGAGATAGATGAATGTTTTGATCTAATTGTAAGCAATCCACCTTATATTTCAGAAAAGGAGGAGCTTGATGAAAGCTTAAAATTTGAGCCACAATCTGCATTAATATCAAAGAATGAAGGGCTTTTTGACCTTGAACAGATTATTTCTCAAGCCAGACATTATCTTTCTGAAGGTGGTGCTTTGTTGATGGAGCATGGTATTGACCAAGAATCAGCACTTACACAAAAAATGCTCAATAATTCGTATAAAAAGATAGAATTAATAAAAGACCTTAAAGGAATAAACAGATTTATTTTAGGTTATAAGTAATTAAGAGATAGNTAATGAAAAGGATAGGAATTGTTGAGGGATATTACGGTTCTCTACCAACATTTGAACAAAGAAAAAATACATTAAAGAANTTAAGTGATANTGGCTTAAATTTCTATCTGTATGCTCCAAAAGAAGACCCATTTTTGAGGTCTCATATTGATATTGAGCACTCTGACAGCTGGTTAAATAAATTTAACGACTTCCTAGCCTATTCAAAGGAATTAAATATTGAAGTTGGTATAGGACTTGCACCTATAAAAAAAGATAAGAAAATAGCACTAAAAAGTAAGATAAAAAACTTCTCTGAAAGAGGAGTGAAATATTTTTCGATATTATTTGATGATATAGAAGAAGATTTTTCATTTCTTGATCAATTAGACATATATACAGAGATTAAAAGCCATTTCCCAAATTTATTTTTTGATTTCTGTCCTACAGTTTACTCAACTGAATTAATCAAAAAAGACTTAACACATGAAAAATATTTTGAAGATTTTAATGAAAATTTTTCAAGCTCTGATGATTTTTTTTGGACAGGAGATAAGGTTATAAGCACAAAAATAGATGTTTTATGCCAAAAAGACCTAATAAATTTTCAAAATGAAAATATAGCTATATGGGATAACTACTTCACCACTGATTCACAGCCAAAGAAATTGAATCTTACTTATTTTGATCATCTTGATTCTGATTTCTTGGCATCAAAAAAATGCTATTTGGTAAACCTAACAGGCATGCCAAGATACGATAATCTAATCATGGAATTATTGGGATCATTTAGAAATGGAAAGGATAATTCATTTCAGAGCATTCTGCTTAAACATGGTGTTGATGAAAGATTCTTAGACTACATTAAACTTTTTGATCCAAACAAAAAAATCAACCTTAAAAAAGAGGATAAAGATAAAATCCATAAAATTATGTTTACATGGTTTCACCCACTGAAAAATGAATGGTATCCTTATCTTCATAACCTAAAAAATTGGGAGTGATTATGAGTAATATGCAATCATGGAAACAGAACATTGGCAGCATAATTGATTATGCTGAAAGAATCTTTCCAGACGTAGAAATAGTTTCAAGGTCTCTAAGTGGAGAGATTGTAAAATCAAATTATGGGCAAGTAGCAAAAAGAGCAAAAAAATTAGGTTCTGCACTTGAATCTTACGGCATCAAACATGGCCAAAATGTTGGGTCTCTGGCACTTAACACCTATAGAAATATGGAAATGTATTATGGCATCTCAGGTATGGGGGCTGTAATGCATACAATTAATTTCAGATTACATCCTGAACAGGTTGCCTACATAATCAACCACGCTGAGAATAGACTGATTTTTTTAGAAACAGTATTTGCACCTTTATTGGAGGCATTGCAAGATAATTGTCCGACGGTTGAACAGTACATCCTTCTTTGCTCTAAAGAAGAGATGCCTGAAACTAAGTTAAAGAATGTGGTTTCATATGAAGAGTTTATAGAGAACGGTGATGAATCATACGCATGGCCAGAACTAGAAGAAGATGCACCATGTGGCTTGTGTTACACATCTGGAACAACTGGAAACCCTAAAGGAGTCCTTTATTCGCATAAATCTACTTTGCTTCATACTTGGGCTGGTTCATCAGCTAATGGGTTGGGGCTTGATAAAGATGATTCTATACTGATGGTAGTTCCGATGTTTCACGTAATGGGTTGGGGCTTGCCATACATAGGCGCTATGAATGGAATTAAACTAGTTTTACCTGGAATGGGCATGGATGGTCCAGCGCTTGTCGAGCTAATCGAAAAAGAGCAGGTGACTTTAGCATTTGGTGTTCCAACAATTTGGCTTGGTTTGCTTAATTATTGCAAAGAAAACAACATCAAACTTGATACAGTAAAACAGACACTCATTGGTGGTTCAGCTGTGCCATATTCAATGATTAAACAATTTGATGAAGAACATAATATTAATGTTGTTCAAGGTTGGGGTATGACAGAAACAAGTCCATTAGCAACAGCAAATATTAAGACAAAAGCAATGGAAAAAATGTCTAAGGATGAAATGTANAAACTTCAAACTAAACAAGGCAAACCAATTTATGGTGTTGANTTAAAAATTATTGATGATGATGGAAAAANACTACCAGAAGATGGTAAAGCTTACGGCAAGTTAATGATAAGAGGGCCATGGATTAATAAAAGATATTACAAACATGATTCCGATGCAGTTGATGCTGAAGGCTGGTTCGATACAGGTGATATTTCCTCAATNGATCCTGAAGGTTATATGACTATAGTAGATAGGGCAAAGGATGTTATTAAATCAGGTGGCGAGTGGATAAGTTCAGTAGACTTGGAAAATGCCGCTCAAGGACATCCTGATGTAATNCAAGCATGTGTGATTGGAGTTGCTCATCCAAAGTGGGATGAAAGACCAGTGTTGTTAGTAGTCCCATCAAATGAAAAGAAAGATAAAGATTCAATTTATGCTTTTCTAGAAGATAAGATTGCAAAGTGGTGGAAGCCAGATGACATTGTTTTTGTGGAGGAGCTACCAATTGGAGCTACAGGAAAAGTCCTGAAAATTGAACTGAGAGAACAGTTTAAAGACCATTTAATGAATTAGGAGAAAAATTATGGAAGCAATTAAACCAGAAGACTTACATAAAGAAATTGGTAAAGCGCAAAGTACATCGTGGTTTGTGGTAAATCAAGAAATGATAAATACATTTGCAGATGTAACCGACGANCCACAGTTTATTCATGTTGATCCAGAAAAAGCTGCACCAATATTTGGCAGTACTATTGCACACGGTGCTCTAATGCTTTCCTTATCAGTTGGAAAGGGTTACGAGACTTCAATACCTGTTGAAGGTACAAAAATGGCTATGAACTATGGGTACGATAAGATCAGGTTTATAAGCCCGGTTCCTGTAGATTCAAAATGCAGATATACCAGTTCACTGCTTGAAGTAACAGAAAAAGGTGGCGGTAGATGGTTAATGAAATTTGGAATAGAGCTAGAAATAGAAGGCCAAGAAAAACCAGGTTTTGTTGCTGAAAATCTTGCAATGATNTTTGTATAAGATTCTATTAAAAATACTANTAGCTGTAGTTCTAATCATTTTTTTAGGACTACTGTCTCTAGACCCTATTCTAAAATCTTTTATTCCAGAGTATGAGGATAAAGATGAGTGCATCTCAAGAGGCGCACTCCAATTAATATGCAACTTACAAAANCCTGAAGATTTTGCTGAAATACCAGGTGAAGATGCATTAATTATTTCNCAATTTGCCGGACTTGCTGAATTNAATGGAGGTTCAACAAAGGCTGGNGCAATATCAAGATTAGATCTTAAAACAAAAAAGATTCAAGACTATAAAATTACATTTATAGAAGAAAACGGTCTCGGGGTTGGTGAAGAAAGTTGCAAGCCATACAAGCAACTTTATCCACATGGGATAGACACCCATAAAAAAATTTCATTAAAAAAATCAAATAATTTCAGTCCATTTCTTGAAGAAGCTCATTTGCTTGCTGTNNTAAACCATGAAGTTGTGGATAGGATAGAATTCTTTTTATTTTTTAATGACGATATTATCTTTTCTGACAATCCAAATAGAACTTTGTTCTGGATTGGTTGTGTTGCAGCCCCTAAAGAAAATACTTATTTCAATGATGTGGTTATCAAAGATGATACTGGAGGTTTTTTCGCAACACATCAATACGATAAGGATTGGGATTTCTCAAAATTAGAACTTTACAATATTTTTAAATGGGACACTGGCTATGTTTATGAATGGAATAAAGTGAGTGGGTTTAATATTATTGAAAATTCCGAAGGTGCATGGCCAAACGGAATTGAAATGATTGAAGAAACACTATTTATAAGCTTTAGGATGAATGGAACCATAGCCTCAATTCAGAATGGCAAAAGAAAAAATTTTAAATTCAGAAATTACCTTGAAGGTGGGTCAGATAACATTATCGCAAAAGACAATCAATTATGGATAGCTGTACAAAACACTGATCTAGGTGGGCTCTCATGTATGAAACCATCTCAAATACAATGCGCTACACCCTTTTCAGTAATTACAACAGATAAGTCTTTAAATGTAATAAAAGAATATAACTTTGGAGACACAGCTTTCGGAGGCTTGTCAGTAGTTTATCCATACAAAGATGAATTAATACTGGGCTCATATAAATCAGATAGAATCGGAATTTTCAATACAAATGATTAGACTATTATTTTTATTATTTTTCAGCTTAGGTCTTGGAGCAGAAACAAAAGTTTTTGTTCTTGGTTCAGGAACTCCTAATCCAGATCCAGATAGAGGTGGATCTTCTTATTTAATAATGGTTAATAAAACCCCGTATCTTATTGATTTTGGAGTAGGGGTAGTGCGTAATTTTGCTGGATTAACCAAAGAGTGGGGTGGAGACCTTGAAGCTGATACTACAAGTATCGAACATGCATTTCTCACNCATATGCACTCAGANCATACTCTTGGCCTAAGTGATNTAATAATTACACCTTGGATAATGGGCAAAACTAAAAGTCTTAAACTTCATGGGCCTAAAGAATTAGACTATATGGCTAAAAATATAATCGATGCTTACGCTTTTGATATTAATTACAGGATAAATGGTACTCAACCTCAGAATAGCACTGGTTACAAGTATGATTTTTTTGAGATTAATGATGGGTATGTTTTCGAAAATGATGAATTAAAATTAGAAGCCTTTAAAAACAGCCATGGTGATTTAGAGAAATCATTTGGTTTTGTTGTCACTACAAATGATCTAAAAATAGTTTTTTCTGGAGATACAGCTCCATCATTGAAACTTATTGAAAAATCTAAGGGTGCTGACATATTAGTGCATGAAGTTTTTTCAGAAGCTGGTTTTTTAAAAAAAACGCCTGATTGGCAAATATATCATGCTGCACATCATACAAGTCCAAAACAGCTTGGCTTTATAGCTAATGAAATCAAACCAAAGAAACTTGTGCTTTCTCATATTCTTTATTGGGGAGCCACTGAATCACAAATTAAAAGGGAAGTAGCGAAGTATTATGATGGTGATATTGAAGTTGCAACTGACCTTCTAAGAATTTACTAATCAGCAAGCAGCTTTTTAAGAATTTCATTTACAGCACCCGGATTTGCTTTACCTTGTGTCTCTTTCATTACCTGGCCCACAAAAAAACCAAATAATTTATCTTTGCCAGACTTGTACGCTTCAACTTGGCTAGAGTTATTATCAATAACAGTTTGAGCAATTGCTTCCAATTCACTTTCATCCGAAATCTGTTCAAGACCCTTAGATTTGATTATCTCAATCGGATCTAAGCCTTCTTCCCACATTTCTTCCAATACTTCTTTTGCAATCTTTCCAGAAATTGTGCCATCTTTAATTTTTAGGATTAGATTAGAAAAGTTCTTCGAATTAATATTAGATTCATCTATAGAAACATCGTTTTTATTTAAAAGAGCATTTACTTCACCAATAATCCATTTTGCCGAAAGTATTGGATCTGTTGCCTTGCAGACCTCTTCGTAGAAATTTGCTGTTATTTTTTCTGCACACAAAACCTGTGCTTCATAATCTCCTAAATTGTACTCGGATCTGAATCTAGCCTCTTTCTCCTCAGGTAATTCATCCATATTTTTCTTAACCTCTTCTATAAGTTCAGAAGATATATTTGTTGGCACTAAATCTGGACATGGAAAGTATCTGTAATCATTGGCAAATTCCTTAGTTCTCATAGACCTAGTTTCATCTTTCACTGAATCATATAAACGGGTTTCTTGTTCAACTAATCCACCATCTTCTAATAGTTTAATTTGTCTTTTAATTTCAAAATTAATTGCTTTCTCAACAAATTTAAAAGAATTTATATTCTTGATTTCAGCTCTAGTTCCATATTCTTCAGCTTCGGGCTTCATAATAGAAACATTCGCGTCACACCTCATAGATCCTTGAGACATATTGCCATCTGAAATATCTAGATAAGTAATTATTTGATGTATCTTTTTCAGATAATCTACTGCCTCTGCTGCAGACCTTATATCTGGTTCAGAAACTATTTCTAATAGCGGCACTCCTGATCTATTTAAATCAATAACTGATTTATTGTCATATTTATCATGCATTGATTTTCCAGCATCTTCTTCTAAATGAGCTTGATGAATTCGAATTTCTTTGCCATTTACTTCAACAACCCCATCCTTAACAATTGGAAAATGTAATTGGGTTATTTGGTAGCCTTTAGGAAGATCTGGATAGAAATAATTCTTTCTATCAAAAATCATTGTCTTTGCAATTTTGGCTGAAGTTGCTAAACCAAATTTTATGCCTTGTTTCATTGCTCCCTCATTTAAAACTGGCAAAACTCCGGGTAGCCCCATATCTATAACATCTACAAGGGTATTTGCATCTTCTCCAAACTTGTTTTTTGCAGGTGAAAAAAGTTTGGTTTTAGTCATAAGTTGGACATGAACTTCAAGTCCAATAACTGGTTGCCAACCTTTTACTAGGGTGTCATTTTGTGCCAATCTGTCACCTCCTGTATTTTATGCGTTGTGTTTAATAGTAGATCCTCATTAAAATAGTTGCCTACAAATTGACCCCCTACTGGAAGATTATTTTTAAAGCCATTGGGGAAAGAAATTGCTGGCAAACCTGCTAAGTTCGCTGGTATTGTAAGCAGATCTTCTTTGTACATTCTATTTGGGTCATTTGAAACTCTATTTTTCTTAAAAGCTTGGTCTAAAGTTGTAGGCATAAAAATAAGATCAACATCCTTAAAGATAGCTTCAAATTTATTCTTGATCATTCTTCTTACTTTTTGAGCTTGCAGATAGTAAGCATCATAAAATCCTGCAGAAAGAACATGAGTGCCAATTAGTATTCTTTTTTTAACTTCATCACCAAAACCTTCAGATCTAGTGTTCATATATAGGTTTGAAATATCTTTTTGGTCAGTTGATCTGTAACCATATTTAACACCATCGAAACGTGACAGATTTGAAGAACATTCCGCAGGTGCAATTACGTAATAAGAGCAAATACCAGATGAGAGTTCAGAGAAATCTACCTCTTTCAATTCATGACCCAACCCGCTTAGAACTGTTTTAGAGTTTTCATAAGACGCCATGACGTCTGGATTGATATCAAAACCACTAATATCTTTAATTACTCCTATTTTTAAAGAGCCGAAATCTTTTTTTAATAAGCTTTCAAAGTTTTTTTCTGATCTTTCAGTGCATGTTGAGTCCTTTTTATCGTACGACGCCATTGCATCTAGTAATGCAGCACAACCGAAGGCATCT
>NYUL01000060.1 GCA_002684055.1 Gammaproteobacteria bacterium
TCCTCCACAGGGTTTTATTCTACCAGCTCTGTCCAATAATGCGGTTCGGTGCCCCAAGCCCGCCAAATAGTTTGCTGCCGTTGAACCGCATGGTCCACCGCCAATAATTACTACATCAAACATATTACTCTCCCACCATTTGAGTTGTCCCGTTATAAGCATTCGTAATGCTTCTAGTTGCTATACTTGCTGCCAAAGCGAATAGCGCAGCTTCAAAGATGAATACTGACCCGTATGCATCGGCGTGACTGAAATCTACAAGACGAAGAACATCAACGAGAATTGTTCCTAAAAGGCCGCCAAAACCAGCGGCGATAGCTTGTGCTGCGCCCCACAAGCCCATACGCGTGCCGGTTCTGTTGTCATTATTTTGATTAGCTAAAGACATCATTGATCCAATTGCAGCTACTGCGAACATTCCATTAAAAAGTCCAAGCCCAAAAACCAAAGGGGCTAATGGCACAAGATCGGGCGATTGCCCGGCTAGTGCAATGAGAATTAAACTTATGCAAGATCCCATACATCCTGCCCAAACCCAATTTTTTAATGCTCCAAATTTAAATCCCGTACAGGCTATTCCTACCAAAAGCATTCCTAGGAATACTCCGCCATTTTGTATGCCTGATAATGAGGTTGACTGGCCAGGGGTGAAAGAAAACACTATGCCTGCATAAGGTTCCAGGATCAATTCCTGCATAAAGTATGCCGTCATTGATAGGAATACAAAGATGGTAAAGCGTTTGGTTTGACTATTCGCCCATATTATTCTCAAACCTGAAATAAAGGATTGAGATTTGTCAATATTTCTGGTTGCGCTCGACAGCCCTCTTTCGATGTTGAAAGTCGAAATGATAGTAATGATGATTGTTAATAAGGTAAGAGCAAGGACAATTTTAATAAGTCTTTGTCCAGAGTAGGGGTCTAGCAATGCTCCCACAACGGTGGCGGTTACGGCGATTCCGAAAATCATCATAAGCCATGTGATAGTCGCAGCAGCGGCACGTCTACGCTGGATTGTATGAGCAGCTAAAAGAGCAAGTAATGAAGTCCCTGAAGCTCCAACCCCCACGCCTATTAAAATATACGCGAGGAACGAAAGTGAAATAGCGGCAGTTGCATTAATTGGATATAGAAGAATGCAAAGCGCGGCTAGGTTTGCACCAAGTGCCAGTATTAACATACCTATAATAATCCATTTAGTTCTATTCCCTTGCATATCAGAGATGAAGCCCCATTTGGGTCGCGAAACTTGAACCAAGTAATGTATTGCAACCAAAGCACCAGGTAGCGTAGCTGCTAGTGAAAGCTCGACTACCATCAATCTGTTTAGAGTTGATGTCATAAGAACTACTACTGCTCCTAAGCACATTTGCACTAAGCCCAGTCGAATAATAGAAAGCCAAGAAAGCGTCATCTCAAAAAGCTCCCAAATTTCTAAGGCCGAACGCACAAACCATCATGCCTAAAACAAACATTAAAACACCAGTCGCGTTGTACCATGGAGCGAACTTGAGAGGGTCTTTTAACAATTTGCGCATGGCGACAAATTGACCAATTAAGAGACAGCTGATAACCAGTGCATTTGCAAATGCACCCCAGTTCGCCATCAGCATGACGACAAGCACTTGTGGTGCAATCATCACCCAACAAGCAATTTTAGCTGCTTTATGTGGCCCAAATTTAACAGGTAGAGAGTTTATTCCCGTTTGTCTGTCACCTTTTAGAGCTTTGAAATCATTTAATGTCATAATGCCGTGTGCTCCAATTGCATAAAGTGCGGCAATTAGAACGATATTCAAATTTGGGAAAGTCTGGGTCATGACTGCAGCGCCAGTGAACCAAGGCAGTCCTTCATAGCATAAAGCTACAATACCTGGTCCCCACCAGCCAGATTTTTTTAGCCTAATAGGTTCGCAAGAATAAGCCCATGCAGCAGTGACGCCAATTATAGTAGCGTAAAATGCCCAGACACCAATTTGCCAACCAATTACCAGTGCTAATGCGCTCATCGATATTGCTATCCATAATCCCCATAACCCTGGAATACGGCCTGATGGAATTGGCCTATCCGGTTGATTTATTGCATCTACATGTCTATCGCACCAGTCATTTGCCGCTTGGCTCATTCCACAAACAATTGGGCCTGCTAGAGCAATACCCAAAATTATTAGACCCAAATTGGGGGTAATATCTATTCCTGATGATATAACGCCACAGGTGTAAGCCCACATGGGTGGAAACCAGGTGATTGGCTTGATGAGCTCAAGTACCGCCAACGGATTGGAAATCGACCGATTTTGTTTGATATAATTGACACTCATGTGTCACATACTATTGACAATTTTGTATGTTTCAAGAGAAACCGTATTGAAACTGTGATCAAATTACTGTGTTGCTAATCACAGCCAGAAATTTAGCCTTCTTCTGTATCTACTAAACCGTACTTATGAAGTTTGACATATAAGCTCTGTCTTGAAAGACCAAGCATTTCAGCTGCGGCTGCTTTATTATTGTTTGTTGTTTCAACAGCTGTTTGAATGCAGATTTTTTCGATAACATCGGTCGTTTCGGCCACGATTTCTTTAAGCGATGCACTACCAACCAATTCTGCGATAGATGGGTTATTATCATTCGATGCAATAGCCGGTCTAATGGGTCCAGGTGGCTCAGCGCGCGAGGTCTCCCTAATAACAAATGACACTTGTTTGGATGTATTACTAGCTATTTGAGTCATTGAGACTTCGACGGCAGTTTTGAGCCCAAAATCATTTTTTAAATCAGTAGAGTATATCCGCATTTGACCCACTCTTTGAACATTTTCCAACATAACTGCTAAATCAATTTGTCCTTTAGATAGAAAATCTCCTAAGCTTCTCCCAACAATTTCAGATCCCTGCGCTATGTTTATGAGTTCCAAAAAGCTCTCGTTAACAAATGATATGACACCACTTGCATTTGTGAANACAATGCCATCTGTGCCATTTTTATACAAATCTATTAGATTTTGGGATAGTGGGTCGTTAAGGTTTGCTTGATTTTTATCTAGATTTAACCTCACAAGAAGCACTTGCTGNCCAGATGCNCTGTAGATAACTGGATGTAAACTAGCTTCTGTGTCTTGGCCATTNTGGCTTATTATAATACTCAACGTAGTTTTGCTCATGGCTGCCTTAGCCATCTTATCAGTCAGGTCCTTTTTATCTTTAAATGCCACAAATTTCCCAAACGTCTCTGATAATAAGGCATCAATGTCCTCGNCAAGCAGTGTGCATGCTGCCGGGTTAGCTTGCCTTATTTTTGCAGTCTTTGCATCCAGAACAAAGATAGGTTCGTTGGCAGTAGAAAATATAGAGCGATAATGGGCGTCATACTCTTTTCGTTCCTCATGACTTTGCTCAACTGCAATTTGTGCTTTTACAAGTTGTTGCTGGGTCTCCGATATACTTCGTAAATCTCTACCCAACAACAAAATATTATCATTCTGGCCCACCAAATGAGCATTATACCGAACCGGAAACTGCCATTTAGCATTATCTTGATGATTGAGTTCTATAGAATGTAGTATGGTTTGTCCTGAATTGAGCTTACCTAATGCCCGTTCTAATTTTGGTACACTATCCATAGTTAGGAATTTAGTAATATTTTTACCTTCCCAATGGGATAAATCCCCATAATACTGTTCAGATTGGTTAACTAGAACTGATTTAATTGAGCCCTTTAAATCTATCATGACGGCTATATCTGATGAAGTTGCTAAGATGTTTCCCAAGAATTCTGGCTCGATCATGGGTATTGAGCCAAAATCCCAAAAAGTACTTGCGCTAGTCTTCATCTACTAGCTCTATTTGTCAGTTTTACAGACATTTTATCAGATTTACGGTGCTCTACTTTGGATATAACAAGTTCAATGTCGTTGGTGTAAGCGTCTGCCGTTACTTTTTCCTTTAGTTCCGGCTCTAGATCTAGAATTTTGCCACCAATAAAAATTAAAGGTCTTTGATTCCCTTGCTCTTTTATAGATTTGACGCTTTTGTCTATATAATCGAGTGAGTGATGTCCTGCACATGAGAACAAAACGGCTGAGAAGTCATGGTCATTACAAAGGTTAACGATTTCTTCTGAGTCGGTTGAATGTAAAATCTTAACGGACTGCCCACGTCTTCTGAGTTGATCCGCTAGTATTGATGGTCCAAGAGTATGCTGCTCATCCTTACAGATTATGAGCATTAGACCGTGGCGGGATATAATTTCAGCATCGCTGTTGCGATGTGTTATTAAATTATTCAAAATCATTTGAAGTCTTGATGTTGCCAAGGTGACTTGGCCAAAACCTTTAAGATCGTCCGCCCAGTCATTCCCTAGGTGCTCTGCCGCTAGGGGTATACAATAATCTATGAGTACTTCCGCAGGAATTGATTTTTGGTCCAGAACGTCAAGAGCAGAGTCCAGATCAAAATTCAAAGAAACGCTGTATCGCGTTAACCAATCAGCCGTTTCCGTGATTTTTTTCTGTTGTCCTGGCTGCATTTTTTTCCTGACGCCTGACAAAGCTCTCTTTGCGAGGTCGTCGATTTGTATTCTCAAATCGACCGTTGAAGTCGACGGTATTTCTCTGTTTGGCATTGAAGCGCCCTCAGCGTGCGGTTCATGAGGGGCTATTTTCTCAATTGCCGCACTTAATTGTCCCACAGAGATACTTTCAGAACATGTACGTTCTGTCAAATTTATCCGACTAAATTTTTCGCCAAAATTGAAAAAGTGTCTTGTCATAATTGCTTACTCTAAACGTGGGTCGCGCATTGGTCGTTCATTACGTGTAAATACTCGTATACACTCTTTCGGTAAAAAGTGTAAGTTTTAATTGACATTCAGTATTGTGGGGCAATAACCTTACTTAAGAAGCAGCCTTGGGGGACACCAATGCAAAAACCGAACTGGGAGATTGGGCGGACGCCTCAACTCTATACGTCCGAACAAAAGAAACGACGCGATGAAAGTATCTGGACCCTAATTCAGGGTATTCTGGCGCCTATTCAATTTGTAGCGTTCGCTGTTTCTACAGTTCTTGTATTATGGTATCTTTGGACTGGTCAAGGATATGAAATTGCCACCATTTCAGTACTGGTTAAGACAGCACTTTTACTCACAATAATGGTCACAGGTGCGATCTGGGAAAAGGTTGTTTTTGGTCAATATTTGCTTGCGCCAGCATTTTTTTGGGAGGATATTGTTAGCTTTTTTGTGATATTTCTACACTTAGCTTATGTTGTTTTACTGCTTGCAAACCACCATACAGAACAGTCGCTTATGCTTTTAGCGCTGTTAGCTTATTTAGCTTATATCGTAAATGCGTGTCAGTTTCTTTTAAAATTTAGAGCTGCAAAAACCCAATCAAACATGGGGGATAGTTATGCCTAAAGATGCCCCACAACTTGGGTGTGCAGACTCTCCGATACTGAAAGAGCGCGGTCAGCATGAAGTTTTTTGTGGTTTGACGTCTATTGTTTGGCTTCACAGAAAAATGCAAGATGCATTCTTCTTGGTTGTTGGTTCACGGACCTGCGCGCATTTGCTACAGAGTGCAGCTGGGGTAATGATTTTTGCTGAGCCGAGATTTGCAACGGCGATTCTTGAGGAAACAGATCTAGCTGGAATGGCTGATGCTCATGAGGAGCTCGATCGTAATGTAAGTCAGCTTCTGTCAAGGCGGCCTGACATTAAAAGACTTTTCTTAGTGGGGTCGTGCCCTTCCGAAGTAATAAAAATAGATTTGTCTACAGTAGCAGAAAAATTAACAGAAAAATATTCTCCAAATGTAAATGTGATTAATTTCTCAGGTTCCGGCATCGAGACTACTTTTACTCAGGGCGAAGACGCCTGTCTCGAGGCGGTGATTCGTTCGCTTCCATCTAGCGAAAAAACCCAATTAGCTGTTTTGGGTGCACTTCCTGACATTGTGCAAGATCAAATGATGCGCCTATTGGAACAGCTTGGATTGGAAAATGTTTTTGTCCTTCCTCAAGTAAAATTTGATGATGATGTATCAATTGGCGCAAATACTCATTTCATTTGTGTCCAGCCTTTCTTAGGTGCCAGTTATGAGGAAATGGTTCGAAGGGGTGCTCAACCTATTTGCGCAAATTTTCCATTTGGTGCTGATGGTACCACAAGATGGTTGTGGGCAATTGCGGAAAGATTTGATGTTTCAAAGGCCAAGTTTGATAAAGTGGTAGCAGCGCCAAAATTAAGAGCAGAGCAGGCAATAGCGGCGGTGGCAAGTGACCTCCGAGGAAAGTCAGTATTCTTTTTTCCTGATAGTCAGCTTGAAATTCCATTGGCTAGGTTTTTGGCTGCTGAATGCGGCATGGAGCTAACTGAAGTTGGCAGTCCATTCATACATAAGTCTTTAGTTTATGCAGATTTGGCCGACCTGCCCGCTACAACACAAATTTCTGAAGGGCAAGATGTTGATAAACAGTTAGATAGAGTATTCGATTATAACCCTGATCTTACGGTATGCGGGTTGGGATTAGCAAATCCTTTAGAATCGAAAGGCCTCTCAACGAAATGGGCGATAGAATTAGTCTTTAGTCCAATTCATTTTTATGAACAGGCCGCTGATCTGGCAAGTTTATTTGCGCGCCCGTTAAAACGAGCAGATTTATTGAAGGTGAGCGCATAGAATGAAGCTATCTGTTTGGACATATGAAGGCCCCCCTCATGTAGGCGCCATCAGGGTCGCAACAGGAATGGAAAAAGTGCACCTAGTTTTGCATGCCCCACAAGGTGATACTTATGCTGATTTGCTATTCACCATGATTGAAAGAAGAAATCATAGGCCGCCAGTTACCTACACTACTTTTCAAGCTCGAGATTTAGGTTCTGATACGGCCAGTTTATTTAAGTCTGCATGTCATGATGCTTACAATAGGTTTAAGCCAGATCTTTTATTAGTAGGTGCCTCATGTACCGCTGAATTAATTCAGGACGATCCTGGCGGGTTAGCGGAAGCGCTTGATCTCCCGATCCCTGTAGTTGCTTTAGAATTGCCGAGCTATCAGAGAAAAGAAAATTTTGGTGCCGATGAAACTTTCTTCCAAATCGTAAAAAAATTAACAACGCCACAGCCACGGACGGAAAATATAAGCTGTAACTTAATTGGGCCAACTGCTCTAGGTTTTCGACATCGAGATGATGTTGAGGAACTGGAAAAGGTCATCCAGAATTTAGGAATTGAGGTTAACGTTGTAGCTCCGATGGGGTCAGAACCATCGGATATTGTAAATTTAGGAGCCGCCCACTTCAACGTTTTGATGTATCCGGAAACAGGAGAAAGTGCATGCAGGTATCTTGAGAAGAGCCTTGAGCAGCCATTTACAAAAACTGTTCCTATTGGTGTGGGTGCGCTTTCTGATTTCATTGCTGAAATTGAGACTATTACGGGCTTAACGAACCTGCAAAACAAAGTTGCGTCCCGGCTGCCTTGGTATTCTGCATCTGTCGATAGTACTTATCTAACTGGTAAAAGGGTATTTATTTTTGGTGATGGGTCCCATGTCATTTCCGCTGCGAGGATCGCCAAGGATGAGATAGGGTTTGAGGTTGTTGGGTTAGGTTGTTTTAATAGAGAAATGGCTCGGCCGGTAAGAGCTTTTGGAAAAACTTTAGGATGTGAGGCCCTTATAACTGAAGATTATTTAGAGGTAGAGGGCGCAATTTCTGAGTTAGCGCCCGAACTAATTCTTGGGACGCAAATGGAGAGGCATATAGGCAAAAGGCTTGGTATCCCGTGTGCAGTAATTTCTGCGCCAGTACACGTGCAAGATTTCCCTGCGCGTTATTCTCCTCAGATGGGGCCTGAGGGTGCGAATGTCATTTTCGATACATGGGTGCACCCGCTAGTAATGGGTCTTGAGGAGCATTTGCTCACAATGTTCAGGGAAGATTTTGAGTTTTCGGATGCAAACGGTCCTAGTCATCATGCAGCACACCAGCCTTCTACTGTGCAGAAAGAAAATAGATCCGAAGAAACGATACCTAAAGAAAATTCATCAAATGTTATCTGGATGACGGATGCTGAAAAAGAATTGCGTAAAATCCCTTTCTTTGTTCGTGGAAAGGCAAAAAGAAATACTGAACGATACGCTGTTGATCACGGTGTTATAGAAATTTCAATTGATACACTTTACGAGGCAAAAGCTCATTATGCTAGATAGCCACCTCCATAACGCTTGGAATGAAATATCATACCGTATTTCCATAATCACATTAGACTCTCACAATGCAATGCCTTGTGAGCGTGCGTTATCTAATTTAGTGGGGGATTTTAAAGGTTTAGATGTATCAATTTTTGCTGCAGCGGAATGGGGTGAAAATCTAAGCGCTCTGGAAGAAGCTAAAGCTGCAATTGAAAAATCAGATATAATAATCGTAAATCTTCTTTTTCTAGAAGACCATATCAAGCCAATTTTGCCAATTTTAAAAAGTAGGCGAGATGATTGTGATGCCATGATTGGTGTGGTTTGTGACGCTGAACTGGTTAAACTCACTCGCATGGGTGCGTTGGATATGCAGGCACCAGAAAGTGGAGCTTTAGCATTGCTGAAAAGACTGAGGGGGTCATCGAAACCGTCATCTGAGACTGGTGAGAAGAAAATGCGAATGTTACGCCGGTTACCAAAAATATTAAAATATATCCCGGGCAAAGCCCAAGACTTGAGGGCTTGGTTTTTGGTAATGCAGTATTGGTTAGGAGGTACTGACGAGAATATTGAGGCTATGCTGAGATTTTTAATTTCGCGTTACTCACATGTTGATAGCTGGCAAGGAGTTTCAGCAGAACCACCTCGAGAGTATCCAAATGTAGGAGTTTATCATCCCAACTTAAAAGGCCGTATATCAGAAGAACTAAGTGATCTTCCGGAGGTCAAAAACCCAGTAGCAACTATTGGCCTATTATTAATGCGTTCATATGTTTTAAGCGGTGATACCGCGCATTATGATAAAGTTATAAGAGGTTTTGAGGAACGGAATATAAGAATTATACCAGCATTCGCGGGCGGCTTAGACGGAAGACCAGCAATTGAGAAATATTTCAGTGATGGTGCTGGATCATCTATTGATACTCTGGTTTCTCTTACTGGGTTTTCCCTTGTTGGTGGTCCAGCGTATAATGATACAGAGGCTGCTGTGGAAACCTTATCAAAGCTGAACGTCCCGTATATTTCCGCACACCCTCTTGAATTTCAAACTTTGTCTCAATGGGAGAATTCTTCGACTGGTTTAGGTCCAATTGAGACAACTATGCTTGTGGCTCTACCGGAGCTTGATGGCGCTACTTCACCAACCGTCTTTGCGGGTCGTCAAGGGGATGCAGAGCCTTCTAAGGCTATGCTGCCGTGCAATGAAAGGGTTGATGCGCTGATCGCCCGTGCTGTCAAAACGGCAAAATTAAGACGTTCAGAAGTATTTGAACGCAAAATTGCTATTGTTCTATTTGGCTTTCCTCCAAATGCTGGAGCGGTTGGTACTGCGGCTTATTTAGAAGTTTTTGAGTCTCTATTTAATACTTTAACAGCGATGAAAGATGCTGGTTACAAAATAGAATTACCAAACTCCTCTGCTGAATTAAGACAAGAGGTTTTGGCTGGAAACGCCCAAGTTTATGGACAAGAGGCAAATGTAGAAAGTCAGGTCAGTGCTGACTGGATCGTAAAGAACACTCCATGGCTTCCTGAATTGGAAGAGCAATGGGGTTCAGCGCCTGGACGAATTCAATCGGATGGAAGCTCAGTCTTTATTCTTGGAAAGACGTTTGGAAATGTGTTTGTGGGCGTTCAACCTACCTTCGGCTATGAAGGTGATCCTATGAGATTACTGTTCGAAAAGGGCTTTGCTCCCACCCATGCCTTTTCCGCTTTTTACCAATGGTTAAAGTTGAATTTTAATGCAAATGCCGTCTTGCACTTTGGCATGCATGGCGCGTTAGAGTTTATGCCAGGTAAGCAGACTGGTCTAAATGGAAAAGATTGGCCAGATAGATTGATTGGCGATTTGCCAAATATTTATTTGTACGCATGTAATAATCCTTCTGAGGCTAGTCTGGCAAAACGTAGGAGCAATGCAACTATAATAACGCATCTGACGCCACCTCTGACTTCCGGTGGGCTTTACAAGGGCCTATTAGAATTAAAAGATAGCTTAGTCCGCTGGCGTGAGATGGATAGTAGCAATCATTTGCGT
>NYUL01000061.1 GCA_002684055.1 Gammaproteobacteria bacterium
TTAAAACAAAAGTACAAGATCCCTTTAGAGAGGGGCAAAAAAAGTTTTCTGTCACTTTTTCTGATGGCATTATTCAATCACCCGAACTTAATGATCTTAATTTTGATGGTACTGTGCTTGAACAGTTAGCTAGTGACGTTCAGGTAAGAATAAATGCTAAATATAAAATTAAAGATTATGTTTTGAATATTTTTGATAATACAAAGGGCGAAGTTGTTTCAAAAAAATACCAACAACTGCAAAACGAAACGGTTAATACCTCCTTTGGAGCTATAGAAACAATTGTAGTCATAGCTGAATCAGAAAATGTTGGCCCCATAAAGTATTTTATTGCTCCATCACTCGATTATTTAATAATCAAAAGTATTGCTACTTTGAGAAATGGAGAAGAAAGAGTATTAATTATTTCTGAGAAGCCTAAGTTTTCGGAAGGGTAACGCCGGTCTGGCCCTGATATTTGCCACCTCGATCTTTATAGCTTGTTTCACAAACTTGATCAGACTCAAAGAAAATCATTTGTGCAACCCCTTCATTAGCATAAATTTTAGCTGGAAGATTAGTCGTGTTTGAAAATTCTAGAGTTACATGCCCTTCCCATTCAGGTTCTAATGGTGTTACATTCACAATTATTCCACATCTTGCATATGTTGATTTACCTAAACAAAGAGTTAGCACTGAACGAGGGATCTTAAAATATTCAATTGTTCTTGCAAGAGCAAATGAATTTGGAGGTATTATGCATTGGTCTGACTTAACATCTATAAAGCTATTTGGATCAAATTTCTTAGGATCAACAATAGCAGAATGAGTGTTTGTAAAGATCTTGAATTCATTTGAACATCTAACATCATATCCATAGCTTGAGACTCCATAGGACACTATTTTTTCACCATCAAGCTCTCTAATTTGTTGAGATTCAAAAGGTGAAATTAGCTCATTCTCTTGTGACTGCTCTATAATCCACTTGTCTGATTTTATCGACATTAATTTATCTCTCTTCTTCCTTGAATGGCTCTTCCTAGCGTAGTGTTATCTACATATTCTAATTCCCCACCCATTGGAACACCATATGCAATCCTAGAAATAAGAATATTATTTTCGCTTAACTGATCTTTTATATAAAATGACGTGGCATCTCCTTCAATTGTAGGACTTGTTGCAATTATAAGCTCTTGAACTTCAGAAGACTTAATATTGCTAACTAGCTTTGGAATCCCGAGGTCTTGAGGTGTAACTCCATCAATTGGAGATAGCCTACCCATCAAGACAAAATATTTGCCTTTGAAACTGCCAGATTTTTCTATTGCAAGAACATCTGTTGGGCTTTCAACAACACACATTATTTTTTTATCCCTTCGATCATCTCCACAAATATCACAAATTAAATCCTCAGTAAGGTTTCTACAACTAGAACAGTTTCTAATTTTTTCAACAGAAGCAGAAATAAGTTTAGCTAGGTTGGAGCCGCCTTCTCTATTTTTTTCAAGCAAATAAAAAGCCATTCTCTGTGCTGATTTCTCACCTATACCTGGCAGTATTTTAAAAGCCTGAACAAGTTGGCTTAATAAATTTTCATCACTCTTCATGATCTACCACCATAATTTTACTTTCATCGATATTTGCTCCTAATTCATTTTTTAATTTAGCAAATAAATCGCTTGAAACTATCTCCTCCTTGAAATTTCTAATATCTTGAGCCCTCTGTTTCGCCCACTTTGATGAAGGTGTATTCTGTACTTTTTCTGATGCTGCAATCTCTACTGTATAAGCTGGAAATCCTGCTCTTTGCAGTGATGCTATTAAGCTAGAAATATTCTCATCATTAATTCTGTCTACAAACATATCGGCACCTTTAAAAATTATTTTATTCACAGGTGGCTCTTCGACTTTTTCAACTTGCAGGTTTGAGAAAAAAGCCCTTGATGGGCCTGATAAATCTAAAAGATCAAATACTTGCAACCAGTTTCCTGGTGTGAGATTTTTTAATGTGTTTTGCTCTATTACTTCAGTCTGATAGTTAGTTTCAGTATCCTGAATCTCTTTATTTTCTATTACTTCTTGTGATTCATTTATTGGTGCTGATTCTGTTTTCGGTATTTGTGCTATTTTAGATTTTTTTTTTAATTCAGATTCATTCTTCTGGGAAAAAGTTAAGCATCTTAGAACAGCAATATCAAAGCAATCACGGGTTTTACCTGTGTGTTTTGCATCTACCAATCCATTTGAAAAAAACTGGTAATAAAGGTTCAAATCTTGTGACGACTTGTCATTGGAAAGAGCTGTTTCAATAATTTTTTGATGTAAAAAACTTAATGCCCTATCAAACAATATCTCATAGTTAACATCTAATGACTGATAGCGCTTTAATTCTTCAACAACTTTATCAACCTGATTTATAAAAACTGACTCAAATAATTTTGTAGTTGAGGAAAGGTCTAATACACCATGTAATTTTGATATCGATTCTTCATCAAGATTACCATCACAATGCGAGATAGCCTGATCTGATAAAGTAAGTGAGTCTCTTACAGAGCCCTTAGCCAATTCAACAAGCAAATCAATTGATTTTTTGTCAGATTTGACGCCCTCTTCAGTAAATATTTTTTCAATATTTTTTCCAATTAATTCATCACTTACTAATTTAAGATTAAATTGAAGGCATCTTGAAATTATTGTTTTAGGTATTTTATGAGTTTCAGTAGTAGCCATGATAAAAATTACATGGCTTGGTGGCTCCTCTAATGTTTTAAGCAGTGCATTAAAGCTTTGCATTGATAGCATATGAACTTCATCTATCAAATAAATTTTGTATTTACCTTGAGATGGTCTGTACTGAACAGAGTCAAGCAACTCCCTCATATCATCTACTCCAGTTCTTGAGGCAGCATCAATTTCAATTAAGTCTAAGTGTGAATTCTTCTGAATCTCTTCACATGTGGTACATACATTACAAGTAACTCCGTTTTCAATATCATAATTTGAACAATTTAATGCTTTAGCAAAAAGTCTTCCAAGTGTTGTTTTTCCAACTCCCCTTGTTCCTGAAAAAATGTATCCGTTATGAAAATTTTGGTTTTTTATAATATTTTTTAATGCAATTACAGCATTATCTTGTCCAATAACTTCTGTGAATGATTTGGGTCTGTATTTATTTGCTAATGCCATTAATCGAATTCTTTAAGAGCGCTTTTTATTATTTCATAACTAAACCCTCTATAGGCCAAAAACCTTAAAATCTTTTCCTTTTCTTTAAAATCTACTTTGGTATTTCTGCTTTTCTTGTTGAATTGTGCGAGGCAGCTAGAATCCCAATCAATTTCTAAGGAGTACATGTCATATTGATCGGGGTAAATTCCTTTTTTTCTTAAATATTGTGAAATATAGTTTGGGCCATAACCTGAATTTGATTTGGATCTAATAAATGCTTCCGCAAACCTTTCGTCATTGAGAAAATTTGATTCTAGAAGTTTTTCAATCACTTCATTCAAGTCATTATATGCTGGATCAAACTTTTTTAACTTTGTTTTAAGTTCGCCAACAGAATGCTCTCTTCTAGAGAGAATATCTAATGATTTATTCCAAAGTTCTGAAGTATCCAATCATTTAATTATAAGGAACAACTCTAGACTTGCCACCTGATCTAACTATTCTAACTTGATCGCCTGGTCTGAAGGAGTAATCTACATCCTCTGGCATTTCCTGGACAATAGAGACCTCTCTGCTATTGCTGTCTAATTTAACAATTATTTCTACACCTGGTTTTCTGGAAAGGTTTTCACTAACATTTTGCCCGACAACTGATCCAACTGCAGTACCGACTACAGCTCCAACTTCTTGAGTAGTTTCATCATTCTCTCCACCTATGTTGGATCCAACAATCGCTCCAAGGATTGAACCAAAAATATTTCCACTTGTTCTATCTCCCTCAATGGTTACATTTCTAATTGAAACTACTACGCCTGATTGGACATATTGGCTTTTTGCAGCTGCATCTCTTGAAACAACATCAGGGGAAAATCCACCTGTTGCACAACCTCCAAGAGTTAATAAGGATAAGAGAATTAGTGATTGTAATTTTTTATTCATACTTGTTTGACTCCATTAGTAATGGAAAAGTTCCATCATGTAATTTAAATATATCCTCGATACTACAATTCAATACTGTAGCAATTTTTAATGATAAAACAGTCGATGGTACATAGATTCCATTTTCAATCGCATTAATACTTTTTCTAGAAACTTGTACTGCCTCCGCCAAGCTGGCTTGTGTGATACCAGCTTCTTTTCTTTTATGCGTAAGAAGCACAACTAAATCTTTATGATCCTTACCCATCTACTGACTCTTTATAGTCACCATATGAAAAAACAACAATCAATGCTCCAAAAACAAACCAGAGAAAGGATGATAAATTCAAAATAAATTCATTTGCAGCTTGTAAGCTCCAATTGGAAAAATCTTGAATGGCAAACAAACCAAATATACCTAGTCCAAAAATTGAAAATCCTGCTGCTCCAAGTTTGTAATATCTGTCTGCAATATATTCATCATAAAGTGCCTTGGTCTTTTCCTTTTTTCCAAAGTGATAGTCAATTGAAAGTACTGCCCAGGTTGTTAAAACAAATATTCCAGGTATGAACATAAGCTCTGATGGTAGCTCAAGAATACTCCAATCAAATAAAAGATGTGCCGCAAAAAAAATCTGAACTATTCCACATATAAATAGTAAGACTGCTCGTGAAAAGAATGTCATCATGTCTCCTTAATTAATAATAATGTAACCTATACTACTCATTATATAGATAAAAAACAATTAATTGTGAAGTAAACGTTACTTTTATGAAAAAAGTTCTTGAATTTTCTTAATTAAGTTCTAAATTATCAATTGATGGTGCTCAGGTGAGGCCATCATAAATTTAACTAGTCGCTTTAAGGAGGACTAATATGTTAATTAATTTTACTGATCCAATGTTTTCGAACCGTGTTTTAGGTTTTGAAAATCTCGTAGATAGGCTCGAAAGAATTTCTAATGAGTCTCAAACTGGTTACCCGCCATATAATATTTATAAGGATGGGCTAAATTTCCAAATAGAGGTAGCTCTAGCTGGAATTGAAAAGAAAGATCTTGATATTGAGTTATGTGATGGCGCGCTAACCATTAAACATGATGGGCCAAAAGACGGAACTGAAAGTTCTGAAACTTTACATAAAGGTATCGCAAAAAGAGCTTTTAAATTGAAATTTACTCTTGCAGAGGATCTTGAAGTATTAGGAGCATCTTTGAAAAATGGTCTTTTGACTATAAATATGGAAAGAGTGGTTCCTGATCACAAGAAACCTCGAGTTATAGAGGTTAAATAATTCTGGGCGGCAATGCCGCCCTATTTTTAGATGAGATATTTAAGCTTAATTTTAATAATTTATTCTTTTGTTGCTAGCGCTGAATCAGCAAAAACAGAACACGCAAAAATTACCATAATTGGTGATAGCAATATTATAAAAGAAGCTGGTTCTCTAAAGCTTGGCTATAAATTTACACTTACTTCAGGATGGCATACATATTGGATTAACCCTGGAGATTCTGGCGGCCCCCCTATATTTGAATTTACAACTCCGAGCGGATGGGATATCAGTACAAATGATTGGCCTGGACCACAAAAGATTGAATACCCTCCTCTAATGACTTTTGGGTATGTTGATCAAGTTGTATTCCCATTTGAATTAAAACTAGAAAATTTAGACGATCAAGAAGTTGAAATAACCACAAAGTTTCTAGTTTGCGACGATATTTGTGTTCCTGAACAAGCTACCCTGCTCTTAAAACTCAAAAATCAGATATTGAATATCGAAGAAGACAGTTTGCTGTTGAAAAAATGGCAAAACCTTGTGCCTATTAGAGCGCCCCCAGATCTGGTTATAAAACCTGCTGAGAACTCGTTTACTATAGAATCTGAAATACTTTCGAGCGAATCACAATTCTTTCCTTTTAACGACACTACTATGGATTTTTCAAACAAGCAGGATGCCATGAAGGGAAGTTTAAGCTTCCAAGTATTTAATGAATTTTCCGGTAACTTACATGGAGTTGTCAAAACAGATAATTCATTTATTGAAATAAAAAATGAGCCTGTGTCTCTAAATAAACAGACCAATATCACTATTTTCACCGCTATATTTTTTGCTTTTATAGGTGGTTTAATTCTTAATTTAATGCCGTGTGTTTTACCAGTTATAGCTTTGAAAGGCCTATCTCTTGTCAAAAGTTCTGCTAAATCAAATTCTGCTGTCAGCTTAAATGCGGGCGCATATGTTGCTGGTGTTGTAGTAACATTCATGGCAATTGCTTTGACTTTAGTGTCACTGAAGAATGCGGGTGAATTGATAGGCTGGGGGTATCAATTACAAAGTCCTTTTGTTGTTGCTATTTTGGCAACACTTATTTTTGTTATAGGAATTACGCTTATTACAGATTTAAATATAGGTGCTAGTCTGGGCAGATTAGAGAAATATGCAGATGGCTCTGGTCCGTTAAACTCATTTCTAACAGGTGCCTTATCAGTAGTAGTTGCATCTCCATGTACTGCACCATTTATGGGAGCTGCCTTAGGTTTTGCATTGGTGCAACCAGATATATATTCATATTTGATATTTCTATCTTTAGCATTAGGATTTGCTTTGCCTTATTTCTTAATAGCTTTATTTCCTTCGCTGGTTAACTTCTTACCAAAACCTGGACAATGGATGGAAACTCTCAAACAATTTTTTGGTTTCATGATGTTTGGGGCTGCGATATGGCTTCTTTGGGTTCTGGCTAACCAAGTAGATCCTAATTCTCTGTTATTAGTACTAGTTGGATGGTTTTCAGCGGCCTTTGGTGCTTGGTTAATCACTATCAAACTTAGATATGCAACCTTGATTGCAAGTATAATTTTATCTGTATGGGGAGTTCAGTTATATAAGTGGGAATTTGAACCAATAGGTGTTACTAAAGACTCAAACTCTCTAAGCTGGTCCATCGAAAAAGAGAAAGAATTGCAACAAGAAGGTAAAGCGTATTTTATTAATTTTACTGCTGCTTGGTGTATCACATGTAAGGTCAATGAGGGGGTAGCCTTCACAGATGCAACATTTGCAAAATTTGATGAAAAAAATATTACTTATCTTAAAGCTGATTGGACAAATAGAAGTCCTGAAATTGCTATGCAAATTGAAAAATACAACAGGTCTGGTATTCCACTATATATTTATTGGAATAATAAACTTGACGAACCAATGGTTCTTAATGAAATATTAACTGAAAACTATTTAATGGAGGTTGTTAATGAATATTAGAATTTTGAGTATGCTTGTTATAGGTTTTTTAGCCTTTTCATCAGTAAAAAATGGTGAAACTGCGCCATCGTTCAGTCTAATGAATCAGGATAAACAAATTGTTTCCCTTGATGAATTTAGAGGTAAAAAGGTTGTTCTTGAATGGACTAACCATGATTGTCCTTTTGTAAAAAGGCACTATGAAACTAGAAATATGCAAACCCTACAAAAAGATATGACTGATAATGAAGTTGTATGGCTTTCGGTAGTATCTTCTGCAGAAGGCAAGCAAGGCTACATTTCTAGCACCCAAGCAAAACAATTAACAGCTGACCGAGATGCAAATCCTACACATGTGCTGCTAGATAAAAAAGGTGAGGTAGGGAGATTGTTTAGTGCAAAAACTACTCCTCATATGTTTGTAATCGATGAGATGGGCAAGGTNCAGTACCAAGGCGCTATTGATAANTTNGGCAATACTGGTGCTTTATTTTCNACAGATTTAAGCAGAGCAAAAAACTATGTTAGAAATGCAGTAAGNCAATTAATGTCAGGGGAAGAAGTCGAAGATAAAAAGACCAGACCCTATGGCTGCTCTGTAAAGTATTAAAAAATATAATCCGCCCAAGCCTGATCAGGAAAATCTTTTTTATTAAGTTTGTGCCCATTAAGTAAATGGGCAAAACTTGGTTTTATTGGTCTATTTATTGGTTGCATAGGTTTAGCTCCTTTACTGGTGTTGCAGGATCTGCATGAAGTAACAATATTCTCCCAATTTGTTTGACCACCTTTAGATCTTGGAATCACATGATCAAGNGTTAACTGCTTATTATCAAATATGTCATTACAATATTGGCACCTATACATATCTCTTAGAAAAATATTTGATCTAGAGAACTTCACGTAATTTTGAAATTTGTGAAACCTTCTTAACATTATTATGCTAGGCACTTCAATTTCCATTGATGGGGATCGTACTGACCACTTTTCATGGCTTTTTATAACAATAATATTCTTTGTTATTAGCAGTCGGATTGCTGTTTTCCAGTCAATAGTGGACAGAGGAAAGTAACTAACTGGCTTTCCATTTCCATTTAATAAAAGGCAATCATTCGACATTATTTTTCTCTTTAATTTCATCTTAAATTAAATTTTGTATCTATCAACACAGGTTGTATTATTAGAGAAAGGTTTTGGGGGGTTACATGTTTGAAGTTTTTAATAGTACAGAACCATTTGTTCTGTTCGGTGCGCTGCATACAAATGCACTTATATATACTTTTTTTATTATTTTAATACTTTGTGTGCTGGGAAATTTTTTAAACAATAAAGTGCAAGAAAATGCAGGGAAGCTAATTGGAGTGTCACTTTTATTATTTGAGGCTACTAAACCATTCATCTATATATATGGTTTTGATAGACCATGGGAAACATACTTACCTCTTCATATGTGCAACTTTAGCGCTGTTTTGATAGGCATTTTCTTATTACAAGAAAAGAAAAACCAACTGTTTTTTGAACTACCATTTTATTGGGGCATAGGTGGAGCAATTATGGCTCTTCTTACTCCAGATTTAGAATTTACTTGGCCCAATATTGAATTCATTATGTTTTTCTATGGGCATGGGCAAATTATTTTAGGAATATTTTTTGCGCTAGCAGTATTAAAATATAGGCCTTACTTGCAAAATTTCTGGAAAATGGCTGTCATTACAATATTGCTGCTTATTCCTATATTAATTATCAATCTAATTATTGGTGGTGAAGCTAATTATTGGTATCTAATGGATACTCCTGATGGCGAATCTCTTATGGATTTAATGCCACCTCCACCATTTCATATGCTTGGTGTAGCTCCATTGGCGCTTGTGGTTTTCTTTATAACTTATATACCATTCCTAGTATGGGATAAGACTAAAAAGGTATGACAGAGTTTGACTATGTAATTGTAGGTGGAGGGTCTGCAGGCTGTGTGCTTGCAAATAGATTAACCGAAGACCCACAAGTAACAGTTTGTTTGTTGGAGACTGGCCCTCCTGATAAAAATCCTCTCATTCACGTGCCGGCAATGTTTGCGTTTCTACAAGAAACAGAATATGCGTATCAATACGAAACATCGCCTCAAAAGGAATTTAATGAAGTTACAGTAACAGAA
>NYUL01000062.1 GCA_002684055.1 Gammaproteobacteria bacterium
AGTGACTCAATTTAATAGCATTTCACAACCCATAGTAATACTTTTATCAGTCTTATTTTCTACAGCAGGAGTATTTTTAGGGTTGACGGTCTCTGGCTCGGAACCTTCTACGATAATGACAGGAACTGCTCTTGTTGGTCTTGCAGGAATTGTAGTTAACAATAATATTGTGTTAATTGATACCTTTAATAAACTACGGCTGGACTTCCCTGATAAGTCAGCAGCAGATTTAATATCAGAAACTTGCATGAGCAGGCTGAGACCTGTTCTATTGACAACGGTTACAACTATTTTTGGGCTTTTATTCTTATCTTTTGGATATAGCATTGATGTGCTTAATAGAGCAGTTTATGAAGGCACTTCAACAGTTAAATGGTATCAAGTGTTTGGCATAAGCATATGTTGGGGTCTTGGCTTCAGCACAATTATTACCCTTCTTGTCACCCCTTCATTCTTAATGGTATTAGAAAATTTAAAAGATTACAGAATGGCAGCCAGAAACTTCGTTACATCAATACCAAACAAAGTAAGAGAACTTTTTTAAAAAGGTCCAACATAAGGTAAAATTTTTAAATGGCAAAATTTGAAGAATCAATTAAAGAGTTAGAAACAATCGTTAAGTCTCTTGAAGATGGTGAGCCAAGTCTGGATGAGTCGCTAAAAAGTTTTGAAAAGGGCATAACCTTAATTAAGGTTTGTCAAAAAGAGCTTGAATCTGCTGAGAATAAAATTAAAGAACTGACTCAAGACGGCGATACAAAACCGTTTGATAGTGACAATTCTTAATGAACATAATTTTGAAGCCAAGCTTCAAGATAGAGTAAATAGAAAGCTAAACTCCCTTATTAGCAGCTCTAATCAAATTAATGAATCTATTATCTATGCTCTTTCCAACCCAGGAAAAAGAGTTAGGCCAACATTAATTTATTTAGTAGGAGATGCTCTAAATATTGCTATGGAGAGTCTTGATGCTCTTGCTGTAGCAACTGAAGTGGTGCATACATATTCATTAGTACATGATGATTTACCTTGTATGGATGATGATGACTTAAGACGCGGAAAACCAACATTACATAAAAAATATTCAGAATCTACTGCTGTTTTAGCAGGTGATGCTATGCAATCAATGGCAATTCAAGTGATTCTTGAAGATAAGATTATTCCAGATGATGTAAAAGTACAATTGATAAAATTTTTTGTGGAAACAATCGGTCATGAAGGCATGATTCAGGGGCAAGCACTGGACATCCAGTTTGAAGACCAAGAAGTTTCTAAAGATCAAATAATACATATGAACCATCTAAAAACTGGGCTATTGCTAGAGTTTTGCATATTAGCGCCTGCACAAATGGCAGATAAAAGAAATAAGCATTGGGAAAATATTGCAAACAGTGTGGGAGTATCTTTTCAATTAATTGACGATTTACTCGACCTTGAGGAATCAGAGGAAAATCTAGGGAAAGCAACAAATAAAGATCTAGGCAAAAATAAGAAAAGTGCGCCTCTAGTGATAGGAACTACAGAAACATTAATTGAAATTAAAAAATATGAAGCTATAACTATGGAATCAATAATGAAATTAGGATTAAATAACCACCCTATAAGTAATT
Source organism: Gammaproteobacteria bacterium (assembly GCA_002684055.1). Classification (GTDB taxonomy): domain Bacteria; phylum Pseudomonadota; class Gammaproteobacteria; order Magnimaribacterales; family TMED112; genus TMED112. Next base: position 1,611 of record NYUL01000062.1, read on the forward strand.
ATTTAAAAGATCTTTTTAGCCGCAGAAAATAATGAAAATTTTTAAAGAATTTCCACAAACTAAACCCTCTAATCTACTTTTAGATCAAGTAGATTTTCCTAGTGATTTAAAAAAATTAGATCTTGATGATTTGCCACTTCTTGCAGATGAATTGAGAGAGTTTTTGCTTTATACAGTGAGTAAAACAGGTGGTCACTTTGGAGCAGGTTTAGGAGCAATTGAGTTAACAATCGCTCTTCATTATGTTTTAGATCTTCCACACGATAAAATCGTTTGGGATACAGGTCATCAGGCATATCCTCATAAAATACTTTCAGGCAGAAAAAATAAAATGGATCAAATGAGACAATTAAATGGATTGGCAGCTTTTCCTTCAATTACTGAATCTGAATATGATGCAATGAGCGTTGGGCATTCAAGTACTTCTATAAGTGCATCTCTTGGTCTCAATGAAGCCAGCCAAATGTTAAAAGATGGTAAAACAGTATTTTCTGTTATTGGTGATGGAGCTATGACAGCCGGCCTTGCTTTTGAGGGCCTTATGCATGCAGGGCACTTGGGTAGAGACTTAAATATTATTTTGAATGATAACGATATGTCCATTTCAAAGAATAGAGGTGGNTTATCAGACTACTTGGCAAAAGTATGGGCTTCAAAAAGCTATAAGAAACTTAAATCAAGCGGAAAAAAAGTNATGAANANCNTNCCNTTTGGTTTACANATATCAAGGACCTTAAAAGATAATTTAAAGTCAGCGGTAATGCCTGGAAATCTTTTTGAAGATTTAGGTCTGCACTATATAGGACCAATAGATGGGCATGATGTGAAATTACTTGTAAAAACGTTACAGAGAATGAAAGAAAAAAAAGACCCCTATCTTCTCCATATAATTACCAAGAAAGGGGCTGGCTTTGAACCAGCAGAGAATGAAAGAATTAAGTTTCATGCAATATCTAAAATAGAAGCTAACCCTCCTGCTTCAAAAATAAAGTTTCAAGATATTTTTGGAGAATGGTTGTGTGATAAAGCTGAAACNGATAGAAAACTTGTAGCTATTACTCCTGCTATGACAGAAGGGTCAGGGATGGTTAATTTCGAAAAGAAATTTCCAGATAGGTTTTATGATGTTGCCATCGCAGAACAACATGCTGTTACTTTTGGTGCTGGTTTAGCATTAGGTGGCATGAAGCCTGTAGTTGCAATATATTCAACCTTTCTACAAAGAGCATATGATCAGCTAATTCATGATGTATGTCTCGAGAATACAGATGTAACNTTTGCCTTNGATAGGGCTGGTATAGTGGGCGAGGATGGTCCAACACACTCAGGTAATTTTGATATTAGTTTTATGAGATGTATTCCAAATATAGTGATAGCAACNCCCTCAGATGAAAATGAAATGAGAGTTTTACTTAATTCTTGCTATGAATACAAAGGTCCTGCAGCAATTAGATACCCAAGAGGATCTGGTAAAGGTGCAGAAATCAAGAAAGAGCTTTCAACCATTGAAATTGGAAAAGGTAGAAAAATCAGAGATGGAGAGGAAACCTGTATNTTAAACTTTGGTGTTCTCATAGATAGAGCTGAAGAAATTGCTAATGAACTTAATCTTGGTCTTTATGATATGAGGTTTGTGAAACCATTGGATCATGAACTAATTAATAATCTAGTCCATAAATACTCAAAAATTGTGACGNTTGAAGACCATACTATAATTGGTGGAGCNGGTAGTGCTGTTAATGAATATNTATCTCAGCAACAAATCTTGAAGCCTGTTTTGACACTTGGCCTACAAGATGATTTTCCTGCTCATGGNAGNAGAAATCAAATCCTTGAACTCAATGGTCTTGATNTAGAAAGCTTGAAGAAAAAAATTGCTAACTTTTAAAAGAATCCCAGCCTAAACTATCAAAAGTGACTGGTAAACCATTTGAGTCTTCTACTTGCAGNGCTTTATCTTNAATAATTTTGCCAATTATTTTGCTTTTTGGCAGGAGTTCCAAAATTNGGCNGCGGTTATTTTCATCGGCAGTAAATAACAAAACATAATCATCTCCAGCTGCTAAATCTTGGTAATCTGTGCAGATAATTTCATCATTAAGCACCACATTTGCACCCTTTTCTGATAGTTTGCAAACTCTTTTTAAATCTATTAANAGCCCATCTGATATATCAATAGCAGAATTAATNAAAGTATTGAGACCCANAATATCTTTTTTAGANAGNAGCTCTGGTTTCATNTATTGGTTTGGCATTNNTAAATCCCCCTTNATAAAAGCATCATGGCCTGCTTTACCTAAACCCAATACATTGGAAATATGAATATCATCATTTTCTCTAGCTCCATTTCTCATAACTATTTTATTAAGTGCAGAACCAAAAACTGTTACACAAATATTTAGTGGTCCCTTTGAAAGGTCGCCACCAATAAGTTTTGTATTATGTAGCTTATTGAATTCATTAATACCAGTTGTGAAATCACTAAACCACTCATCTGATGGATCAGGATGAGTAATGCTGAGTAAATACCCTTCTGGATATGATCCCATTGCAATAATGTCAGAAGCAGCAATAGCTATAGACCTATATGCAATGAAATATGGATTTAAATCTTTTGGAAAATGGATTCCCTCTACAGAACTATCAGTGGAAGTAAGCAGATCACTACCTGCTTTAATTATTGCACAATCGTCACCGACCCTAAGTGGAAACTTTTCACTTACTTCAGTGCAAGGCTTAATGTATTGGTCTAGAAAATATGCTTCTTTATTCACTAAGAAGGGTATCTTTCGAACAGGCCAGCTGCTCCCATACCACCACCAACACACATAGTAACAACACCAAATTGTTGATCTCTATTTTCTAATTCTCTTACTAGGTGCCCGGCTAATCTAGATCCTGTCATGCCAAAAGGATGGCCTATAGCTATAGACCCACCATCAACATTTAATCTATCCATCGGGATCCCTAACTCATCACGACAATAAACCACTTGCACAGCAAAAGCCTCATTTAATTCCCACAAACCAATATCCTCGATACTAAGTTTATTTTGTTCAAGCAATTTTGGTATAGCAAAGACTGGACCAATACCCATTTCATCTGGATTGCAACCAACAGTAGTGAACCCTCTAAAGTAAGCTTTAGGCTTTAACCCTAAATCTAGTGCTTTCTCTTCAGACATTACAAGTGTAATTGATGCACCATCAGACATTTGGGAAGAGTTTCCTGCTGTCACACTACCATTCTCATCAAAGACTGGTTTAAGAGAAGATAGTCCTTCTATTGTTGTAGATGGTCTATTACATTCATCTTTAACACATTCAGCTTCAACCATTTTTTGCTCACCAGTTTCTTTATTTGTAAGCATCATTTGCGTCTTCATTGGCACAATTTCATCATCATATCTACCTGCTTCCTGTGCTTCTGCGGTCCTTAGTTGGCTATGCAAGGAGTACTCATCTTGAGATTCTCTTGAAACGTTATATCTCTTGGCTACTACTTCTGCAGTAGTGCCCATAGGAAAATAAATTCCTGGGTTTTCTGCATTAATTTTGTCATTTACAAAACCATTCATATTCATGTTTGGTGTAGTCATAGTTATGGATTCAACTCCACCAGCAATAATGGTATCGTACCCACCTGCCATAATTTGGCCAGCTGCCATTGATATTGTTTGTAAGCCTGATGAGCAGTATCTATTAACTGTCGTACCGCCAACTGTTATAGGTAATTTGGATAGAATTACTGCATTTCTACCAATGTTATGTCCTGTTGCTCCTTCTGGATTACCGCAACCCATGATGACATCTTCTACTGCATCTGCAGGAAGATTAGGGTTTCTAGCAAGCATCTCATCTATTAGGTGTGAAATCATATCGTCACCCCTGGTCATATTAAAAGTCCCTCTAAATGACTTCGCTAATCCTGTTCTTACGCTATCAACTATTACTACATTTTTCATTTTTAAAATCTCCGGAATGAATTATTTTAACTTGTTTTCCTCATCATTTAAATCAAGTTTTTTATACCAGCTTGGAATAATATCAATGCCAAGCCTTTCGGCTCTCTTGAATAAGTAAGGTATTGTAATTGGAGAAAATGGTAGGATTAACAAAATACCAAAACCAGCGCCTTTTAAAATTTCCCTGAGCTGTTTATTGGCTAACTTTAAATAAATTTTATCCTCAGTCTCTAGGTATTTATAAAAATTATCGAGCATCTCAGTATTGGCTTCATTTTCTTCCCTGAGAGCGTTCACTAAATTTTCTAAATATTTATTAATTCTTTTCTCCAAAAAAAAACCTCTGCCGAAGCAGAGGTTTCATTATATAAAATCTTATGTATTAGAAGTTATATTGTATTGATATACCACCATTCATTGGCTCTTGGAAATAAAGGTTATAACCACCTCCATTTGATTGAGAACCGACAAATGCACCAGTAACAATATCTTTATCTTCTATATTATGAACATATAGATCAACCATCCATTTCCCATCAGGTGATGAATAGCTTAGATCAAAGTTCATGAAATCAAATTCATCAACTAGTTCATGATCATTATTAAATACAGTTAGGAAGAAGTCCCCTCTATAAACATAATCAAGTCTAGCAGTTACCAGACCTTTATCATTGTTTACAACATCGACTTCGTAACCCATTGAGAAATTCATATCAGGTACACCCGGTAACTTTCTACCAGAAAGGTCTTGAATAACAAAACCTGTGTTAGGACATGCTGGACCAACCAAAGCGTTAAATGGTTGATTACATGTACTACCTAAACTTCTGTAGATCATGCCTACGTCTGTCATACCAAATACAACACCTTGAGAATTTCCAACAGTACTTACATCAACTGATGAAATTCCATATGGGTTTCTTGGATCATAGTCTTCATAACCAGCAAGTTCTGAATTTTGAATAGAACCTGTAAAGTTAAATCTTGAAGACATGCTAGGTGCAAACAATATTTCGACTTCTGCACCATTCACATCAACGTCAGAGTTGAATGTTTGTGACGCTAAACCAATAATCTTGTTTAACTGCATACCAGTAACTGCATTCCAGTATAAAGATCCATTTAATTGTAATGCTCCACCTAAGTATGTGCCTTTAGTACCAAGCTCAAATACATTGTGTATTTCAGCATCAACTAAGGATGAATTTTCACCAGGCAGCAAGTTTGATGTTGGGTTAAATCCACCGGATTTTAAACCTCTATCGAACTTAGCATATAACAAAGTACCATCTAAGAAAGAGAATCTTTCACCATCAAGTTTCTTATCTAAGATAACTCTACCTGTGAACTCAGTTAGATCTACAGACTGCTCTGGAGGATTTGGGAAACCATTAATAGTTCCGTTATAACCAGCCAGTGATTGTGAAATATCTGTAATTCCTGAGAAAACATAATCAGTAACAGTGATTTGATTGTATCTTCCACCTATAGTTAGGTTATCAAACCAACGATTATTTAATTCAGTATTTGTTTCGACAAATATACCAAGTGTATCGTTCTCATTTCTATTATAAGACTGGAATTGCTGTTGCCATTCAGGCAAAGCTGGAAGAATCGGAATTCCACCGCCTGCTAAAACAACGCTTGGAGGTAAAGATGCAAGTGCTCTTACCTGGTTAGCTGCATCTGTATGAGATTGAGCTACACCAGCAACGGTACCTGCTCCAACAATTTGTGGAAGTTGTGCAGCATTACCAACAAGAACTTGTTGTGCTAATTGAGCACAATCAGTAGCTGGATCTACACATTGGCCTGCTGCAATTAATTGCGGTATTAAAGCTGCAATTTGTGCAGGCGTTGTTGGATCATTAGTAACATAGTCTATAGCTGCGCTAACAACTCCGTTAGTAATGTTATCTACTGCTACGCCACCATATGTTGTGAAATACGTTGCCCAGAATCCTAGACCACCGTAGACACCTAAGTCAGGAAACATTCCACCGATAGGGCCTCTACTTACATCAGAGTAATATTGCATACCTGGAGAAGTAACACGATAGTTAGTTAGACCATCATTTGTATAAAGAAAGATACCACCAGTACCGTTGGTTCTGGAATCTAAATCTGAAGCTATTCTTATCTCAAACTGCTTAGTTGTGTAGTTTGAAAGAGAAGAGTCAGCTTCCTCAGTTGTTTGGAAATTTCTTTCTGTTCCAAAGATATTTGCTTGAATAGGACCCATTCTATAAGCTCTATTCGCTGCATAACCATTTAATGACTGAGAATGATCGTACTCTTGATCATTGTAACCAGCTGTCATGTATAAAGTGTAATTATCGTTTATAACATGCTCTAGTGCCAAAGCTGCACTGTAGTCATATCTGTCATTTTTTGGATTCAAAGATGAGAATGTTTGATTAATATCTTGTGGGAATATTGCACCATCTGTATAACTTAAAGATAAGTCAGGTTGAACAATATTACCTGGGTAGTTCAATGTAATAAAATCGATTGAACCAAATGCACTAACACCTGAATGACTTGCTCCACTTGTTGGTAAGCCATCGCCCCATTGATCACAACCTAGAAGAGGGTTGATGTTACAAGCCGCTCTTTGAACTCTAAGTCTTGAATCTTCTTCTTCGTTATGAAGAACTGTTAGCTTCAATGTTGTGTCATCAGATATATCAAAAATTGTTTTCATTCTTACGCCAGAGTATTTTCTGTCGTCAATATCAGTTCCATCAAAAAGGTTTTCAGTGTATCCGTCTCTTCTTAAAGATCTGAACGAAAATCTTGTTCTAACTCTTTCACCAGCACCAAATGTCATAGCACCTGTGTATCTCTCAAGATTTTTATCACCAAATTCCGCTTTGAAATAAGCATCTACTTCTTCACCCGGATCGACACTGTTCATAATGAAAGTACCGCCTGGGTTATTACCGCCATAAAGAGTTCCTTGTGGACCCCTTAGAACCTCAAAACTTTCTAGATCAAACAACTCGTTTTGAGCCATTTGTAGGTTACCCATAAGAATGCCGTCTTGTTGCATTGAAGCAACAGCAGCAAATGAACCACCAACTGCATAGTTGGAGATACCTCTTATCTGGACACCTGCACCAGAGAAGTTAGTTTTTTGGAAAAGAACACCTGGAACATTAAACTGAAAGTCGTAAAATTCCTTTAGGTTCTTTGATTCGATATCTGTTGCAGAAATAACTGTAACAGCTAGACCAGTATCCTGTAGAGCAGTTTCCTTTCTTAAAGCTGATGTAACAACTTCCTCAATATTTTCTGTATCAACAGATTCAGAATTTTCTTGAGCATAAGAAAAAGAACTGACTAGCAGAACTAATATTAATAATATGTATCTCATATACTCTCCCATAAGATATTTATCCTCATATAATATAACAATTAACTAGGTAAGCAAACTTTTGAAACATTGAGAAAAAGCGAGAAAAGAGAAAAAATAGTACAAATTTTGAATGAGCATTTCCCTGACCCGGATGTGCCGCTCGATCATGTTGATCCATTTACACTTCTAATTGCAGTTTTACTGTCTGCCCAATGCACTGATGAACGAGTTAATCAAGTAACTCCTGCTTTGTTTTTAAAGGCTTCAAACCCAGAAAAGATGCAGTTTTTAAGCCAAGAACAAATATATAAAATAATAAAACCATGTGGGCTGGGACCTCAAAAATCAAAGGCCATAAAAAAGCTTTCGCAGATCCTAGTCAATAACTATAACGGTCTTGTGCCACAAGATCTCGAATCACTAGAAACCCTACCAGGAGTCGGTCATAAAACTGCATCAGTTGTTGTTTCTCAAGCATTTGGCATACCATCATTTCCTGTTGATACTCATATCCACCGATGTGCGCAGAGGTGGGGATTATCATCTGGCAAGAATGTCTCTACTACTGAAAAAGATTTAAAGAAGTTTTTCCCTACTGAACAATGGAATAAACTTCATATCCAAATTATTATGTATGCTAGGAAGTATTGTTCTGCTAGAGGTTGCTTCGGTCTTGAATGCCCTATTTGTCGAGCTTGTTATCCTAAAAGAAAATCAAAGTTTAAACATAAAAAACCATGAATGAATTTATAAGAACTCAAAATCAGAAGATTGCTGAATATGATTCAGATTTATCAAAATTTCTAGAAGCAGAATCTAATAGACAAGAAGAACACATTGAACTAATAGCATCTGAAAACTATGCATCAAAGAGAGTGCTGGAAGCACAAGGTAGTGTGCTGACAAATAAATACGCAGAAGGCTATCCAAATAAACGTTATTACGGAGGATGTGAGCATGTTGATGGTGCTGAGACTTTAGCCATTGAAAGAGCAAAAGCACTTTTTAATGCTAAATTTGCAAATGTGCAGCCACATTCAGGAGCATCAGCTAATGCTGCTGTTTTTCTAGCTCTATTGGAGCCGGGAGATACTTTTTTAGGTATGGCACTAGATCAAGGCGGTCATTTGACTCATGGTGCCAAGGTAAATTTTTCAGGCAAGAATTTCAATGCAATTCAATATGGGCTTGACCCAGAAACTGGCGACATTAATTATGCAGAAGTAGCCAGACTTGCAAAAGAACATAAGCCTAAAATGATTGTTGCAGGTTTCTCTGCTTTTATGGGCGTAGTCAATTGGAAACTATTTAGAGAAATTGCTGATGAAGTCGGCGCTTATTTGCTTGTAGATATGGCCCATGTTTCAGGGTTAGTCGCAGGGGGAGTATATCCAAATCCAGTTGAATATGCGCATGTAGTAACAAGCACGACTCATAAATCTCTAAGAGGTCCTAGGTCCGGAATTATTCTTTCCAACGAGGATGAGGATTTTCAAAAGAAACTAAATTTTGCTGTCTTTCCGGGATCACAAGGCGGACCACTTATGCATGTGATTGCAGCTAAAGCTGTTTGCTTCAAGGAAGCTATGACTCAGGATTTTAAAAACTATCAAGCACAGATAATCTCAAATGCTCAAACTATGTGTGAAAGGTTTAGTGAAAGAGGTTTTGATTTAGTTCAGCCAATCACAGAAAATCACCTAATTCTTATGGATCTTAGGAACAAAAATGTTACTGGAAAATTAGCTGAAGAACTTCTTGGAACAGTTAATATAACTGTTAATAAAAACTCAATTCCAAATGACCCTGAATCACCATTTGTCACTTCAGGTGTCAGAATCGGTACACCTGCAATGACAACCAGGGGTTTTGCTACTGAGGAAGCAATACTTGTGGCAGACCTAATATGTGATGCTATTGAAAATAAAGACAAAAATGACGAACTTGATATAGTAAGACAAAGGGTAAAGGAATTATGTGCCAAATTTCCTGTTTATAAATAATGTTTTGTCCATTTTGCACAAAAGAAGAAACCAAAGTAGTCGATTCAAGACTAGTCACCAACGGTTCACAAATCAAAAGAAGAAGAGAATGTATAGATTGTGGTGAGAGATTTTCTACCTACGAGGCAGCAGAACTTGTGATGCCAAGAATTATTAAATCCAATGAAAGGCGGGAACCTTTCGATGAAGAAAAACTTAGAGCCGGACTCTTAACAGCGTTAGAAAAAAGACCTGTCTCTGCAGATCAGATTGAAGATGCCCTTCATAAGGTAAAAGATTACATAAGAAAAATTGGCGAGAGAGAAATAGAAGCTCAAGTAATTGGAAAACAGGTAATGAACCAGCTTAAAGAACTTGACCAGGTAGCCTATGTAAGATTTGCTTCTGTCTATCAAAATTTTCAAGACATTAAAGACTTCGCTGACGAAGTTTCTGAATTATCTAAAGACTAATGAACTACGAATTGCTCATGAAAAGAGCCATAGAAATTTCTGCACCCTATAAATACCTTACAAAACCAAACCCTATGGTAGGTGCTTTGATTGTAAAAGATGGAGAAATACTAGCGGAGGGGGCACATGANAAGTTTGGTGGCCCTCATGCTGAAGTCAATTGTTTCAATGCTTTTAAAGATAAGTTTGATTTTGATCATGTCATGTTTTGTACTTTAGAACCATGCAATCATCATGGCAAAACTCCACCCTGTACTGAGAAAATTATTGCATCAGGTATTAAAAAAATTGTTATTGGTAGTCTGGATCCTAATCCAATAGTTGCAGGGAAAGGCATTAAAAGATTAAGGGATGCTGGCCTTGATGTAAGTGCTGGCATACTTGCACCAGAGGTAAGAGAGCTCAATAAATTTTTCTTTTTTAAACATGAAAATAAGAGGCCTTATGTAACGATAAAAATTGCTTCTTCAGCAGATTGGATGTCCTACAATAGAAATGGAAGCACAACCTGGATTACTTCTGCTGCTTCACGTAGTGATGTTCAGAAAGTAAGAGCAGAACATGATGTAATTCTTACAGGCGGCAATACTGTAAGAGATGATCAACCACGGATGNATGCTAGAGTAGAATTCCCTACCCTGCANCCAAGAAAAATNCTACTAACNTCCCAAGAAGAATGGGATTCAAATCTAATTTTTTTTAAAGACAAGAATGTGACAATAAATAAAGAGAGAAATTTAAAAGAAGTTATAAAAGATTTATCTCACAAAGAAATTAATTCGGTATTAGTAGAAGCAGGACCAAAACTTGTAAATAGTTTTTTGCATGAAGGCTTATGTGATCAANTAATTGTTTANCAGTCACCAGACAGTTTAGGNGAAGGTGGTGTTCCATGGTTTGAGGACAATAGAATAATTGATAAATGTGGGTTAAGTCTTAAATCATCGTATACAATTGACCGTGATAAAAAAACCATATTTGAAAAATGAANAAAAATGAAATTCCAGAAATAATTTCCGACCTAAAAAAAGGGAAGATGGTAATTATTCTTGATGATGAGGATAGAGAAAATGAAGGTGACCTCATATGTGCAGCTGATNCAGTAACTCCAGAAATTATTAATTTCATGGCAACTAATGGTAGGGGCCTTATTTGTTTAGCATTAGAGTCAGAAAAGTGTCAAAAATTAAANCTTAAACCGATGACAAATAACAATAAAACAAGCAATAGGACAGCTTTTACTGTCTCCATTGAGGCTAAAACAGGCATAACTACTGGTATTTCAGCTAAGGATAGAGCTCACACTATTAAAACAGCTGTAAGCNAATCAGCGACAGAAAATGACATAGTCCAACCGGGCCATGTTTTCCCATTACAAGCTATGAAAGGTGGCGTACTTGCAAGGGCTGGGCATACCGAAGCTGCTTGTGATCTTGCCTCTTTGGCTGGCTTTTCAGNGGCTGGNGTNATCTGCGAAATCATGAATGACGATGGCACTATGGCAAGAAGAGATGATCTTTTAAAATTTGGNGCTAAACATGATCTTAAAGTCGGCACTATAGCAGACTTAATTGATTACAAATTATCAAAAGAGTCAACAATTGAAAACGTGCACACAAAGAATGTATCGACAGAGTTTGGAGATTTCAAATTAGATGTATGGCGTGACGTTATTTTTGATGAACACCATTTCTCTTTAACTAAGGGCTCACCAGAAAAAATAGATGTACCAATAGTAAGGGTGCAAACTCAGAGTGTTTTACAAGATACTTTAGGCATTGATGAAATTGGAAAAAAATGGTCAATAAGAAAATCCCTTAAAAGGATTTCAGAAGAAGGATCAGGAGTATTTGTACTTATAAATCATAGAGATGCCAAAGGATATTGGCTATCTATNCTTAAAGATGAAAGCATAGAACCAAAAAGAAATAGAAGAGTTATAGGAATAGGTTCTCAGATTTTAAGAGCTATTGGATTAAATAAAATTAAGGTTTTGGGAACGCCAACAAAATACAGTGGCTTGTCNGGATTTAATATCGAAATTGAAGGTTTTATCGATGAATAATGCACCTAATTTTAANGATTTTTTTGGGAATTTANCCNATAAACATATCCTCATNGTTACTACAGTGTGGAATACAGAACTTCTTTCACCTTTATTAGATGAAATTAAAAGAATTGCTGCAAAACATGATGTAAAGCTTGATCTAAAATTTTGCCCTGGTTCATTAGAATTGGCTGCAACTATAAAAAGAGCAGCGCCAGGTATGGATTACGATGGAATAATGGCAGTTGGTTTGGTAATCAAAGGTGATACACCTCATTTTAAGCTTGTTTCAAAACAAACATTTCAAGATCTAGCAGCTCTTGCTCTAGAATTATGTGATCATCCGCTTATTAATGGTGTGCTTACTGTAGATAACAAAGTTCAAGCTGAGGAAAGAATTAATCCCCAAAAAATGAATAAAGGAAAGGAGTTCATTGAATCTCTTTTTCAAATGATGTCTTCATAATAATGAAAAATCTTAGTCAATATAAAGAAAAAGTTAATGCCCGTGAATTATTGGTGCAAGCACTTTATGAGTTCTCATTTGGCCATAATAGTGCGAAATCGATCGAGGACTCTTTTAGGAAAGATTTTAGAAAAACAAAAATAGATTATATTTTGTTTAGGAATATCTTTAGTCATATAACTAAAGATATATCGGAGCTTAAAAAAGTTGTTTCAGAAATTGCTGAAGTGGAAATGTTTGGAATAAGAACGATAGAAGTAATGGAGATGAATATTATCCTTATCATCCAAGCTGAATCATCGCTCGAACAGACACCAAGAGAAATCTTGATTGATGAAGGTGTTAGGTTAAGCAAAAAGTTTTGCTCACAGAACTCATACAAATTTATCAACGCAACTTTAGAAAAAATATTAAAATCTTAATATGCAAAAAATAGGGTTTATTGGTTGTGGTCATATGGCTAAAGCCATAATTAAAGGCTTGCAAAAAAATACTGCATATTCAATTACTGGTCATGACAGAAATACAAGTAACTTAGCTTGGCTTGCAGAAGAATCTATACCAGAAAAAAGTCTTAAGAATATATGTAATGAATCTGACATTATAATGATTTGTGTAAAGCCTAAAGACATGTACGACTTATGTTTATCATTGAATGAAATTGTTGATAAGCAAACAAAAATAGTCAGTGTTGCAGCAGGAGTTACACTAGAAAATCTNAAAAATGCNCTACCAGGCAGAAAATTATTTAGAGCAATGCCCAATATTGGCGTAAGAGATAATCTTGGNNTCACAAGCATCTTTTCTNCAGAAGAAAACGACGAAATTCTCGAGATATTTAATTTTTTAGGGAAAGCATTCTTGGTAGAAAATGAGGAAAAAATTAATCTTCATACATCTTTGATAGGGAGTGGTCCTGCATTTTATTTTGAGATTATTAACGAATTTGAAAATAGACTAGATGAGTTAATCCCTGATGGCATATCTAAAAGAGATATTACTTTACTATTCTTGACCAGCCTTATAAGTGCAATAAAAAATGGTGAGAATTTAGAAGATTTGATTGGTAGTATCAAATCGAAAGGTGGCACAACTGAAGCTGGTTTAAATCTTCTTTACGATCAGAATTTTATAAAAGTTTTTTCAGATGCTATTGATGCAGCAAAAAATCGTGCTTCAGAGCTATCTATGGATTAAGTCTTCTCTATTAGGCCCGTTTGAAATTAAACCTATTTTGACCCCTACAAAATCTTCAATATATTGTAGAAAAACTTTTGCCTTCGCAGGAAGAGAATCATAATTCTCACACTTTTCTAAAGAAGAATTCCAACCCTCAAATGACTTATAAACAGGCTTTGCTTTATGAAGTAATCTTGATTTAAAACCTGTTTTTTTATTATCAACTTCATAATCAATGCAAACCTTAATCTCCTCAAATGAATCAAGAACATCAAGTTTGGTTATGCAAAGTTCAGTAAGATTATTAAGTTTAGCTGAGTACTTTAAGGCTACCAAATCTAACCAACCACACCTTCTGGGCCTGCCAGTTGTTGCTCCAAACTCATGGCCTAATTCTGCTATTTTCTTTCCTTCTTCACAAAATAACTCTGTGGGAAAGGGGCCAGCCCCTACCCTTGTAGTATAAGCTTTGGCAATGCCTAGAACATCTGAATAAATGCTTTTTGGAAATCCTGAGCCTATGCCAACTGAAGTGGCTAAAGTGTTTGATGAAGTTACATAAGGATAAGTCCCATAATCAACATCTAGTAGAGTGCCTTGAGCACCTTCATACAGAATGTTTCCTCCTTCCTCATAAATATTCTCTAGTGTATCGGTCACGTCACCAAAATATTTGGCTGCTTTTTTATATGACCCAACTAACTCGTTATAGACATCCTCATAAACAAATGGTTCTGAATCATGGATATTCTTTACTTGAAAATTGTAGTACTCAACAAGACCCTTTAATTTATGTTCTAAAAGTTCATTATCTTCCAAATCAAATGCTTTAATACTTCTTCGAGCAGTTTTATCTTCATATGCAGGCCCAATACCTCTTCTTGTTGTGCCTATGGAGTTTTTGTTATCTTCTCGAAGTTGGTCAATTTTTGCATGCAAAGGAAGAAGCAAACTACAGTACCGGCTGATCCTAAGTTTGCCCTCTAACTCAATACCTTTGTCTTCAAGTTGTGTTATTTCTTCTAACAAAGAATCAATTGAAAGAATTACGCCCTGTCCTATAAAACAAGTAGCATGATCGTAGAAGACTCCCGAAGGTATTAGGTGAAGAACAAATTTTTTATCTTCTTTGTAGATTGTATGACCAGCATTATGACCGCCTTGAAAACGGCAAACTGCATCAAACTTCTTTGAGAAAAAATCAACGATTTTACCCTTACCCTCGTCTCCCCATTGAGTGCCAACGAGGATTAAGGATTTCTTCATCAATTATCTTACTGAGGTTTAGATTTATTTAAATATTTAAAGTAATCACTATCAGGATCTATTAATAAAATATCTCCTTGATCACTGAAAGTATTTCTATAAGCTCTTAAACTTCTTGTAAAGTCATAAAACTCTGGATCTCTGTTGTAAGCTTCTGCATAAGTAGATGTTGCAATTGCATCGCCTTCACCTCTAGTCTTTTCTGCATCTCTTGTTGCATTTGCTAAGATGATCGTTC
>NYUL01000063.1 GCA_002684055.1 Gammaproteobacteria bacterium
AGTACAGATTGGCTTGTCTGGAGAGGAAGTATCAAGCACAAACTCAACTGGTCAAGTAAAAATAACGGACCGTGAAGTTACGTTTACTGACATAGAAAAAGCCCTCAATATGTCTAAAACTATGAAAGTGCCAAATGATAAAACACTTTTATATGCTTTACCAAACGAGTATTTAGTCGACGGCCAGAACGGTATAACTGATCCACTGGGAATGAGTGGAATAAAGCTAGAAGCTAGATCTCATTTAATTCACTGCTCAAAGAATACAAAGGAAAATATTTTAAAATGTATTCGCTCCGTCTCAAAATCACTAACGGTAACAAACTTTTATTTTAATCAATTAGGGGTTGCAGAGGTAATTTTAAGCGAAGAACAAAAAAAGCTGGGAGTATGTTTAATTGATATTGGTGCTGGAACAACAGATATTTCAGTATATGTAAATGGCTCCATTTTCTTTTCTAAAGTTTTACCTTATGCAGGAGATTATGTTACGGAGCGTATTGCTTTAGCACTAGATATTCCACAAGGTGATGCTGAGAAAATTAAGAAAAAATATGGTTGTGCATTTTCAGATATTGCAAGCGAAGATATATTAAAAATTAACGTTTCAGGCAGCCCTCACACAGTTTCGAGAAAAGTACTTGCAGGTCAAATTGAACATTCACTCTCTAAGATATTAGCGCATTGTATTAGTTGTTTAGAGGAGAATGGCTTGATTAATTATATTCCAGGTGGATTTGTGCTAACAGGAGGCTGTGCAAATATGGAGGGAATGGTAAATTTGGGGGAAAAGATCACAAAAAATAATTTTAAAATTGGAAAGCCAGAAAATAATTTACCAAAAAAATCTTCAAAACTTTTGAAACCTGAATTTAGTGCTTTGTTGGGACTGGTAAAATTTTATGCTTTAGAACAAGATAAAGAGTTTACCTTTAACCAAAGCAAGGGTATCATAGCCCGAGTGCTTGAATGGATAAGAACCGAGTTGTAATGCAAAAATACGAATTAATGCTTCTTTTAAACCCCAATACGATGGATGAAGTTGATGATTTCATTGACGGGTTAAAAAAAGTTATTACTGATAACAAGGGCGACTTGGTTGACACTAAATTATTAGGAAAAAGACAGCTCGCTTATCCAATAAACAATATGAATTACGCTAATTATGTACATTTAGACGTAAACGTAGAGCCTGAAACACTCAATTTGCTTGAAGAAAAATTCAGGTATGATCAAAATGTTTTTAGACATTTAACAGTAAAATTAACTTCATAATGACTGACGATAAAAAAGTAAATATTGATTACAGAGATCCTGATACACTCAGAGGTTTCATATCTGAAAATGGCAAGATCAATTCATCCCGATATACAAGACTAAATGCCAAAGATCAAAGAAAGCTAACTAAAGCTGTGAAAAAGGCAAGACTCCTTGGACTTCTACCATTCACAGACAAACACAAAATCGAAGAAAATAAATGAAAGTTGTTTTAGTAACCAAGATTAAAAACCTTGGAAATATAGGTGATATTGTAGATGTGAAATCTGGCTTTGCACGGAACTTCTTATTGCCTTATCACAAAGCTTTGCCTGCAACTGATCAGTACATCAAAGATTTTGAGGAGAAAAAAGAAGAATACCTTAAAAAAGCACAAGATGAGCTTTCACTTGCTGAAGCAAATGCAATTCATATTAAAGATCTGAAACTCACTATATTGGCGAATGCACAAGAAAGTGGCACGCTTTTTGGTTCTGTTGGAGTCAATGAGATTTTAGACGCATTGCATGCTGATGGACACGACTTTATCACCAAGTCATCAATCATTTTATTGTCTGGACCTATAAAAGAGGTCGGAGAATTCACTGTAAACGTTGAACTTCATCCAGAAATAGTTAAATCTATATCTATAGAAGTAAAACCAACGTAATGCCAAGCAACACAGAATTAGAACAAGCAGTCTTAGGGTCCCTACTACTTTCAAGAGAAAAGTACCCCGAAGTTGATGCTGTATTAAGCTCAACCGATTTCGAATCAGATGTTCATAAAGAAATCTATGATTGTATTAAAGAGCTAGCTGACCAAGGTAAAGCGGTTGACTATATAACAGTCTCAAAGCTACTCGATAGAAAAAACTCACTGAAAAGGGTTGGTGGAGTCGAATATTTAAAAGAACTTCAAACTATACCTATATCTGCTTTGAGTGCAGATAGTTATGCTACATCAGTAAAAGATCAGTCAATTGAAAGGAACTTAAGAAAAGTTTTGGATGATTTGCTAAGAGTATTAAAAGACCCACAAGGTAAATCTAGCGACCTAATTTTAAGTGAAGCTGAAGAAAAAATTTTTGAGCTATCGGAAAACCGTCAAAAGACAGACTCTTTGCAAAAAATAGAACAATTTGTCGGACAAACGCTTGATAGGCTGGGCGAACTCGCAAAAAAACAGGGCGAGTTAATTGGCTTATCATCAGGATTCAAAGCTGTAGATGGTCTTACCCAAGGTCTACAGAAAGAAGATCTAATAGTAATTGCTGGTAGGCCAAGTATGGGTAAAACATCTCTTGCAATGAACATTGCTGAAAATGTTGGAAAAAATGAAGATGGTTGTGTTGCTGTTTTCAGTCTTGAGATGTCATCTCAGTCCTTAACATCTCGAATGATGGCATCTATGGCAGGCATTTCGCAATCAAATGTTAAATCTGCTAATTTGACTGATAGGCAGTGGGAAAAAATAGCACAGCATTCAGCAAAGCTAAAAAAGTTAGATATTTATATTGACGACCAACCAAACATTTCCCCAATGGAAATTAGGGCAAAATGCCGAAGGCTAGGGAAACAATATAGAGAAAAAGGTGGGGTAAGTCTTGTAGTTATTGACTATATTCAGTTGATGCAAATGCCAGGCAACAGAATTGATAGCAGAACAAATGAGCTTTCTGATATTTCCAGATCCCTGAAACATCTAGCAAAAGAAGTTAATGCTCCAGTTATAGTTTTATCTCAATTAAACAGAAACGTAGAAGGAAAAGATGGCAAAGGAAGAAGACCAAAAATGTCAGACCTGCGTGACTCTGGAGCTATTGAGCAGGATGCAGACCTAATATTTATGCTCTATAGAGATTATGTTTATAATAAGAACGAAGAATGGAAAAATGTCGCAGAACTCAATTTAGTCAAACATAGAAATGGGCCTACAAAGAGGGTCCTATTGTCCTTTAGAGATGAGCTAACAAGATTTGGTGATCTTGCACCTGAGATAATGAATAGCTATGCGCAAGACAGAACTGAAGATTAGGTTATCAAACCTTAGTCACAACATTAATGTAATCAAAAAATTTACAGATGCCGACATCCAGGCAGTAGTAAAAGCTAATAGCTATGGATTGAGCGCAGTAGAAGTTGCAAAAACTATTGAAAGTAGTGTTGAATCATTTTCAGTAATTACTATGGATGAAGCGCTTGAATTGAGAGCTTGCACAAATAAACCAATATTATTGCTTCAGGGAGTTCATGAGCAATCAGACTATGAGATTATCGAGAAACATAAGTTTGATTTTGTACTTCACTCTAANTGGCAGCTTGATGGAATAAGTAACTATAATCTGGCTAATTCTAGGGCATGGATAAAAATCAATACTGGTATGAATCGTTTAGGTTTTGATTTACATGAATTTGAAGAAATACTACAGACCACATCAGAACTTAAAGTAAAAGAGATATTGATCATGTCTCATTTAGCAGCCTCCAGTATTAAAGACGACAAACAGACATTAGAGCAAATAGAAATATTTAATGAAGTTACCAAAAATATTAAATTTAAAAAAAGTTTAGCCAATTCAGGGGCTGTCTTCAATTTNCCCNCATCACACCACGAAGTTGTCAGACCAGGGATAGCTATATATGGTGGAAAATACAATGAGCATGGCACAAAAAATGTCTCGTCANTAAGTTCNAGANTTATGTCTATNAGACCAATAAAATCAGGAGCAAAAGTTGGCTACGATGGCTCATGGGTAGCAAATGAAGACTGNTTAGTTGCTGCAATTCCACTTGGTTATGGGGATGGATTGCCGTATTTCATTAATCCAGTAAATGTTAAAATTAATGGGAAAGCTTTCAAGACTGCTGGAAAGGCTAATATGGATCTTCTATTAATTNANCTTGGCCAAGATNACACAATAAAAATTGNTGATGNAGTNAATATCTGGGACTTTGATTCTGATTTATCTATGCTATCTGCTGAATTTAATACAATTANNTATAACTTATTAGCTAATATCTCAGGTAGAGTCTCTAAAAATTATTTAGAATAGCTTAAGGATTTTGTTTTGCTGAAAGATACGCGGTTTATATTCGTCACGGGAGGAGTTGTTTCATCTCTGGGGAAAGGGATCGCCTCGGCTTCTATTGGATCTATTCTTGAATCAAAAGGTTACAAAGTTTCTGTTATAAAGCTTGACCCATATTTTAATGTTGATCCTGGCACCATGAGTCCATTTCAACATGGTGAAGTTTTTGTTCTTGAAGATGGTACTGAAACTGATCTTGACCTTGGTCATTATGAACGTTTTATTGATAACACTTGTACAAAGAAAAATAATTTCACTGCTGGAAAGATTTATTACTCTGTCCTTAAAAAAGAAAGAAAAGGAGAATATCTAGGCAAGACAGTTCAGATAATTCCTCATATCACAGATGAAATCAAGAGAAGAATAATTGAAGCTTCGAGTAACTGTGATATTGCAATTGTTGAAATAGGCGGCACTGTTGGTGATATTGAAAGTCAATCATTTATTGAGGCTATTAGACAGTTAGGGCTCGAATTAAAAGGTTTCCAAACGGCTTATTTGCACCTTACGTTGGTTCCATATCTCTCCAATGCAGGAGAGTTAAAAACAAAACCAACACAACATTCAGTAAAAGAGTACAGAAGCCTAGGTGTGCAGCCAGATATTCTAATATGCAGGTCAGAATTTGAGCTCACAGAAGGGAGTAAAGATAAAATAGGTCTATTTTGTTCGATGCCAAAAGGTACTGTAATTTCATTGCCGAACTTAGACACAATTTATCAAGCTCCAGTTTTTCTTGCAAATGAAGGTCTAGATAGTATTCTTACCACCAAACTACAACTAGAAAAAAATTCACCAAATCTCAAGGAATGGAAGAAAGTAGTTAAAAGAAAGTTGCACCCATCAAAAGAAGTTAAAGTTTCATTTGTTGGCAAATATGTTGATTTAAAAGATGCGTACTTCTCTTTAATTGAAGCACTTGATCACGCAGGAATACATAACGATACCAAAGTATTAATTTCATTCGTAAATTCAGAAGAATTAGATGCAAAAAATTATAAAAAAAATCTGAAAGATTCAGATGCCATACTCGTTCCAGGTGGTTTTGGTGATAGAGGAATTGAAGGCATGGTACTTGCTGCGCGATACGCAAGAGAGACAAAAATACCATATTTTGGAATCTGTCTAGGCCTGCAAATAGCAATAATAGAGATGGCAAGAAATTTATTAAAGCTTAAGGACGCTAATAGTACTGAGTTCAATAAGAAAACCAAAAATAATGTCATTTCTTTGGTGACTGAATGGAAAAATGAGGACGGATCAGTAGAAAAAAGAGACCAAAAATCAGATAAAGGTGGAACTATGCGATTGGGAGCACAAAAGGCGTCACTAAAGAAAGGCACACTAGCGAAAAAACTTTATAAGAATAGTTCAATCTTCGAAAGACATCGGCATAGATATGAAGTGAATCCAGAATTTATTCCTTCATTAGAAGAAAAAGGCTTAATAATATCTGCAAGATCAGAAATGCATAATCTAGTCGAAATGATTGAGCTAAAAGAACACCCTTGGTTTGTTGCTTGTCAATTTCATCCAGAATTTACATCTAAACCAAAAAATGGACACCCGTTGTTTAATGATTTTGTTAATACGGCGGTAAAATTAAAAGGTAAAAAATGAAAATTAATAATCAAGAAATATCGAATAACAGCAAGCTAACAGTATTCGGTGGCGTAAATGTAATTGAATCAGATGATCTTCTTTTTGAGGTTGCTGAAAAATTTAAGGAAGTTTCAGAAAAATATAATTTTAATTATGTCTTTAAGGCTTCATTTGATAAAGCTAACCGCTCATCGCTAGATTCTTTTAGAGGCCCAGGTCTGGAAAAAGGCTTAGAGAGCCTACAGAAAGTTAAGGATAGATTTGAGCTACCTTTGATTACAGACATTCACGAACCAAGCCAAGCAGAAGTAGTTGCAGAAGTCTGTGATGTTTTACAGATTCCAGCCTTCCTATGCAGGCAAACCGACTTAATAGTTGCAGCATCTAAAACAAATAAAATTATTAATATTAAGAAACCTCAATTTTCATCTGCAAAGGAAATGTTTCATGCTGTAAAAAAATGCAGGGCAGCAGGTAATGAAAATGTCATTTTATGTGAAAGAGGCAACGTATTTGGTTATAACAATCTCGTAGTAGACACATTGAACTTCCAGATTCTAAAACAAGAAGGAAACCCAGTATTTTTTGATGTTACACATTCTCTGCAACAGCCTGGAATGTTGGAGAAGAGTACAGGCGGAAGAGGCCAATATGTTTATGAATTAGCTAAGGCTGGTATTTCACAAAACATAGCTGGGCTTTTTATTGAGACACACCCAGAACCAAGTGANGCAAAATGTGACGGACCATGTGCTCTCAAGTTAGCAGACCTTGATAACTTTATGAAAAGAGTGATTGCTCTTGATGATTTCGTTAAGAATATTTAAAAATGAAAATTGAAAAGATAAGATCACTTGAAGTTCTAGATTCAAGAGGGCGCCCGACTTTATGCACCAAAATACATCTTGATGATGGTAGTGTAGGAACAGCGTTAGTGCCTAGTGGAGCCTCCACAGGTAAACTTGAAGCACATGAATTAAGGGATAATGATGTATCTAGGTACAAAGGATTAGGCACTTTAAAAGCTGCACTTAATGCAGAATCAACACTTAGCGCGCTCCAAGAAATAAGCCCTGATAATCAGCTTGCCATTGATGAAAGGTTGATAGAAATAGATGGCACTGAAAATAAATCAATGATTGGAGCGAATGCTATATTATCTGTTTCTTTNGCGTGCGCTAGAGCTGCAGCCAGCTCATTAAATACACCTTTGTATGAANATCTAAATATCATTTATAGAAATATTTCCGGTAAAAGTTCTNCAATGTCNATCCCAATACCAATGCTNAATATTTTGAATGGCGGTTGTCATGCAAATAATGATGTGGATATCCAAGAATTTATGATTATCCCCTCAAGTAAATTTTCATTTAAAGAAGGTTTGGCTAAATCTGTAGAAGTTTACATGAACTTAAAAAAACATTTAGCTGATGAAGGTCATAGTATTTCTGTTGGTGATGAAGGAGGCTTTGCTCCAAACCTTGGCCAATCTAAAGAGGTTCTAGAAACNATAATTTCTTCTATTGAGAATACAGGACTGAGATATTTAGATGATATGTCTATAGCTTTAGACTGTGCTGCCTCTGAATTATACAAAGATAACTACTATTACCTAGAAGGGGAAAATAAAAAACTANNCTCTAATGAAATGGTTGAGTATATGTCAGATCTAGCACAAAATTTNNAGATTAAATCCATAGAAGACCCTTTTGATGAAGCAGATTGGAATTCGTGGAAAAGCTTTACAAGCAANAACAATCTTCAGATAGTTGGTGATGATATTTTTGTCACTCAGGAGAAAATATTGAAAAAAGGCATTAGTGAAGCTGCTGCAAATTCCATACTTATTAAGCTCAATCAAGTTGGTACTTTATCTGAAACCCTAAAAACTATNTCTTTAGCAAAAGATAATAATTATGGAACTGTAATTTCTCANAGATCAGGNGAAACTGAAGATACTTTTATTTCAGANCTAGCTGTGGCTGTNGATGCTAAACAAATCAAAACAGGAGCTCCTGCTAGATCAGACAGAACAGCAAAATACAATCGTTTGCTTATGATTGAAGATGAACTTTATCCATGAGCTCGCTGAAAAAAAATTTAAAACCGATAATCTTATTTTTCATGCTAATAATTTCTGCCTCCCTAGTATACGACCTGGCTTATGGTGATTTTAGTTTCGAGGAGAATGGAAAGATTGAATCCTTAATAAACAAGAAAGAAGAAGAGCTCCAAATTATTGCATCTGAAAATGAAGCATTTAAAGAAGAAATAAATCTTCTAAAGAACAATAATGAATATGTTGAACATATTGCTCGAGAAAACTTAGGATTGATAAAAGAGGAAGAAGAGTACTTTGATGATGAACCAGAATAAAGAAGTATTTGCAATCATACCCTCTGCAGGCTTTGGCACAAGATTTGATTCAAATTTGCCAAAACAATATTTCAAAATTAGCCAAGAAACAATAATTGAAAAAACGCTAAAAAATTTTTTACAAATTGACAGAATCAAAAAAATAATTGTGCCCATTAATAATAATGATGATTATTTTTCTGATCTGGATATTGCAAAAGACCATAAAATTCAATTCATTGATGGGGGAGATACAAGAGCTGAATCAGTTTTAAAGGGGCTTGAAAATATTAGCCCTGAAAGCATTATCATTGTACATGATGTGGTGAGACCATTTA
>NYUL01000005.1 GCA_002684055.1 Gammaproteobacteria bacterium
TGATATTGAAAGAGCTATTATTTGTCTCTGTAGAAAAAAAAATGGATTACCATAATCAGCATATGCTATGACATTTGACGAAGAATAAATAAATAGCAAGCTTATGGTGGTTATTATTAAAATTGGAGCCAGCAAAGCAATATCTAGCAAATTTTCTTTTTTGTTAATCAAAAATACTCCCCCTTTAATTTATTAAAATGCTCTCCCCTCTCAATGTAATTTTTATAATCATTGCCACTTGGATTACCTGGACTAAATAACACTAATTCTTTATTGCTTTCTTTCTTTAAAATTTCAAAAATTTCAAAAAGATTTTCATGGATTGAAAGGTTTGGGTGTGAAATGAGTTTTGATAATTCAATTTTATGTTTTCCATAAATATAAACTTTTCTTGGGCCCAAAATTTTGAGCTGCTCGTAACCTTCTTTGGCAGGATTTCCACACATAATTAAGTCTCCTTTAAAATCTAATCTATTTAGAGCATAAAAAAGAGATGAGGAGTTAGTAGATTTAGAATCATTTATAAATTTCTCTGAAACTTTTTCCAGCCTAAAAGGTAAGTTAATAAATTTAGTTTGTTTATTAATCACATAAGACTCCAACTTTTTTACAAAATTGATAGCTATATTTCGATAATCATACTCATCACAAAAAAAAGTTTGACCTTTTTCAGAGCAGATTTTTAATTTCTCTTTTTTATAGGTTTCAAAATCTCCATGAAAATCTATATGATCTTTATGAATATTGGTTATAAATGAAAAATCAAAATTATTTTTTTCCATCTTTTCTAGTTGAAAACTAGATACCTCTATCACACTATATTTATTCTTATGTTCAATATGATCTAATAATGGCTCACCAATGTTCCCTAATGCAATTGAGCTGCTAGCAAGATTTAATGCTTGATTAAGGTAGCTTACAAGAGTACTTTTTCCATTGGTGCCAGTTACTCCAATTTTTATAGATTCATTTTCTTTAAAAAAAATATCTAAATCAGACTCATAAACTAAATTATCTATTTCAGAAGGTGTAAAGTACTTTCTTAGATTTACTCCGGGAGATACATATAGTTTTTCATAACTAGAAATTGTTGCTGAGCTAAGGGTTTCAAGAGCTCTTTCATCTGGTAATTTTTTTCTATCCTCATCAAAAATATCAAATAATATCGTATTCTTTTTTAAATAACGTTCAAAAGATCTGCCAGTAGAACCATATCCAACAATAAGTGATTTCATTACCTTATTTTAAGCAAAGACAAGCCAACTAAAACAAAAATAAAAGTTAAGATCCAAAACCTCACTATAATTTTTGGTTCTTTCCAGCCAATAAGTTCAAAATGATGGTGGATTGGAGCCATTCTGAAGATTCTCTTCTTTCTNAGCTTAAAAGAGGAGACTTGTAGAATTACACTCATTGCCTCCATTATGAAAACCATAGCCATNACAGCAAATACAATCTCATGTCTGACAATTATTGCTATCAGAGNAATAAATGCNCCCATAGAAAGTGAACCAACATCACCCATAAATATTTGAGCTGGGTATGCATTAAACCATAAGAAACCTATTCCNGCTCCTATTAAGGCACCACAGACAACTAAAAGNTCTCCAGTTCCATCTATGTATGGTATGTATAANTAATCTGAAACAATTGTATTTCCAGCNGCCCAAGCAATAAGACCCAATGCTGATGTAATAAGTATAACTGGCAGTATAGCTAGGCCATCCAAACCATCTGTAAGATTTACAGCGTTTGAACTCCCTACAATTATAAAAATAGATATTGGAATAAATAAAAGACCTAATGATAATGACACTTCTTTAAAAAAAGGGACAATATAAGCTAACTCAAAACTTTCAAAAATATGAGCATATAATGCAACTGAAATTATTGTTGCACATAAAATTTGATAGGTCATTTTTGCCCAAGATGATATTCCCTTAGAATTCTTTTCTTTAACTTTTTTGTAATCATCCATAAAACCAATAAGTGCAAAAAGAAACAAACATAGCAAGGCAATAAGTAAAAACCTATTTGAGAAGTCCCCCCAAAGCAAACTTGAAAAAATTACGCTTCCTATAATNAGTACTCCACCCATTGTTGGTGTTCCATCTTTGACTTTATGAGAGTCTGGACCTCTATCTCCAACAGCTTGATTGAATTGAATTGCTCTAATCTTGCTAATAAATGATTCACCCAAAAATAGGACAAGCAACAATCCTGTTAAAGTAGATAAAAATGTACGAGTTGTTAAATAAGAAAATAAATTTAAAAAAGGTGATTTTTCAGATAGCAAACTTAGTAATAATTCAATCATTTAATAAAATTTTAAGGTATCGCTCCATTTTACTAGACCTGGACCCTTTAAAATAGATTTTTTTTCTAGCCTCGAGCTGTTTAGTTAAATATTTGATTGGAAAATCATCCTCATTATTAAAATAAGTATGATTTTTATTATCGAAACTGTCTTTAATTTCTTTATAAATTAGTCCAGTAAAAAAGATTTCATAGTTTGAGAGTCTAGCAAGTGTTTTCAAGTGGATATCATGTTCATCATCGCCCAATTCTGCCATATCACCAAGTATAAGAATTGTTTTTTCTGGGTCTTCTTCCAGAGCAGTAGCAAGAACGGTGTCAGGATGGGCATTATAAGTTTGATCAATGATTTCACCATTATGCTTACAAATTATATTCCCTCTTCCATCTGAAGAATCAAAAGTAATTTCATTAATATCTATCTTCAAAGATAATAAGGTTAATGCCTGCCTGATAATCTCTTTATTAGTTTCATGAATATTCTTTTTATTCACTTCTCGGCCATCTATAAAATTGCTTTTTTTAAGCAGGCATTCCCTAAGCTTCATTTTAGTTTTTTCAATATTTTCGATAGTACCAAACGTACTTAGATGGTTCTCTGCAATAGCTGTCAAGATAAATAAATCGCAAAATAATTTTGAGGAGATTAAATCAAAATCGCCAGTTTTTCTTGCACCACATTCAACGACAAGATACTGACTATCTGAAGGCATACTTAATATAGTGAATGGTATTCCAAATTCATTATTCTCATTTTCTTTGCTGGCATGACATCTTGAACCAAGTGCTGTTTTCAGCATATCTTTAATAGTTGTCTTACCATANCTGCCAGTAATAAAAATAATTTTTGGTTTAAATAAAGAAATTTTNTATTTACAAATTTTTAAAAGACTTTCATAGATATTCTCTACCTTTAANGTTGGTCCACAAATATTTTGAATTGTTANTGCTGNTGCACCTTGCTCAACNACATCAGTGANAAATTTTTCTCCATCNTGGNTTGANCCTTTTAACGGGATAAATAANTCGCCTTTTTTAGCAACTCTAGAGTCAAAAACTAATCTTTCAAAGAAATAATNATCCGTATGATTNTTTATTTCCAATATTTCAGANAATTCATTTAAGCTTAANTTTTTNCCTAAACTATACATTTCTTAATTTCTTCGTAATCAGAATATTCTATAATTCTATTTCCAACAATCTGACTATTCTCATGACCTTTTCCTGCGATTAATAAAATTTCATCATCCTTTAGCTCATCAATGGCTTTTTTAATTGCAAGAGATCTGTTCAGCTCTATGTGTGTTTTATTTTTCTTAGAAATTCCCTCTTGAATCATAGCTGAGATCTGATTTGGGTCTTCAAAGCGAGGATTATCATTTGTTATATAAATTTTATTGCAATATTTATCTACAACCTCACCCATCAATTTTCTTTTTCCCTCGTCTCTGTCTCCTCCAGCGCCAAATACAATCGCTAATCCTGCACCTTTTTTTTGTAGATTATTACAAACTTCTTCTAATGCAACAGGAGTGTGGGCATAATCAACATAAATATTTTTACTAACTTGATCTAGCCTTCCTTTTGGAAGATTCAGGGTTTGGACTGCATCAAAAAATTTATCGCAATCTTTATGAATCGATTGAAAGTATGGAAGCGTAAGCAAAATATTATATATATTGAATTTTGAAATTAATTTACCTTGGACTACAAATCTTCCCCATGGAGTTTCTGTTTTAAATTCTATAGAACCATCATTATCTTGGTTGAGTAAAGTAAAAAAAATGTCAGCATTTTTATTTTTATCTGATACGGTAAAAATTACTTCTGAAGTTAATTCTTTAATTCTTCTCCTTATAATTTCGTCATCTATATTAAGAGCAACAGTCTCTAAATCATTACCAGAAATTAATTTGATCTTTGCCTCTATGTAACTTTCCATGCTCTTGTGGTAGTCAATATGGTCTCGAGATATGTTTGTGATAATCGCATGGTTAATATTTAAACCTTCTAACCTTCCTTGATCAATTCCAATTGAAGAAGCTTCAAAAAATATATTTTCAATGCTCTCTTTGGTGCACTTAGACATTAATCGCCTGATAAAAACTGGATTCTCAGTGGTAAGCTCATTATGAAAATATTTCTTTTGATTAAGAAAAGTGCCAAGTGTTCCAGTAGAGGCAAAACTAAAATTATTAAATTTAAAAACCTGAGATAGAAAATTTACCGCAGAAGTTTTTCCATTAGTGCCGGTAATAAAAATATTATTAAAATTTGAATGAACTATTTGGTAATACTCCTCAATCCAACTTAAATAGTTTTTATTCAATCCTTTGATAACCTTAAATTTACTATTACTCTCTAATTGATCTTCTTCATCAATANATATATATTTTGCTTTTTGAATATCATTTTTATTTAAATATTTAGCTCCACCATTTATTGACAAAAAAATGTCATCCTTCGATAGGTAAGTAGATTTTGAGCTAAAATTTTCATTAGGATTCAACTCTAAAAAGGGGTTCATTATAAGTATTTCAGCCTCTTCATGAACTTAGACATTTTAGCAACAACTGGAGCAGAAACGTCTCCACCAAAATATTTATTAGGATCTGGCTCATCAATTGAAACAATCATTATGTATTTTGGTTTCTGGGCTGGNAAAATTGATGCGAAGCTTGAAATNTATTTTTCTGCTGCATAACCCACGCCTTCAATGTACTTTTCGGATGTTCCTGTTTTACCAGCAATATTAACTTCTTCATCTTTAAGGTTGGATGCAGTGCCTTCCAGAATTGTCATTCTTAATGAATCCAATATGAATGATGCGTTTGATTTAGTAAGGACTCTTTTTCTCATGACTTTCTCTTCAAGAAAAATTTTTGGTTCTACCATTACTCCTTCATTGGCAAACGCACTATATGCTCTGGCTAACTGAAGCAAGTTAGATGTGAGACTATACCCATAACCCAAGGACGCTTTATCAATATCATATAATTTTGCAGCATCTATCATCCTGCCGTTACTATTGTTCAACCAGTTCATATTAAGGTATTCTCCAAACCCGAATAACCTAAGGTTTTGCCTCATCTCTTCAGAAGTGAATTTAATAGAGATCTTAGCTATTCCAACCTGAGAAGACTTAGAAATAATTTGAGAAGGAGATATATTCCCAAAATTTTTTCCTCCAGCCTCACTTCTTTTGAAACCAGAAAGCGTTATAAAGCCTGGGTTAGTATCAATAACTGTATCTTTTTGGATAAGGTTTAATCTTAGAGCTCCAGCAACAGTAATAGGCTTGATTAAAGATCCTGGCTCGAAAAAATCTTCTATCACTCTGTTCCTTTCAATAACCCTTT
Organism: Gammaproteobacteria bacterium; assembly: GCA_002684055.1. Lineage (GTDB taxonomy): Bacteria > Pseudomonadota > Gammaproteobacteria > Magnimaribacterales > TMED112 > TMED112. Next base: position 5,676 of record NYUL01000005.1, read on the forward strand.
GTGAATTATTTGGATTAAAGGATGGGTAGCTAACCATTGCCATAATCTCTCCCGTTAATGCATCCATTATTAATGCAGAACCNCCTATAGCTTTTGAANTAGAAATTGCAGTTTTTAATTCCTCAAAAAGCTTGAATTGTAAGTTGGTATCTAAGGTTAAAGATAAGCCCTCTGATTTTTCTTGGTCAAGATACCTATCTAAGCTTCCAGATAACTTTTCCCCTTTAAGACTTTTGCTATAAGTTAATCTCTCACTTCCCATGACTAGAAAAGCATCTTTTACTTTCTCAATTCCTTCAAGACCACCATCAGTGCCAGAAAAACCTACAACTGGTCCAAAAATACTGCCATACGGATAGTATCTTTTAAAAGTATCTTCTTTTACTGGAGAACAACTACAAGCTTTCTGAATTTCTGTTAAAGTTTTTTGAGAAATCTTATTTTCTAAATAAAGCCTTCTATTTGTATTCAGGAATATTTCTTGTTTTTTATCCAACAAAATATTTAGTGCTTTTCTTTTATTAGTTTCATTTTTGAAGAGTAGTGTTGGTCTTAAAATATCTGTCGCTAGCTCAATTCCATTCCTATCAAGAATTTTTTTTCTAGGTTGTATGCTTAATTTTGAGGCAATGCTCCTTACTTCCGATGCTTTTATAAACTTATCTCGTTCTAGATTTAATTGATAATATCTAACACTTGGAATAACTAGAAGGATTAAGAAAATAATGAAAAGAAGGCGCAGTTTGGTCATTTCACTATTTCAGGTTCTTTCATTCCTATTTCAAGTGCTTTCTCATAAATGAATGGTGATGACTTTATCAGGGCTATTTCTAACTTAAGTTTAGTATTTTGGTTTTGTAAATAGAAAATCTTTTCTTGTACGCTATCCATATGATTAAAACTTCGCTTATATTCAAAAACTAGTAAAACTTTTGTGAACGACAGAGCTACAAGGACTACAAAGACTGCCATCAGACTATAATCAATAATTTTCATAACTTCTCAATTATTCTCATTTTAGCGCTTCTAGACCTTGGGTTCATTGATATTTCAGTATCAGTTGGGCTTAACACCTTGCTTACCTTAAATTCCTGTTTTAATTCACCTTCAAATAGAGGGATTTTTTTTTCGACAAGGTTTGGTTTGTTCTTAAAGGCCTGTTTAGCAATTCGATCTTCAAGTGAATGAAAAGAGATAACTACTATTTTGCCTGATTCAATAAGTTTATTTTTAAGTGATTCAAGACATCTTGATAGACTTTCAAGTTCAGAGTTCACAGCCATTCTTAAGGCCTGGAATGATTTTGTTGCTGCATGTTTTTTTGTTTTTTTTCTTTTTGCTTCCTTAATAATATTTGCTAGGTCTAAAGTTCCATCAATTTTTTTTAACTCTCTTCTCTTAATAATAAACCTTGCTATCCTGCGTGATTCATCTTCCTCACCAAGCTTCCACAAGATATCAGATATTTCTTTTTCACTGTAATTATGAATTATTGTGGAACAGGTCAGCTCCTGATCTTTATTAAATCGCATATCAAGTGGACCATCTTTTTGAAAACTAAACCCTCTCTCTGCCTGATCAAGCTGAGGTGAAGATACACCACAGTCAATTATTGCTCCTGTTAAAGAATCATTCTCAATGAATTGATTGATTTCAGAAAAGTTTGTTTTATAAAATTCAAAATTTTCATTAGATATCATTTTGGCTTCTTTCACAGCATCATCATCCAAATCAAAAGCTACTAGCCTACCTTTTTCTGATAATTTTTCCAAAATTTTTCTTGTGTGCCCGCCTCTACCAAAAGTGCAATCAAGATAAAGACCATCAGGATCTCTCACAAGCAGATCAACAGAACGATCAAGAAGAACAGGTATGTGTTTAATTCTCAATACCTCGTATTACTTCTAGAATATCAATGAGGTTTAATTTCTCTGGGTTTACATAACCATTGTTTCCTGAAGGTCTTTTAACTGCAATATCTCTTACAGGCCTTATATAAGAATTTGAGAATTCATCTAAATTTAAATTAAACTTTCTTAACCCTGTGGCAATAATTGTAACTGAAATTTCCTCTCCAAAAGATTCATCAATTGTCAGGCCCGGAATAGCTTCAACACCTTGCTGACTAATCTGCTGAGCATGAGTCATTATTTCTTTAATTTCTTGCATCTCCATCTTGGAAGGCCCACAAATATTAACTAATAAACCTTTAGCATTTTTAACTTCAGCACGATCAAAAAAAGGGTTATTAAGAGCGTTAGCTACTGCTTCAATTGCTCTATCTGGGCCGCTTGCCTTGCCTATACACATAATTGCCATACCTTTTTGTGACATGGCAGCCTGTACATCAGCAAAATCAACATTCATAGTTGCTGGGTTTAGGATTACATTAGAAACACCCCTTACAGCATTTGTAATTACTTCATTAACTGCATTAAAACCTTCATTAAATTGAGTGTTTTCAGGAAATATTTCAAAGATTTTTTCATTATCAATTTCAATGAGTGAATCAACATTTTGCATAAGCTTTGCAATTCCGGCTTGCGCTTGCTCAGCTCTCTTATCTTGCTCNTATTTAAAAGGTGTTGTTACTACCGCTACAGTAAGTATTCCTAACTCTTTNGCAATTTTTGCAACTACTGGAGCACCCCCGGTACCTGTGCCTCCACCCATGCCAGCAACAATAAAAAGCATTTCTGTATGTTCTAGTGAATTTTGTATTTCGGTTTTACTTAACTCAGTGGCAGTTCTCCCCCTTTCAGGATCATTGCCAGCTCCAAGACCTCTTGTAAACTCTTCACCTAATTTAATTTTTTTAGCATTTTGTATCTTTGTAAGATCTTGCGAATCTGTATTTGCACAGATAAATTCCACACCTTTTATGCCTGATTTGATCATATGGTTTACGCAATTACCGCCTCCACCACCAATACCGATGACAGTAATCTTTGCTTGTTCGTAATTTGAGTCAAGAATTTGCCAGGTCATAAATTAATTTTAAATTAGAGAAATGAGTTGGTCTATAAGCCGGATTCTGTTTAGGCCATCATTTATCTTGATACTTTGTCACCAAAGCATTCATGCTGCCTACCCTGATCTTGCGCGAGCAACGCAATTAGATCTCTATTTGGCATTGCTTCGAGTGGGGTTTGCCATGCCCTAATTTTACTTAGGCGGTAAGCTCTTACCTTACCTTTTCACCCTTACCAGAGAACTGGCGGTTTCTTTTCTGTTGCACTAGCCGTAGACTCACGTCCCCCAGCTGTTAGCTGGCACTCTGCTCTTTGAAGTCCGGACTTTCCTCTTATTAAAAAATAAGCGATAGCTCGACCAACTCAGTCACATATCATATCAAGTCTTCTTAGAAAAAGATAAAAATCTATCGTATAAAAAATTTTTGTTTATACCTGTAACTTGTGAAGAAACTTTAGCGATTTCTTTAATACTAAGCTTTGCTTCTAACATATCAAAAAGCTCATCAGCAGTAGACATATCTTTCTTAGAATCATTTAAATTTAATAGTAGAATAAATTCGCCTTTGCTTAAATCTTTATTCTTTTCAAAATCAAGTAATATTTTTCTTGCAGTCCCCCTAAGAAATATTTCATGGAGCTTAGAAAGCTCTTTAGCAAGACATATATCAGCTTCATCTCCAAATGTTTCGTCTATAGTCTCAAGTGTTGAGATAACTCTGTGGGGTGATTCAAAGAATATTGAAGTACCATTAAATTTTAAACAATCATTAAGAGTTTTCTTTATTTCATTGGTTTTTCTTGGCAAGAAACCAAAAAATTGAAATTTATCTGTTGGTAACCCGCTTGCTACAAGTGCAGGTATTACCGATGTTGGCCCTGGAAGAGGTATGATTTTGACACTCTTAGCTATGAGCTGTGAAATTAATTTAAACCCTGGATCAGATATCAATGGCGTGCCAGCTTCTGAAATTATTCCACCAATACCCTCTGTTATTAATAAATTAAGTATTTTTGTTCTATCCTTTCCTGAAGAATGATCATTGTAGATAACTATCTTTGGAACACTTAAATTATATTTTTTTAATAATTTTTGAGCTGAAGATTTGTTCTCTACAACAAGAAAGTCGAGTTTTGAAATGGTATTAATTGCTCTAATTGTAAAATCATCAAGGTTGCCTATGGGAGAAGGTATAATATAAAAACTCATGNTTAAAAAGTTNTTTCTTTATTTCTTATTAACATTAATTATAACTAGTTGCTCAACAGCNCCTAAGAAAAGTGCAATAAAAAACCANGTTCTTCCTAAATTNGNACAAAATAAATTTGTTGGACTTACAAATATAGANGNCTTTCTTCAGGAGAGCNCCTATCAANAAAAGTTTATTGTGGCTTCTCCAGATCACAAAAAATTTGCAGAATTTAATAATTACTTTCAACTAGGAATACTGGCTGCAAAAGAAGAATATAACATTCAAAATGAAATAAGTTTTATTAGACAAGAAGATCTTGATTTAAATACAGCTAATAAAAATTTTTTAATAGGCCCTATAAGCAAAGAAATAGTTTCCGATATTGATGGATTGCTTCTAAATAACAAAGCTTTGTTTTTAAATGACTCTGTTAAAAATTTATCAATTTCACTAAGCCAAAAATCTCAAGATGTCGCTTTGGATTACTACCTAGAAAACAAGGGTGTAAAGAGGGTTGGGTTCATAAGAGATACTAATGATGAAAAAAATAATAGCAATTCCTTTAGAACCTTGTGGTTTAACAATGCTAATGATGCAATTACGATAGAAGTTGGAAAGGAACCGTCAACAAGAATAGAAAATTTTTTGGATGTAACTGAAAGCAAAGATAGGTTTAACCTAATTGATAATGCTAGTTTTTCTGACGTAGGCTTTGTGCCAAGAGCTAGGAAAGATTTTGAGCATATTGTTATATTTCCTGAAAGTCTTACACGCCTTTATGAGCTAGCATCCCTTGTAAGATTTAATTATGGATTGGATTATGAGATTTTTTCTTTTACATCAAATTTTAATCAGAAAATTGATAATAATGAGGTATCGTTACATGACATTACATTAATAGACCATACTTATGAAAATAAATATGGCTTTGACTTAACAAAAAGCAGAAGCTTTTGCTTGGGTTATGATGCGATGCTGCTTAGTTTTGCTATAGCAAATAATGTAAGAGGAGAGATTAGAGGTCTGCTTGGGATTTATGAATTAAGCCCTAACCGACTTGTCTCAAGGTCTTATATCAATTGAAAGAATATTTTAGATCTCTCTCTGAATCTGTCAGAGACAAATCAAAGCTTGGTCTTGAAAATAGTTTTTCCTGATAAGCGCTTAGGCTAGCAAAGGATTTTGTATTTGGTAAGCTCACACCCAAATATGGAAGTCTGTATAAAATTGCAGACATATAACAGTCAACTAAGGTGAATTCATCACTCATAAAATATGGTTTTTCTTTCAGAACCAGAACTATGCCCGAGACTAAATTAACTAGTTCTTTTTTTAATGAATCAAATTCTTTTTGGCTAATTTTTGGGGTCATCATCCTATCAACTACTGGCAGCCAATCCTTTTCAATCCTGTGGATTAATAGTCTACATTCTGCCTTATCATTTGGGTAAATTGGCAGCAATGGTGGATGTGGAAATCTTTCATCCAAGTACTCAAGAATTACTCTTGGTTCATATATTGTAACTTCTCTATCAACAAGTACAGGCAACTTATTATAAGGGTTAATGCTCGGCAACTCTTCTGGGAGCTTTCCTGCTGGATCAAATTCTTTGATTTCACAAGCTATGTCTTTTTCTGCAAGTACCAGTCTAACCATGTGACTGTAATGTCCTTTTTCTTCTGAATAAAATATCATTTGAGCTCCTTTGCGTATTCTCTGTATAGAAGGTTCATAACTGCTGTGAACACTACGAAGAATAAAATTACGAAAATACCATTTTTTTCTCTTGTTATTCTTGCTGGTTCACTTGCATATGCCAAGAAATTAACTAAATCTCTCATAGAATTATCAAATTCTTCTTTGGTCATTGAACCTTCTGACACCTTTACAATATTACCATCCTTGTCAAGTGCTTGATTTCCCTGAAGGCCTGCGAGAACATTTGGCATTGCTGTTCCCACATAAACAAGATTATTCGAACCTGAGGTTTGAGAAGAATCTTGATAGAATGTTC
>NYUL01000006.1 GCA_002684055.1 Gammaproteobacteria bacterium
TATCTTACAGGTGCAGATGATAAATGGGCATGGGTTGGAGGCATCTTTACGAGCACAGAAGATAATGACATGCTTGCAAACTTTACTGCTGAACTAAATGGACATGATTATTTTGTTCAACCTAATAGAGAACTTAATCACTATGCTGTTTATGGACAAGCGACTTATGCATTAAGAGATGATGTCTTTTTTACTCTTGGTGGGAGATTCTCATACGATGAGAAGTCAGATGTCGGCGGAAGAAATATTAATTGTAATGCTGGTAACGGCTGTTATCCNCAACTATATGGAACTGGTGGGAACCCTTTTGATGTAATTAATCAATTGGCTCCTGATTACTGGATTCAAATGGGTAAAATGGTTGATGGCGTAGATTGTGTTGCACCAATGATTGGTTGTGGNGTTGTTGTAACCAATAATGATACTTCACAATCTTGGGATAATTTCTCATGGCGACTTGGTCTTGATTGGGATATGAGCGATACCTCTTTTATGTATGCTTATNTAGCTAATGCNTANAAATCAGGCAGTTTGGCTGATGTTTATGTTGCTCCAAGCAATTCGCTATTATTTTCTGAAGGACAAAGGGTAGACCTAAATTACGACCCCGAATATGTCACAACAGGCGAGTGGGGAGTAAAAGCAAAGAACGAAAATAATACTCTAAATTATTCTTTTAATGTTTTTTACACGATTTATGAAGGCAAACAATTCACAGGGAATCTTCCTGTTGATGTGGTTGAAGTTTATGGCTATGATTCGGATCCAAATTCACCAACATTTGGTCAATTTACTTACTATGATCAGGGTGTGACATTATGGACAACTGAAAATTTTGGTGAACAAACACATTGGGGTGCTGAATTTGAATATACTTGGTTACCTTACGATGGTGGTAAATTNTCAGGATTTGTAACAAGNTANCACACAGAATTTACAGATGACTTCAATACGATGTGGCGTTATGGTCAAGATGCTCTATTTGGAAGAGATTATGGAGCTTCAATTGATCCAACTAATCCAAATAATTTCGTTAATCTTAAGGGAAACGAAGCGCCTTATACGCCTGATTTAGCCCTTACAATGAGATTTGAACATACTTATAGACTGCAAAATGGTATGGAACTTAAACCTGGCGTTAATTATCACTGGGAATCTACATCGTATGTGACTCCATGGAACATGGATAAACATGTGAATGATGAGGGTGGTTGTGATGGTCCTGGATATTTCTGCTTACCAGTAGAAAATTTTACAGACCGAAGGCCTGCGTGGGAAATGTTTGATTATTTTATAACACTGGATTCTAAGGATAACTGGTACGTACAATTTGCCTCTTACAATGCAAAAAGTGAGGTAGTGCCATGGTCTATAGGAATTGAAGCAGGTATCCCAAGAGGAGCTTATTCTGCTCCATCTCAAAAGCTACTTAGATTTGGCTACTATTGGTAATTAGTTTTATTGTTTAATATATAAGGGAGGTTCGCCTCCCTTTTTTTTATTATGAACACGCCTGATATATCTGATAAGTTTCCTAACACACCTTTTTTACTTAATTACAGACCTTATGGAAACAATGATTTCTTCTGTGGAGAGCTAGTTACTGTTGAATGCCCTGATGACAATTCACTTGTGAGAGAAGTGCTTTCGGATGATGGTACCGAAAAAATTCTTTTTGTAAATGGGTTCAATTCAAAGTTAGTAGCTTTTATAGGCGATAATCTTGCACAACTAGCCATTGATAACAATTGGCGAGGGATAATTGTAAATGGATGTGTAAGAGACGTTGAGATCTTAAAACAAATGAATCTAGGTATTTATGCACTTGGTACCTGTCCAAAGAAAAGCCTCAAGAATAATGAAGGAGAAATAAATAAACCTTTCATTACAGAGGGCATTGAAATACATTCTGGAAACTGGGCTTATGTTGATGAGAATGGAATTTTAATTGCAAAGACTAAGCTTTTAATTTAGTAACATTTTAAGGTTACTTCACCCTCATCCTTGGATATCTCTACGTTCATTAAATCAATATCAAGTGGACCCTTNGATGCCAAATATAATGGCAAGTTTACCTTTGAAAGATCTAGGCTACTNTTATTNGAGAAACATTTAAGTGGAATACTATAATCAATAAAATTATCAGATTTCTTTAAAAATTCTGATAAATCTACTACTGGTGTGCATCCAATACCACAAGATATAAGGTACTTCACGTCATCTATTTCATTTACTCTTGCCTTTAAATTTATAAATCCATCATCAAAGTTTCTAAGGTTGAGTATTTCTTTAGATAGAAGTAAAAAACTATTAAGCTGATCAGACTTTTGTATTGTTACATTTAAAGTGTCATCTTGTTTGTTTACATCAATTAAATTTACAGATACTACGTTATTCTGAGATGAAACCTTATTGCTATTAATTTGAACTTGCTGCAAATTGCTTTCTTGTATGTAGCCTAGAAAATTATCACTTATTGTGCCTTTCAATAACTCTATTTGATTAAGTTCTATNCCATTATCGTTAACTCCCTCATCAAGTTGAGGAGTACTATATTGAGAAGAATAATTTAAACCATAGCCATATGAAAATAATGGGTCACTCGTTGCATCATAAAAATTTAAATTTGCTTGAAAAGGATTTTTAGGCCAGCTAAANGGCAGTTTACCTACAAAATCAAAATTATTTTCTTCTTTTTCAATTAGNACATCTATCATTCCTCTTGACTCNGTGCCTGGCAACCAAGCAACTACAAAAGAATCAGAAAGATTAATCTCTTTNGTCATCCATAATGGTCGACCAGTAAAAAACAGNGAAACTATTGGTATGTTTTTNTCTTTTAGTNCTTTTAAATAATTAANGTGTCTTTTTGAGNCTAAATTTAAATTGCTTCTATCCCCTACNCCCTCTGCATANGGTTGTTCTCCGTAAGCAACAATTGCAACATCATAGTCTTTATTAAGATCGTTAAGGTATTCAACATAATCTACATTTTCTACACCAACTGCTTCATGAAGNGCTTCTAGGAAAGTTATTGAGCCTGGAAAATCTTTATTTTGATTGTTCGTCCCTTGCCAATCTAGTGTCCAACCACCAGTCTGAGTCCTAAGTGAATTTGCATCACTACCAACAACAAGGATTTTCTTCCCTCTTTTGATAGGCAAAGTAGCATCATTATTTTTAAGCAGAACAAGAGACTCTCTTACAGCCTGTCTTGCAATGTCTCTGTTGTGCGCTAAACCAACTTCTGAAAATGGGGAATTAGAAGGTTTTTTTCCTTCAAATAAGCCTAATCTTTGTTTTACGATTAAAATTCTGGTTACTGCATCATCTAAACGTTCTAGAGGAATCGTTCCATTTTGAACTTGACGCAAAGTATTGCGATATAAGTCTTTCCAATTTTCAGGAACCATATTCATATCTACGCCAGCTATAAGTGCTTCTGGGCAACTACCATTAGAACAGCCTGGAATCTGACCATGACCATTCCAGTCACCAACAACAAAACCATCAAATCCCATTTGGTTCTTTAATACCTCAGTTAAAAGGTATTCATTTCCATGAACTTTAGAGCCATTCCATGAGTTAAAACTAGCCATAACTGTCTGGATGCATGCATCTAGTGCACTGTAATATGGGGTTCCATGTATGGATTTAAGTGTAGTCTCATCAACTTTTGTGTCTCCTTGATCGACACCTAAAAAAGTCCCGCCATCACCAATAAAGTGTTTAGCTGTTCCAATAATTTTATTTTTACCAAGAAAGGAGTCGCCCTGCCCCTGAAGACCATAAATAAATGACTGACCAAGTCTTGAAACAAGTTCTGGGCTCTCAGAGTAACCCTCATATGTTCTGCCCCATCTATAATCTTGTGGAACAGTAACGGTTGGAGCAAAGGTCCAGTATATTCCTGTTGCTAGAACTTCTTCAGCTACCGCCGCTCCAATATCTTCTAAAAGTTTATTGTTTGCGGAAGCGCCAAGACCAATATTATGAGGGAAAATTGTTGCTCCAAAAACATTGCTATGTCCATGAACAGCATCAGTTCCCCAAAGTATTGGTATTCCTGTTCCTGTGCCAGTTGATTCTACATAGAAATCTTGCGCTAATTCTTTCCACTCAGCTGTATCAGCTCTTTGGTTTCCATTTGGAGATGTATTGCCTCCATTCAGTATGCCGCCTATGGGATAATTTTTTAAATCAGTGGGTTTAATAAAATCTAGATCAGCCATAATTGTTTGGCCAACTTTTTCTTCAAGCGTCATCTCAGATAAAACTTTTTGCACAAATGCCATATCGCCAACTGGACAGGAATTGTTTCTTTCCCAAGTTATGCTCTCTGCACTAATAGAAAAGAATACAAATAGTAATAAAATGCTACGTTTCATAATTAAGCGTAAGTTATGTATATTGCCGCCAGTATCAATACGATAGTGATGGAACCAATGTTAAATAATTTCGAAGTTCTGAAGTCCTCTGCAGTGAGATTAAATACTTTAGTGTTCTCTTTATTTGGTGATAGTAGACCACTTACAACAAAGGCCAAAAAGAATGATATTGCCATTTGATGCATAAATGGTTCTATTAAAGATTCTGATGTATTGGCAACATAAAGTTTCATAATCACGCCTGCCACTAATGCAGTTGCAGAACCCCATAACACCGAGTTAGATGTTGAATTCTTCAGAACAATTGCTGATAAAAAGACAAATAGAATAACAGGACTAAATAGACCCATATATTCCTGAACATATTGAAAAGCTGAATCCAGGCTTCCTAAAAATATCGGCGCCACGATTATAGAAACTATAAGACCAATCAGGCCTGCCCTTCTACCAACTCCTACTAGGCTTTTATCATTCATTGATCTCTCACCTTTGTATAAATCCATTGTAAATATAGTGCTCACACTATTAGTTAAAGAAGCAAGTGATGAAACTATTGCAGCGACTAAAGCAGCAAATGTAAGTCCTAAAATACCGTTTGGTAGCAGTGATAACATAGAAGGATAAGCTCTGCTTCTATCACCTTCTAATGAAGGAATTGTTGTGCCTTCAAGAGCAACNGCTATCAAACCAGGCAGAACAACAACCACAGGCATTAATATTTTTAAAAATCCTGCAAACATTAAACCATTCTGTGCNTCATTAAGACTTTTAGCTCCAAGAGCTCTTTGGGTTATATACTGGTTNGTTCCCCAATAATANAAATGAGCAATCCACATGCCGCCGATAAGAACCCAGATACCTGGGAGCTTTACGTAATTACCATACGCCTCTGGGTCTTGTTCTTTAGGCACATATGATAATAATGCGTCAAATTTTTCTGGAAAATTAGCTTGCAAGGTCATGAAACCCTCCCATGCTCCAGCTCCGTCTGAGATGGCATTTAAACCAACATAAGAAACATANAAACCAGCAAATATAAGTAGACTTACTTGAATAATATCAGTGAAAGCAACGGCCTTTAAACCACCATAAAGCGAATAAGCCAAAGACAATACTCCCAACAATACCATTGCCACAATTAGGTTGAGACCTGTTAGATTATTAACTGCCTTTGCACCTAACCATAATATGGTCGGCAAGATTACAAAAATGTACATTATTAACATTAATACAGCTAATAATTTACTTACTCGNGTATCGTACCTCTGAGATAACAGTTGAGGCATAGTAAAAACTTGTTGTTTTAGGTATACAGGAAGCAAAAACTTTCCTACCACTATTAATGCTACAGCTGCTGTCCACTCGTATACAGCTATAGCCATTCCAAATGCATAAGCATCTCCATTCATACCTATTATTTGATCAGCCGCAATGTTAGCCGCAATTAATGATGTACCTATGGCCCACCATGGCAAAGACCGGCCTGCTAGAAAATACTCTTCGGGTGTTTTATCTTCCCCTTTTTTTGATCTAGAGACGTAAGTAGCAATTGCTATTAAAGCAACCGCATAAAATCCAACTATTAAGTAGTCTAAACTATTCATGTGACCTCCTTATGGCAGAATAATTCAAATTCCCATACAAAGGCGTATGTTCTTTGTTAATTAAGTTAATTGAAATATTTTTTAAAATATTACTGTGTGCTTTTGAATGATGGTTGTGAAAATTTTCTTTAAGCATTTCAATTGCGTTCATGTTCGAAATAGTTCTCATTATACTACCTGCAAAAAAAATGCCCCCTTTGGCATTAAAGGTTAACGCTAAGTCAGCAAGAAGAGCACTTAAACCGATAACAAAATTATCTATAATAAAAGTTGCTAAATCATCTTCACCGTAGACTTGGACAATTTCCTCGGGCGACACATTTTTTCCAGATTTCTCAAGGTATAGTTTTTTTAATCCTGATCCAGATAGAAAATCTTCTAACACTAAAAAGTTTTTGGAATTTGTTACTTCAAAAAGTTTACTGAAAAATTCATTAAACGACTTTGTGTTGCCAAGCTCAGTTGCGTACACGTATGGTGTATTTTTTACGAATCTAAGAACAGAAAATCCAAGACCTGTTCCTGGACCGATTGCGAGACAAGTATCTTGTAAATCTAAATTACCCTCTTTTAAGGTTTGTATATCGGTAGCACTCATTGAAGGTAATGAATACCCAATTGATTCCCAGTCATTGAGTACATGACATGCTGAAACGCCAAGTGTATTTTTAAGATCTTTGCCCGAAATTCTTAGGTCTCTATTAGTCATTAAAATTTCATTTTTCTCGCAAGGGCCTGCAGCAGATATAACAATCTCATCACATCTAGCAGCAGTATTTATTGAACTTAGAGCCTCAAAAAAATCTTCATTAGAATTTATCGGTAATTTATTGATATCGGAGATTGTAAAAGATTGACTATCACCAATACCAGACCTGAGGTTTGTCCCACCTAAATCTATGAGTAATGTTTTCGAGCTCAAAAGTAATTCCTAAGTAGTAAAGATTATATCTAAAAATTGAGTTTTTCCTATTATAAGAAATGAGCTAATCTACACTTAATGAAAAAATGGAAAAACAAAGTAATCTACCAAATTTATCCCAGATCTTTTAAGGATACTTCAGGTAATGGCATAGGAGATTTAAATGGTATAACAAGTAAGGCTGAGTATATTTCAGACCTAGGTGTAGATTATATTTGGATTTCTCCATTCTTTGAATCACCCCAAAAAGATTTTGGATATGACGTTTCAAACTATAGAAAAGTCGATAAAATTTTTGGCACAAATGATGATTTCAAAAACCTTATTGATACTTTTCATCAAAAAAATATTGGTGTGATAACTGATTTGGTTTTAAGCCATACTTCTGATGAGCACCCATGGTTTACAGAAAGTCGAAGCTCAAAATTTAATGAGCTCAAGGATTGGTATGTATGGCAAGATGGTTCCCCAGAAGAACCGCCCAATAATTGGTTATCTGTTTTTGGTGGAAGCTCTTGGGAATGGGATGAAAAACGCAATCAGTACTATCTACATAATTTTCTTAAGTCTCAACCAGACCTGAACTTTCATAACACCGACGTCCAAGACCAGATGTTAGATGAAATTAAATATTGGCTAGATTTCGGAGTTGATGGCTTTAGATTTGATGTGATAAATTTTTTATTTCATGACATAGAGCTACGAGATAATCCTGCCAAAGACCCAAAGCTTGTTAGACCTCTCGGTTTTAACAAAGATAATCCATATGGTTTACAAGTTCATAAATTTGATAATACCAGACCGGAAACTTTAGATTATTTAACAAAAATTAGAGGCCTTTTAGATAGGTATGATGCTATATCAGTTGGGGAGATTGTAGCAGAGAACCCATTGGAAATAATTGGAGAGTACGCCAACGACCACAAACTACATATGGCATATTGTTTTGAATTCTTAGCGGAAGATTTTAATTTCCTTCAAACAGATACTATTGTGGAAGATTTTTTTACCAATAATCCAGCATCTTGGCCCTGCTGGTCTTACAGCAATCATGATTCCATGAGAATTGCATCAAGAATAAAATTTAATCCAAAAGAGATAATGCAGAAACTTCTTTCGCTTAAAGGAAATATATGTATTTACCAAGGCGAAGAATTAGGTTTAGAGGAGACAGATGTAGAGTTTAAGGACTTGCAAGATCCTTTTGGAAAAAACTTTTGGCCAGATTTCAAAGGTCGTGATGGATGCCGGACACCAATGCCTTGGGATTCAAAGAAAAGCAATCTAGGCTTTAGTCCGAACAATCCCTGGTTGCCAATGAACCAATTGTATCTCTCTAAGTGCGTTGACCAACAGGTACAAGATAAAGAGTCAATGTTGAGTTTTACAAAAGAACTATTAAGAAAGAGAAAAAAAGGTATCGCCACCTAACAACACAAAGAATGGAAGTTGGGCCAGACATTCTATATTAGGATTGTAAGCAGCGATATACATCAGATTCTAAGCTTTAAATTCATAAAACTAAACTTTTTTATGTAAAAAACGAATTTTTGTAAATTTTTTCACTGTTATTTTTTATTTTTATACAATTTTAACTATCTAATTCTTTGTTATACGCCAAGAAATATTTATTTTTTTTTTATATATAATCTTGATATGAGCATTTGGTTTAAAGATTATTCAGGTATAGATTTAAGTACTGCTTCCATTGGCATTGACAGCATATTAGGCATTGAATTTATTGAATTGGGCGATGATTTTTTTAAGGCGAAAATGCCAGTCAATGAAAATACTAAACAACCTTTAGGGTTGCTCCATGGTGGTGCTTCATGTGTATTAGCAGAGAGCATCGCAAGTTTTGCAGCTTTCTTATGCATTGACCCTGAACATAAAACTGTCGTAGGGCTTAGCTTGAATGCCAATCATTTAAAATCTGTGAAAGATGGTTATGTATATGGAGTAGCAACACCTATTCATATCGGAAATAGCACTTCTATTTGGGATGTTAAAATAACCGATGAAAATAAAAACTTAGTGTGTACTGTAAAATTTACTGCGATGCACAAAGACATTAAAAAATGAAGATAATAAAAATTGCGTTAATGGCTCTATTGCTTTTTGATCTTAAAGCTGAAGAGCCAAGAAACATCCTTTTTGTTGGCAATAGTTATCTTTACTACAACAACAGTGTTCATAACTATGTTGAATTCATGTTGCGAGAATTCTATGGCTCTGATATCGATACCAAGTTATCTGCTATTGGAGGCTCAAGACTGCATCACCATAATATTGATCATCTCTTAGATTTTCGCAATTTAAATTTGGATCAACAGATTGACTTGCTAATCATGCAAGGGGGTAGCGCACAAGTTAAAACAAAACAAAGCCAGAAAGAGTTTGTTGATACGGTGCAAAACTATGCGAAAAAAGCACAAGACCTTGGTATAACGACAGCACTATACATGACACACGCTTACACAGATACCGATGAACGATATGAACCAAACCTAATTAATAAAATTACTGAAACTTATAATGAAGCTGGCAAATCTAGTAACTCGTTCGTTATTCCAGTAGGAATTGCTTATGAGCTAGCTTATGCTGAAAAACCACAAATTAAACTACATCACCCTGATGGCACGCACCCTGGGCTTCTTGGCACCTATTTAGCCGCTGCAACAGTTGTTGCTTCAGTGACCGACCAATCACCTGTTGGTATTAAATTTAACAACTATGGTACTGTTAATGAAGAAGATAAAGCTTTTTTGCAGAAAATTGCTTGGCAAGCCTATCTAGCTCATAAAAAACAAGTTACATTAGACTGATAATATGACTGAACTAGCTCAAATCATTAAAGAATCAACCANTAAGCCTAGTGTAAAACTTGCTTCCATAATAGAAAAAAGAAGTCGAAGTTTGGGTAGTATTGGTCTGGCAGTGGTTTACACTTTAGGCCACATTTTAATAGCAATTGCTTGTGCATCACTAATTTTTAACGCGCCCTTTAATTTGGCTGCTATAGATGCATTTATTGAACCTATAATTAATGGATTTTGGTTTTACCTTCTCCACCAATATTTTAAAACTAAACTTTCAGATATCATGCTTACAATTATTTACACGATTGGCCATATCTTTGTAGCAACAATCTGTGCAGCAATAATATTCAACGCACCTCTTAACTTAGCGGCTATTGATGCTTTTGTTGAACCAATTATTAATGCTTTCTGGTTTTATTTCTTGCATTCGTTCTGGAAGAAAAATAATACCTAAATCTTCTTTTTCCAAATNAGAAACCATTGAATCAAAATGGTTAAACCACAAATAAACGTAAAAATTAGGTAGTAGCGAATGTTAATAGGATCTTCTACCGACAATCCCATCGGGTTATCCAGTGGTAGTCTTTTATTAACTTCAGCTATACCAGGTATTAAATGGAATAATATACTACCTGTGTAAGAAAGTGCTTGAACGTATTTAGATATCCCAAAAAAATTATATCTTTCAGAAGCTACGCCAAGAAAGATTGCAATTAGCGTCAATATTGCTAACAAATGGGCTGGATTAAAACCACCATTTTTATAAAGCATTAGGGCAGTGGAAGCTGTAATGAAAGTAGCAAATATATAGAACTTTCCCAGTGAATTATTTTTAGTTATAAAGCCTTTTGTAAGGATGGTAAAAGCTGCAATTAAAATAGCTAATGTTCCCAGGACTGTGTGAATCCAGCCTATTAATGAAATTTCCATCTCCCCTCCTTTTACGATGATTAATTATTTGTTCTCTTAAAAAATCCCCAAATTTGATTAAATATATCAGTTTGGTTTTTAAATTCTATATTGTGACCAGATTCCTTCACAATAAAATATTTGACCTCAACTCNATTTAAACAATCAGTAAATGTGAACTCTGTTACTTCAAAAGNTCCCCAATTAACTTCTTCTTGGTTTGGNGTCATTGAACAATTAAAGTTGATAGCCCAATTCTCCGCACTACCTTGAGCAGACATAAAAATTGTTCCTGCTACACCAGAACCACCATCAACAGGGACAAGATCATCATTTTCACCGTTAACTTGATAGACAGATAATGGAATACCNGNAACTNTANCTCCAACTGGTTCAGATTGTTGGCTTATTAATGGAGCAATGCCTTTTAGNAAATCTTTTTCTTTAGCAATTTTATTTATTATTCCTGCACCATTTGAAATACCAATTGCATATGCATTATTTGTATCGAATATTGAAGAGGCATTTAGTTCAGACATCATTAGATCAAAAAACTCAACGTCATCTGCATCAGACTCACCGCTAACGTTCCACCTATTTTCANAGCCTGTTGGAAATATTCCTATAAATTCTNCTGCATCAATTAAATTNAGAATTTCATTGTGTCGATTCATTTCTTGCTCACCACTACCGCCAGCACCATGAAAAACAAACATTAAAGGGTATTGGTTTTCAACAGGATTCTNGGGATATCTTATGGAGAACTCTCTGTTAACANATGTATTGCCTACAGCCTGCTGAATTNATTTGTTTTCAATTATATATCCTTGCACTTCAACATTAGCCTCTCTGTGATGGTAGCTCCCNGAAAAGCATAATAACGTAAATAAATTTGTACCNACTTTAGGCACCACTACTTCCTCAGANCCATTCAAAGGTTTATCACCTTCCCAATCTCCGCTGGCTGCACAAGTATCTGCTCCAACACTAGACCAGGTCAAAGTAACANTCTTTGTAACTAGTTGATTATCTTGCTTGGTTGAAATAGTAATNCGTGTTTCAGGCAAACTTACATCTGAGGCACTATNACCACTGCNTCCACAACCANTTAATAACAGAATAGAAAGCAGACATAATAAACGCATGGGATTAATGATATTTGATAAGGAGTGTATGATAAAGAAATGAATAAGCTTTCTTTCNNTTTGATGCTGTTATTCTTTTGTCAGTCAATATTTGCTGTTAATGGTGTTCCNGGNCCAAGGGACTGCTTTTGGAGTAGAGGTCCTCACAGTGGAGATCCTTATATTAATCTTGCTTATCCAGATTCCAATGTCTTTTATTGGGCGGCAACATTTTCTATGCCAGAAGGCGCTGAACTTTATATTAAGGGAGATTATCCATATGCAAGGTACATGTCGATTATTAGCTATGATGGTCAAGGACGGCCAATTGAATCGCTTGCTGATTATTTAATTGAGCCCAATAAGAGTGCAGTTAACCCATTTTCTAATGGTAATAGTCGCCTAGATCAAGAAAGAGGATATGAAATAAAAGTCCTAAATAAGACTCCCACTGAAAAAAGAGCTACAGGTAGAATTGCTTCAACTAAATCTAATAATATTTTGCATGCTCCTGCGTATGGGCCCAATCAACAAACCATAATTTATCGCATCTACTTACCTGATGGAGGAACTGCCCCGCTTGGGAATGTCGAACTTCCAGACATAGAAGTAAGTCAAAATGGTAGAACACTCAACAAAGACGTATCTTGTAAACTGTTAAATTCATCGCAGAGTTTAGCAATATCTTTAGATGCAGCTGGAATTGCACCAATGGAATATAGGAAATTGGCATCTCAACCCGATAAACCAATTACTTGGCCAGCTAAAAATCCTCCTGAGTGGTACATACAACTAGACAGACAAAGCTTAATTGGAATTTATACAGGTGAATTTAATAATAATGCTCCAAGAAGCACTGGTGGTTTTTTCCCTAATTTAGATAACCATTATTTAAGAACTATCGTGAACAAAAAATATGGAAATGTCTTAATTTTAAGAGGTAAAGCGCCAAAAACTCCTAGTACTGTTAATGGTGATCCAATATATACAGAAAATGAACTAAGGTATTGGTCAGTATGCTCTAACCAAAGTTTTGGAAATACCCGTGTAAATGATTGTTTATATGATGAAGAAATTCCACTAGATGATGATGGTTTCTTTACTATAGCTATCAGCAAGTTAGCAGATAGACCACGCAATGCAATTAATGATTGTGGCATAGCTTGGCTGCCAATTGCTGAAAATGGCGATGGTGTATTTGATGATGATGTTGCTGTAGTGCAATTCAGACATATGTTAGCGAGAGATGATTTTCCCAACTCTATCCAAAACGTTGAAAATCAAAGTGACATAAAAGCTGTTATGAAACAATACTATCCTCGTGCTAGATATCTAATGACAAATCAGGTTGAAAGCTTTTTTACATGCCTGGTTGAAGACTAAATAATCAGTGTTTATTTAGCTAAAAATAACCTGGTGGAGCCAAGGGGGATCGAACCCCTGACCTCAACACTGCCAGTGTTGCGCTCTCCCAGCTGAGCTATGGCCCCGAAACTCCTATTCTATAGAATTTTAGTGAAGTTAAAAGATGTTTTAAAGCTTGAAAATAAAAGCTATTTCTAGTTAAATAGAGCTTAACGAGAGGGGTTTTCAATATGACCAAGATTAAATATTTAGTTTTATTAATGTGCGCGGTTGTTTTTTCTGTTAATTCACAGGAATCTGCCGATAGCAATGATGTAGAAGAAGTGGTTGTTACAGGTACTCAAATTAAAGGTGCCCGTATTAACGAAGCATTGCCTGTTACGGTAATTACAGCTGATGACATTGACGATAGAGGTGTTAATTCAGGTGATGAGCTTTTAGCAACTTTAACCGAACAAGGTGTGAACCAATTCAATGATGTAGGTTCAAACGGAGGCGGTGTTAATGCTTCTAGAGGTGATGTCGGTGCTTTTGATATTAGATCATTAGGTACTGGTAATACACTTGTACTTTTAAATGGGAGAAGAATGATTTCTACTCCTTCATACCAAACAGAGGAAGTTGGTGGTAGTTTCGTGCCTGTGGCAACAGTAAACTCAAACAATATTCCTGTTTCATTAGTTGATAGAGTGGAAATACTTAGAGATGGTGCTGGAGCTATTTATGGTTCAGATGCTGTTGCAGGTGTTGTAAATAACGTTCTAGATACAAATTTTGTTGGCTTCGAAATGCGAGGCAGATACCAAAATTGGCAACACTTCAATAGAGATGATCATAAGTTCTCTATGAAGTATGGTGCGGATTTCAATGGTGGAAGCACGAATGTTTCAATGTACTTCAGTTACTATCAAAGAGATAGAGTAGCCGCATCAGAAGATGAAATTATGGGTAGATGTGACTATGGTGATTTAGTTCCTGCTGAATTTGACAGTGCATTCTATAGATGTTCATCTAACTCAGCTTGGGGTCAATTTGACATGAGCGGTAGTGCTGCTTATACCGATAGCTCTGGGGAGTTCTTAATCAAGGCTGCAGGAGATTCAAACTGTTTACTAAATCTTGGTGGTGGTGTTTGTGCTGCTTCAGATTCATCTGGTAACTACACACACAACTGGAATGGACAGAGAGACATATTAGGTGCAGTACAAAGACACAATACATTCGTTTTCCTAAATCATGATTTGGGAGATGGTAACGAAGTATTTGCTGAATGGGGCCGATACCAGAGTGAGTATAACGGAAACAGACACTCAGTATCCCACTTCTCATCAGTTAAATTTGTTGTACCAGCTACAAACTTTTATAACTTCACTGGTAAAGCACTTCTTATGGATAACTACAGATTTGTTGATGCAGGTCCAAGAATCGTCGATAACGATAAAGAAACAAATAGATATCTTGTTGGTGTTAGAGGCGTTACAGATAAAGGTTGGGACTGGGAATCAGCAGTTTCTTACTCTACAGCTGAAGCATTTGATGTAACACACAATAGAGTTTCAAACACCCTAATGGATGCTTTGTTACATAGAGAAGGCCCTAGTGCATACAACCCATTCAATGGTGGTGGTGTCTATCAAACAGGTTTTGTTTCACATAACCCTATTGATTACACACCTGGAAATATTCAAGATGCTTTAGTAGACGCATACAGAGCAAATGAAAGAACTATGACTACACTTGATCTAAGAATGTCAAAACCTGATGTTTTTTCAATTAAAGGTGGTGATGTTGGTATGGCTTTTGGTTTAGAAACAAGAGCTGACACATTTGTTGATGATAGAGACCCAAGATTAGATGGAACTATCGTCTTTACAGAAAGAAAAACAAGTGGCCAACTTTCAACAAGTGCAGGTGATTCATATCCATATGTTTCTGATTTAGCAAACAGTAGCCCTACTCCAGATAGTAACGGTGATAGAAATGTTAACTCAATATACATAGAGCTAGATGTACCATTGGTAAGTCCAGAAATGAATATTCCTGTTGTTGAGCAATTTGATCTACAACTTGCTTACAGACAAGAAGCTTACACTGACTTTGAAGGCACAGGTGTTCCAAGAGTAGCTTTTGGTTGGAGAGTTAATGATCTTGTAAAGATCAGAGGATCCCAACAAGATACTTTTAGAGCTCCTAACATGATTACTATCAATGAAAGCATGGTTGTTAGAAACAACACAAGAAATGATGCAGCTACTAAATATGCAATCGCTTTAGGTGTTGATACTGATGATTCTGATGGTAGATATTCTGTTCAAAGACAAGCTATGGGTAGTTCAAAGCTTACAGCGGAAGAGTCTGAAAATAGAACTGTAGGTATTGTTATCGAGCCTACAGATAATCTAACAATTACCTATGACGTGTGGTCAATTGATTCAACAAATACAATTGGTTTATTTGGTGAAGAAAACCATATGCTGTTAGACCTTTTCTTAAGACTTGAGTCAAATGATTTAAATAACTGTGGTGCTGTTGTTAGTAACCCTGCAGTTGTTAGACAAGATCCAGATAATGCTGCTTCTTTCTTAGCAGCTGGTTTATGTCCATTTGGTTTAGCAGAAAGAGTTGAAGATAACTATGCAAACTTGAATGATAGATCTGTAGAAGGTACTGACTTAGGTGTTTACTATGATGTTGACACAGCAATTGGTAAATTCTCAATGAAGCATCAAGTTTCAATGCTTACTAAGAGAGAGCAACAATATGGTGAGACACTCTCAACATTAGATGCTGCTATGAGTTCAGGCTTCTTACCTGTAACTGCTATTGACGGTTTTGGTGATATTCTTGCTGTCAATGGTTCTCCAAAAAGAAAATCATATACATCTATTAGATTTAGACGTGGTGATTGGGCCCTTGGTATAAACCAAAATGCTAGAAGTACAGTCTATGAAGATAGAACTATTTCAAGCGCAGGTTCAATGTGGGCTGTTACTCCATTCAAAACAATGAATGTTTACAGCGACTACTACACTAATTTTAATGATGGTGATTTAAGAATAAGAGTAGGTGTCAATAACTGGCATGACAGAAGAGCACCTTTAGCTTCTTCTAGAATGGGTTACTTCGAAGATTTAGATAACAATTTGAGAAGAAACTTCTACTTAGATCTTAGATTTACGTACTAAATTTAATCTTGTAAGGCGCGATTAAATTCGCGCCTTTTTTTTATGATAAATTTGTCTAATTCGAAAACAATAGGTTTTTTTGTTGGACTATTTATTCTCTTTTTTACCTTATTAACTACACCACCGACTGGACTGTCAGAGTCTGGCTGGCATGTCACAGGGGTAGTTTTACTTATGGCAAGTTGGTGGGCAACAGAAGCGATCCCTTTACCTGTGACTGCTCTAGTACCTTTAGCCTTATTTCCACTTTTAGGAATCTACGATTTCAGTGAAGCAACTAATCCTGCTAAGAGCGCTTTTACTAAAGTAGCAGCACCTTACGCACATCCTAATGTCTTTCTATTTTTAGGAGGATTCATCTTGGCTCTAGCTATTGAAAAAGTTAATCTTCACAAAAGAATAGCCTTAAAAATGCTTCTTTCCATAGGGACTGATGCGAAGTATTTAATTGGTGGTTTTATGCTTGTAAGTGCTTTAATAAGTATGTGGATCATGAATACTTCCACCACTTTAATGCTTCTTCCAATTGGATTGGCAATCGCAGGTGTAGTGCGTAATACAACTTCTTTAGATAAGGATTTTAAAAACTTTCAAACAGCATTGTTGTTAGGTATAGCTTATGCTGCAACTATAGGAGGTATGGCTACACCAATAGGAACTGGTCCCAACATAGTTGTTATAAGCCTTATCCAAGAACAAGGATTAGAAATTTCATTTGATCAGTGGATGTTGCTTGCAACACCTATTTCAGCGATTATGTTGCTTGTTGGCTGGTGGTTGTTAACAAATATAATTTTTCCAATAAATATAAGTGGGAATGAAGAAACAAAAAAATCATTAGACAAAATGTACGCTGAATTAGGAACCATGTCTAAGGATGAAAGAAATGTACTGCTTATATTTATTTTTACAGCCCTAGCCTGGATCACTAGAGATTTTCTGGATAATTTTTTCTTACTAAGCGGTCTTACTGACTATGGTATTGCAATAATTGCCGCCCTAGCTATTTTTATAACAAGATCTTCGAAAGGTACTGGTCTTATAGAGTGGAATGTTACTGCAAAACTACCATGGGGAATATTGATACTTTTTGGTGGTGGCTTATCAATGGCAAATGCAATCATGGATTCAGGCCTTGGCAAATGGATTGGAGGCTTAATTCCAGATATTAATGCTGTGCTACTAATACTGCTAATTGTCGTGTTGATAGTATTTTTAACTGAACTCACAAGCAATCAAGCTACTACAGCTACTTTTGTTCCAATAATGATTATCTTAGCTACAGCTGAAAGTAATTTATTGCCAGATGGAACAAATGATTTAGGTCTGGTTGCTCAGCTTGCAATACCTGTAGCATTAGCAGCAAGCTGTGCCTTCATGCTACCTGTGGCCACTCCTCCTAATGCAATTGTGTATGGGGCAGAAAAGTTTAGTATCGGGCAAATGATGAAAGCTGGTTTGTATATAAATATCGTTGGTATTGTTGTTGTAACTATTTTTTCAGCCTACGTTTTACCATTAATATTCTAAATGATTAGGTTATTAATTCTTCTAACTTCAGGTTTTGCATATAGCCAAGCTAGCCTAATAGATTACTCTCACCCCTTCCATCCTACTTATACTGATTCAGGAATAGTTGTTTCACAAAACTACTTATCTTCAGATGTAGGTGTAGAGATTTTAAATAAAGGGGGGAATGCAGTTGATGCTGCAATTGCAGTAGGCTTCTCCTTAACTGCAACATTACCAAGAGCAGGAAATATAGGTGGCGGTGGTTTTATGCAAGTTTATATTGCTAAAGATAAGACAATCTTAACAATAGATTTTAGATCTATGGCACCAGAACTAGCTACAAGAGAATTCTATCAAGACGCTAAAGCAGAAAATGATGATGTAACTAGAAAAGGTTATAAGGCTATTGCTGTTCCTGGAACCGTGGCAGGTCTGTTTAAAGCTCATGAATTATATGGTTCATTGCCCATGAAAGATCTCATACAACCAACTATAGATTTACTAGAAAAAGGAATTCCTATTACACAGGATTTATATTTAGCAATTAATACTGGTAGATACATTAAGAATGATCCCGAGTCTAATAATATTTATAAAAAGAACCTATCGCTCGGCGGAAAACTAAAAAATGATGATCTAATAAGGACATTAAAAATAATTCAAATAGAGGGTCGTGAGGGTTTTTATAATGGTCCTATTGCAGATCTTATCAATGATCAGATGGTTAAGAATGGTGGATTAATAAGAAAATCAGATCTTGCAAGCTACAAAGTTAATTTGTATGCGCCAATCAGAACAGACTATAGAGGTAAGAAAATTTTTGCTATGGGGGCACCATCTGGAGGTGGAGTAGTAATACTTACTGCTTTAAATATCCTTGAATGCTTCCAGCTATCTAAATTAGCTCCTAATAGTGCTCAAACTTATCATCTTTTAGCTGAAGCAATGAAATTTGCCCACCANAATAGATCAAAGTATGTGGGTGATCCAANTTTNTCAGAGATTCCATATGATATGCTTTTGTCTAAAAAATTAGCTTGTGAAAAAGCAAAACAAATAAAATTAAAAGAAGCATTCACCCCAAAGAGAACAGCAAGAACCGGAGATTCTATAAATAACTCCTATATAGAGTCTAAAGATACAACACATTTCTCCATAATGGATAAAGAAGGAAATGCAGTTTCAGTCACTTATACACTAGGTTACTCATTTGGTTCTGGTGTAACCATTCCAGGAACAGGAATTTTGACCAATAATCAGATGAATAATTTTGCGCATAGCTATGGCATNAGAGATTCCTATTTTAGAAGTAGCTCACCTGCGAATAAACTTGATCCATTAAAAAGACCTATGAGCACNATGTCACCGGTCATGGTNTTTGATTCAAAAGGAAATCTAGAGCTNATTACTGGGTCACCAGGTGGCTCACAAATACCAGGAATTATCCTTCAAGTNCTNATAAATAGCATTGAATTTAATTTAGATATTGGTGCTGCATCAATGATGCCCAGAATTCATCAAGACTCACAGAGCTTAAGCATGGAATATGAAAAATTCTTAAGTGAAGATACATTAAGAATTCTTAGATCTTACGGCCATAAATTAGAGGTATCTGACACAATGGGAAGCTCTCAAAGNATTGAAGTCAAAGATGGCATTAGGTATGGGTTTGCAGACTTAAGAAGGCCAGATGCAAAAGTTAGCATTCAATAGTTTTTGCTGCTTTCTTTAAACGCTCTATAACTTTTTCTTTATCGATAAGATANATTGTTGAGTTAAGTTGAGGAGACTTAGCTCTGCCTAATAATGCAACCCTTAAAGGCAGCCCTATTTTAGGCATTGGTAATTCTAAATCTTGTTTTGCAGCACTTATAACATTTTCAATGGATTCCTCATCCCAGCTAGCAAGCNTATCAAGGTTTTCTATAAAATAATTTATGACAATGCCAGCGCTAGCTAAGTGTTTATTAAAATCATCTTCGTTGTATTCTTCAAAATCAGAAATAAATGGTTTTATGAATAATGAAATTTCACTTAGATTATTTGCACTTCCCTTGCACAGTTCAAGCAAGTAGTCAGAGTCNTGATGATCAGAAAGATCGAAATTATTAGATTTATTAAAACTTTCTAATAAGTTTTTAAGCTNAGATNTATCAGCTGCAGCAATATGAGCCTGATTTACAAAATTAAGTCTCTCAATATCAAAAACAGCTCCAGCNCTTTGAATGTCTTTAACATCAAAGATTTCTATTAATCGTTCGATAGAAAATATATCTTCTTCTGTATTGGACCATCCAAGCTTTGCTAACATATTTAAAACAGCATCTGGCAAATAGCCATCTTGTTTATAGGACATGAGGTCTGTGGCAGCATGTCTTTTAGAGAGTCTTTTTCTATCTTCTCCAAGAACTAGTGGTAAGTGTGCATATTCAAAACCAACATAACCAAGNGAATTAACAATTTGGATCTGTTTGGGCGTATTAGGCAAATGATCTTCGCCTCTAAAGATATGAGTTACGCCCTGAGCATTATCATCAATTACATTACAAAAATGGTAGGTCGGTGAGCCATCACTTCTTAAGATTACCAAATCATCAAGCTCCTTATTTGGAAATTCTATACTTCCATAAACTAGATCATTAACGATTGTTGAGCCATCTTTTTGCACTTTAAGCCTTACAGCCCCATCATCCTTATAAGCTTTCCCCTCTTCAATAAGCCTATTTGCTTCATCCCGATATGTATCAAACCTGTCGCTCTGTTTCAATGGCTCATGATCAGGATGGAGACCTATCCAGTCTAGCCCTTCCATAATTGCTTCTATATATTCGTTTTTTGATCTTTCCTTATCTGTATCCTCTATACGAACTAAAAAGGTTCCTTTGTGTTTTTTAGCAAAAATGTAATTAAATAATGCGGTTCGAACTCCACCTATATGAAGGTACCCTGTGGGACTGGGAGCGAATCTAGTTATAACCTTCATAATCTACCAATTAACTTCCTGTTTTGTTTTTTTACTTAAGATATCTAAAAACTTCTTATGTTCTTCTAAATCAGAACCACCAGCATTAAAGGAATTAAAGCTTATATCTTCAACTTGATTTGTAACCGCTTCTAGTGCTTCTGGTGATTTAGATTCTGATAGATCAAATGTAACTTGCCCTCCAGTAAGGTGCAAATATGTGTCTGCTAAAATTTGAGCGTCTAACAATGCGCCATGATAAGTACGATCATAACCAGATACTCCAAGTCTTGCAGATAGTGAATTTAAATTATTCTTTTGACCAGGAAAAGCTTTTTTAGCCAAAACAACTGTATCAATGACCTTACAAATATTTGTAATATCTTTAATCTCATGATCAATGAGTTTAAGTTCATTATTGACGAACCCTATATCAAAGTTTGCGTTATGTGCTATTAATTCTGCGCCTCTAACAAAATCTATAAATTCATCAGCAATATCCTTAAATAATGGTTTATCTGTGAGTTGATTATCATTGATATTTGTAATTTCTGCTGCCTTCGCACTCATTTCTCGGCCTTCAGGATTTATNTAAGTTTGANACTCTTTCCCTGTTTTATTTCTACCTATTATTTCAACGGCACCAATCTCTACAACTCGATCTCCTTGATCAAAATACAAGCCTGTTGTTTCTGTATCAAATGATATTAATCTATTAGACATTCTCAGTTCCTAAATTAGCAAGATAGTCTGCCCTTTCATTACCCGGGTCACCNGCATGCCCTTTTACCCAATGCCACTCAACATTCATTTTTTCATTTAACTCTGAAATTTGAATCCAAAGCTCTCTATTCGCTACTGGTTTTTTTGCTGCAGTNCTCCAATTATTTACTTTCCATTTATGGATCCATTCAGTTATACCTTGCCTTAAATAGTTAGAATCAGTGTAAAGCTCAATTACTGTGTTTTGATCTTTTAGATATTTAAGCGCTTCTAANGCTGCTTGCATTTCCATTTGATTATTTGTNGTTTCAGGACTACCACCATAAAGATCTTTTTCNGAGCCATTGATTTGAATGTAGACTCCCCAACCACCTAAACCTGGGTTACCTTTACAAGCTCCATCTGTATATACTTTTATAGACATAAGTGTTTATTATAAATTAATGAGTATCTTTCACATACCCGCATATACAGATAATTACATATGGGCGCTACAATCTGGCAATAATATTTCATTGATTGACCCAGGAGAAGCAAAACCTGTACTTGAGATCATCAAAAAAAAGAATCTAAATTTAGTAGACATTCTTCTGACACACCATCATTTTGATCATGTTGGAGGAACTCTAGAGCTTAAACCCTTTATGAGAGGAAANGTATATGGGCCTAAAGGTGATATTGCAGGCATTGATATTCATGTCTCTGAAGGCTCTAAGATTAAGACACTCAATTATCTATTTGAAACCATAGCAACACCTGGGCACACATTGGATCATTTATCTTATATAGAATATAAAAATAATATTTTATTTTGCGGTGATACCCTTTTTTCTGCTGGTTGTGGAAGATTATTTGAAGGCACATATNAGCAAATGCATGNCTCCATACAAAAACTTAATGCCTTAGAACCAGAAACATTAATTTACTGCGCCCATGAATATACTTATTCTAATCTCAAATTTGTATCCTCTCTGATTGATAATGATTTTGTAAACCAATACGNAAAAAAACTAAAGGACATCTTAGATAATGGCGGAATTTCAATACCAACCACACTAGCTTTTGAAAGAAAAATTAATCCGTTTCTGTTAGAGATAATTCCTTCAGAGATAAAAAATATGAAACCTCTTGATCAGTTTGCTGAGCTTAGATTAAGAAAAGATAACTTCTAAAAAAAAAGGGTTGCCGAAGCAACCCTTTAATTCATCGAATAAATCGATTAAAAGTTTACAGAAACGTTTGCATACCAATGCATTGAACCCCATGTTCTGTACGCAGGGTCAAAGTCATTAGCAAAAGTTTCAGGGAAATATGTTGGATTTTCATCCATAACATTATCCACACCAACTCTTACCGTAGCGTTGTATTCTGGTAAGACCATTCCATACTGAAGATCTAAATAACTTATAGCTTCAATATCTCTTTCGTCTTCTGTTACCAGACCACTTGCTGTCATAGTTGGAGGATCGTTTGCCACACCTTTACCTTCACCGAAGTGTTGTANGGTTGCTGAAGCAAACATATTACCCATAGACCACGTTAATGCTGTATTCATTTTGAAATCAACAAAGTTGTTTCTACCTGAACCTAAAACATAACCAGCAGCCATTTGTACATCGCCGTTAGCTAGTGTTCTATCATATGTATCTAATGATCTTGCATCTACACTGAGAGCGAAATCACCATATGCTGTTGCAAAACCATATGAACCACCAACTTCTAATCCTGAAGTAACAAGAGTACCTACGTTATTTGTAGTATCTCTTAAATCAGCAACGAAACCTGTTGATAGTCTATCAACTGCTCCACAGTATGCTGGATTAGAACCTGTGTAACATCCGTTAAGAAGTAACTGAGCACCAATCGAACTAATCAAGTTAGTAATTTCAATATCATAATAATCAGCAAACATGTTTAAACCAGGAACATTTGATGGTTGATATACAACACCAAAGTTGAAACTTTCTGATTCTTCAGGAGCAACGTTAGGGTTACCACCAACTGTTATACGAATTTGTGTATTTGGTTGTGTGAAACCTGTTGGAACACCATCAGCAAGACATTGCCCTACTTGTGTACCATCAGCGTTACCTGTAAAGTTTGCTGCATTAACATCACATGGGTCAGCTAGATCAGGGTAACTATCTGAATTACCGCTGTAGAGTGCACCAATACTTGGAGCTCTAAAACCTTCCGCAAATGTTGCTCTGACTTTCAGATCAGCAGTTGGAGATAACAACATACCAAACTTAGAGTTAGTTGTTGAACCAAATGTTGAATAATCTGACCATCTTGAAGCAACTGTGAAATCAAGCATTTCGTGAACTTTATAGACTACTTCACCATATAGTTCATCAACTTCGAAACCACCTGAAACTGGTTGGTTAGCATTACCAGAAGAAAGACCCTTAGCAATAAATGCATCTGGGAAATTAAATCCATCCTCTTGTCTGTGCTCATAACCAAAAGCGACTGGAACATCGAATCCTTGTGGGTTTACAAAAAGTAGCCCATTTAGATCAACACCATAGTTTGTCATTTGGTTTCCACCAGAACTTTTAGCTTGGAAAGAAATTGCTCTTGCCATTTCAGGAGTAATTGAACCTGAACCTGACCATAGGTTGTTACCTATGTAAGCACTATCTGGACCTTGTCCACCGAAAATGTTCAAACAAGTTGTTCCATTTCCATCAGGACCACAATCTGAAGCTAAAGATCTTTTGACAGCGCCTGTATCAAGCAAACCGTCTGTAGTATTCAAAGCGTTATTTGTAGCTTTTGAGAAGTATGCAGTGTAATCAAAACCCATAACCATGCCATCTAAAGATGCCATAGCTCTGTATGTTTCAATATCATCTGTATAAAGTCTGTTACCAGTCTCTAACATTCTTCTACCAAACCAACCAATAGCGTAGTTGCCTGCACCTAATGTTGCATCATCACAAGTTCTGCCATCGTTAGTTGTCCCACCTAGGTCACAGAATTCTATGCCGAATGGGTTGTATGGGTTTCCTGCACCAATACCTTCATTTCCACCGAAATCACCAAAACCATAAAAAAGTGGCATTGGAGCTAACAGTCTATCTGAATCTCTTTTTTGATACATGAAATCTAGTCTCACTGTTTGACCACTATCCAATTCTCTAGTCATCTTTGCAAAAGCATTTAGTCTTTTACTTGGAGTTTCTATGTAGTTATATGGATTGTAGTTAAATCTATCGTCTGGACTTGTCCAACATCTAAAGTCAGTAGCTGGGTTAGTACCAGCAGTTCCTTCAGAAACTGTAAAGTTTGAACAATCAGAGACAACACCTGAATAAGCGAATCTACCTTGAGGTGTACCTGATGACCCACCAAATGATGGAGCTAAATTTGTTTCTGGTCTAGCTGCGTTGCTTAGATCTTCTAAGTCAACGATAGAGACACCAGCAATATAAGATGCTTTGCCAAAAGATTCACCGACAGTAAATGTCATCACTTCTGATTCACCACCGCCGTCAAAGTATTCACCCATTTGGTATGTAGCTGAAGTACCTGTGTAATCACTTTTAGTGATAATGTTGATAACACCAGCAATCGCATCAGAGCCATAAACAGCTGACGCGCCATCCCTTAGGATTTCGACTCTTTCTACCATGGCAGACGGTATAGAGTTCAAATCAACAGAACCATTAGCTCCTTGACCTGAATTTACCCATCTTCTGCCATCTACAAGGATCAAGTTTCTACCTGAACCAAGATGTCTCATATCGATTCTAACCGCACCAGAACCACCATTGTTATAGTTTCTGGAAAGACCAGAACCTTGGCTAGGTAGCTCAAGCAGGATTTCACCGATAGAGGCTTTACCTGTTACTGCAATATCCTCTGCAGTAATTTCTGTTACTGGCGCAAAAGAGTACAAATCAGCACTCTTAATCTTTGAACCTGTAACAACCACTTCCTCAACATCACTATTTTCTTCTTGAGCAACAATACCCAGTGAGAATGTAGCAATAACGAGCAAGCTCATTAAATATTTAAATATATTCATATTAATACCTTTTTAAAAAGTTAATATGCTCCCATCATAGCTAATTTGCTGGGCCTTTAATACATTTTTGCCATATAAATGACACAAAAGAGCCATTTTTAACACTTTTTTTACTAAAAACTACTAAAAAGCTGAATTTTACTGTCTTTTAAGAGTTTTTAACGTAATTTTATTAATAATCAAAATGGACTATAATTCAATCATGGTCGAAGGTAAAAAAATCTTAGTTGTAGGTCTAGCTAATAAATACTCAATAGCGGCTGCTATATCTAGCGTGCTTCATAAAAGCGGTGCAACTCTAGGCTTTAGTTATCAAAATGAAAGATTCGAAAAGTTTATCAATGAATTTTCAAATGCTAATGGTGGAGATTTTACACAAGTTTGTGATCTAGCCAGTGATGCTGATATTAAAAAATTAATTTCCACAGCTGTAAGCAAATGGGGGAAAATTGATGGGATCGTACACTCTGTTGGTTTTGCACCAGCAGATCAAATTTCTGGAAATATAGAAGAAGCCATCACTAGAGAAGGGTTTCAGATAACACATGATGTCAGTTCCTACAGCTTCTCAGGATTGGTTAAAGAAGCTTATCCTCATATGAGTGAAAATAGTTCGGTTATAACTCTGACCTACATAGGATCACAAGAAGCTACACCTAATTACAATGTTATGGGTATGGCAAAAGCAAGTCTTGAAGCAAGTGTTCGTTACTTTGCAGCGACTCTTGGCGCAAAGGGTATAAGGGTAAATTCGATATCCGCTGGGCCGATAAAAACATTAGCTGCTTCAGGTATCAAAGGTTTCAAGTCTATGCTCAATAAACATGGAACCAACACACCGTTAGCAAGAAATATCACATCTGAAGAAGTAGGCAATACTGCTGCATTTTTGCTAAGCGATATGTCTAGTGGTATTACAGGGCAGACTATTTACGTGGATGGTGGTTATAATATCCAGGCTACAAGTTTTGATTAGCAAATTGATTGCTTATTGAAATCTTTTCATCAAATCCATATTTACTTCTTAACTCATTAAAAGCTAACTGCAGATTTGTTCTTTTAGATTCTTCTAAAATAGCCTGTTTGTCTTCTTCTGAGACACCACTCGGATCCCCCTTGATACGCTCATCTACCAGATAGATTAGAAGGCCATTAGTTGTTATTTCTTTCTGAACTACTCCAATTTCTGAGTTATTAAAAACTTTATCAACAATATCGCTTGATAGAAGTGATGTTGATCTGTTGATGCCTTTAAAACTCTCTACTTTAAAATTATCAACGTCAAAAGATTCACCCAAATATTGTTCATCTAATTGTAAAGCTTCTGTGCTTGCAAATATTTCATTGAGGTATTCTGATTTCATTTCATTTGTTAATTTATCTTGTACCGAAATTTTTACATCATTAAAACTCTTATAAGTTTTATCTTTTACTTCATAAACATAAACAAAAGAATAGTTGTCGAAAGAAACCTCTAATGGGCTTGACCAGCTATTTATTGCAGTGCCTATGACAGTGTTTGAGTTTTCAAAAGTGAATGGCAATTCATCAATTTGTATCTGTTTAACGTCTGTAAGTTCCAGGTTATTGGATTCAGCAAATGCAAATACCTCATCATAAGAGAAATCTGAAAATGTNATGTTACTTGAAATTTGAGCAACTCNATCTTCAAAGCTAATTTGTTCTAACTCATTTGTGAGTTCTTGCTTTTTATCCTCAAACGATATTGCATCAGCACCTTTTAATTCTGTTATTTTTAAAAAGTGGGTATTGTTTTCAAAATTTATGGGAGCTGAAATCTCATTTAAATCTAGGTCTCTAATTATTTGTTCAAACTCTGATGGAAAAACTTCTCCATTTGTAAAACCTAGATCGCCAGAAGTTTCTCTCGTCCCCAAATCGTCTGAGTAATCTTCCACAATCTGTGAGAAATCTAATGTGCTTGTATTTACTAAGTTAGTAATGAGCGTGACTTTGTCAGTGTAATCTTCTTCATTTTCGTAATTATCTTTAATGACCATTACATGTGAGACTCTTTTCTCTGGCGCTGGCAAATTTTCTAAAAACAATTCATAAGCTTCATTAAGTTCTTCATCTGTTGCTCCTAGATCCATTTTTGTTTTATTCAAATCTAGTAACAAATATGATCTGGCTTCTGGTATTGCATAAGATTCAACATTCGCATTGTAATAATTCTGTAACGCTTCATCTGTAAGTTCTATTTTCTTTGTCACACTATCTGAATTTAGTTCAACAAAGGTAACTGACCTTCTTTCCGTTAAAAGCTCTAAATATTGGCTAACAGACTTTTCATAAGAACTTGAGGTTGCATCTAGCAAAGACACGGCTAAATTTAACTTAAGATCTGACTCAAAGTCTTCCATTAAATCTTCTTTCGATAGATTGAAGTTAATCAAGTAATTTTTAAATAAGTCTTGGTTAAATTTTCCATCTACTTGAAAAGCCTCTAATTTTGATAATTCTGTCTCAACGTATTTTGCTGGAACTTTAATATCTATATCGTCTACAAGATTTATAAGTGTATATTTCTCGATAATTGAATTGTTGGTTAAGTTTGAAACGATATCTATGATTGCAGGGTCAGAAAAATTTAATCCTTCCCCAAATTGATTTCTTAGATTTTGTTCTACTTGTGCTTTGGTTCTGAAATATTCAGATTGAGAAATACTATATTTCCCAATTTGAGCGTAATCATTGGTATTAAAATTTTGCGTGAAAGTAGGTAGCCCCAAAAACGCGAACGTTAGGGCAACTATACCTAGAAAAGAAAAGGCTACAATTCCTTGTAGCCTCTCCCGTAAGAAACTGATCACTCAGTTTAATTTAGTTTACTGAAGCTTTAAGTGCTTTACCTGCTTTGAAAACTGGTACGTTTGCTGCAGGTATGTGAATCTTTTGTGTTGGATTCTGTGGGTTTATCCCTTCTCTTGCAGCTCTGTGTCTTACAGAAAATGTTCCAAATCCTACTAGTGATACAGAATCACCTTTAGCAAGTGCGCCTGTCACAGCATCTACAACAGCATCTAATGCTTTAGCAGCATCAACTTTAGTGCTGCCAGTCTCGCCGGCAACCATGTCAATTAAATCAGCCTTATTCATAAAATCTCCTCAAAATGCCTTGTTACAGGCTTTTAATAACATTAGACCCTAAAAATCAATAAATCAAGATTTTTTACCTAAATAAATCAACTTTATTTAGAGGTAGTTTTCTTGACTTTGTTCTGTTTGAATGCTCTAGANAAGGGCTTCTTTCAAAACTTCGGTAATATTCTTAACTGAAATGATATTTAAATCTTTGAGAATNTTAGATTCAATTTCTTCNACATCTCCAAGATTNTCATGGGGAACAATAACATTTGTNATCCCACTTCTTTTTGCTGCAATTAGTTTTTCNTTGAGGCCNCCAATCTTTAAAACTTTGCCAGCTAAAGTTATTTCGCCAGTCATTGCTAANTTNGCTTTTACCTTTTTTTGAGTTGCTAGTGATGTTATTGCTGTGCACATTGTGATACCNGCNCTAGGNCCGTCTTTAGGTGTNGCCCCNTCNGGCACGTGAATGTGAATGTCATGCTTTTCAAAATAATCAGNTCCTACTTTTTTATCCTTAGCTATATTCTTNGCNACAGTTANAGCTGCTTGAATTGATTCCTGCATAACATCTCCNAGAGAACCNGTTTTAATTACACGTCCTTTACCAGAAGTNACAGCAGCTTCAATTTGCAACAATTCGCCNCCTACAGATGTCCAGGCTAANCCGTTAACTTGGCCAAGTGAATTTTCTGCATCGTGCTGACCATATTTAAATGGCTCTGCACCCAGGATATTTCTTACAACTCGGTTATCTATNAGTTTGGTNGCCTTGGCACCCAAAGAAAGGTCTTTTACTTTTTTTCTACAAATCTTATTAATCTGCCTNTCTAGATTTCTTACACCAGCTTCACGAGTATAGTTTCTNATNATTTTTAGAATTGCATTATCACTAAATGTAATTTCCTTTTCTTCTAAACCATTTTTNTCTTTNTTTTTTGGGACNAGGTANTTCTTAGATATGTTTAGCTTTTCATCTTCTATGTACCCAGGCAATCTTATAATTTCCATCCTATCGAGCAATGGTGGAGGTATATTGAGTGAATTAGCAGTGCATATAAAAAGCACCTCTGAAAGATCATAGTCAATCTCAAGATAGTGATCGTTGAATGTATTGTTTTGTTCTGGATCAAGCACCTCTAGTAGTGCAGAGCTGGGGTCACCTCTATGATCCATTCCTACCTTGTCTATTTCATCTAATAGAAATAAAGGATTTTTAACTTTAGCTTTTGAAAGCTTTTGAATGATCTTGCCAGGCATTGAACCTATATAAGTTTTTCTATGCCCTCTTATCTCTGCCTCATCTCTAACACCACCAAGAGATAGTCTTGAAAATTTTCTATTAACTGCTCTTGCNATGGATTCTCCTAGCGAAGTCTTTCCAACTCCTGGTGGACCAACAAAGCATAGAACTGGAGCTTTCATCTTGCTTACTCTTTTTTGAACTGCCAGATACTCCAGAATTCTCTCTTTGACTTCTTTTAAACCATAATGATCTTCGTCAAGAATATCTTTTGCCTTTTTGAGGTCTAAATTAATTTTTGTTGATTTGCTCCAAGGCACGTCAAGNATCGTATCTAAATANGTTCTGACAACTGTTGCTTCAGCNGACATTGGTGACATTTGTTTCAGCTTGGAAAATTCAGTATTTACTTTNTCTAGTGCTTCTTTTGATAACTTTGTCTCTTCAATCTTTTTCTGTAACTCGTCTAGTTCATTTTTTTCATCATTTATATCGCCAAGTTCTTTTTGAGCAGCTTTAATTTGTTCGTTNAAAAAATACTCTTTTTGAGATTTTTCCATTTGTTTTCGTACCCTTCCCCTGATACGTTGCTCTACTTCAATTAATTCAATTTGTGCTTCTAATAAACTTGATAAAAATTCTGATCTTTCAACAACATTAACNTTTTCTAAAATGTCTTGTTTATCTTGTACCGATAAATGAATATTTGATGAAATNACATCGACGGCTTTCGCTAAACTACCCATTGATTCAACTTGATTTATAATCTCATGAGATACTTTTCTAGATACCGCCACAAACTCTGTNAATTGATTTTTAATTGTGGAAAGCAAATCCCTTTCATACTTTGANTCTTCAAGCACTTCATCAATTTTTTCTATTTCAGCAAAATAACCNTNATCGGTTGTTATTTTTTTTANCTNAGCCCTCTGTATNCCTTCAACTAATATTTTTACGGTTCCGTCAGGCAACTTAATCATTTGAAGAAGAGTNGATAGAGTNCCTATTTTTGGTAAGTCTTTAATTGATGGCTCTTCATTGGATGGAGAGTTTTGAGCAATTAGAAATATTTTTTTATTGCTTCGCAGGGCATCTTCAAGTGAAAANATTGATTTCTCTCTTCCAACAAATAAAGTTGAAACGGTGTTTGGAAAAATAACAACATCCCTAAGCGGGATCATAGGCATCTTAACCTTTGGCTTTAAATTTTCTGATTCCATTAATTTGCAACTTTTTTATTTAATAATCTCAGAGGCTGATCTCTTCTCTGTACAGCCTTTTTGTCGATTGTGATCTTTTTNTTCCCTTCTTCAGATGGTAAATTAAACATTAAGTCTTGAAGAATATCTTCAAATATTGATCTTATAGCTCTTGCTCCAGAAGCACTTTCTTTTGCTTCTTTGGCAATTGCTTCGTAAGCATCTTTAGTAAATTCCAGAGTTATTTCATCCATCTGAAATAAATACTTATATTGGTCACTTATAGAATTTTTTGTTTCGGACATTACTCTAATTAATTCGGTTTCAGTGAGCTCCTCTAGCGCAGCTATAACTGGAAATCTTCCAATAAATTCNGGGATAATTCCAAACTTAATAAGATCCTGGGTCTTAGCTTTTGTAAACATTGATGTTTTAGATGTATCTTCATCTGAACCAAGCTCTGCATTAAAGCCAATAGAGCTATTGGATAACCTTTTCTGGATTTGTTCCTCTAATCCATTAAAAGCTCCACCGCAAATGAATAAAATATTTTTTGTATCAACATTAATAAATTCCTGTTGTGGATGTTTTCTACCACCTTTTGGAGGAATTGCTGCTGTTGTGCCTTCTATAATTTTTAACAAAGCTTGCTGCACTCCCTCGCCTGAAACATCTCTCGTTATTGAAACGTTTTCACCTTTTTTTGAAATCTTATCTATTTCATCAATATAGACAATTCCTCTTTGTGCTCTTTCTACATCATAGTCAGCNTTTTGTAGCAACTTTTGAATNATATTTTCNACATCTTCACCAACGTAACCAGCNTCTGTGAGAGATGTTGCATCTGCTATTGCAAATGGGACATCTAAATATTTTGCAAGAGTTTGTGCTAAAAGTGTTTTACCAGATCCTGTAGGNCCNAGAAGCATCACATTACTTTTTTGTATCTCAATATCATCTGGTGANGNCTTAGCGAAAACTCTTTTGTAGTGATTGTAAACNGCAACAGAAAGNTTCTTCTTNGCATCGTCTTGACCAACAATTATTTCATCTAAATAAGAAAAAATTTCTTTAGGTTTNGAAATTTCTGGCGTTTGGNNATCATCNTTTTTATCTTCTTCAACAAGAATATCGTTACATANATCAACACACTCGTTACATATATATNTGTTTGGGCCTGCNATTAATTTTTTTACCTTAGCTTGTTCTTTACCACAGAATGAACANTTGAGTTTTGTCTTTTCTTCTGNCACTATTTTCTATCCTTCAAAACCTCATCGATAATTCCATATTTCACNGCTTCATCAGCATTCATAAAGAAATCTCTTTCNGTATCGTTTTGAATCTTTTTAATAGTCTGCTTNGTTCTGTCAGCTAGTATNTTGTTAAGTTTTTCTTTAAGGGTAAGNATTTCTTTAGCTTGAATTTCGATATCTGTCGCTTGNCCTCTGGCACCACCAAGTGGTTGNTGGATCATTACCCTGCTATTTGGTAGAGCAAATCGCTTATTTTTTGCTCCATTTGCAAGAAGCACNGCACCCATGCTTGCAGCTTGACCAAAACAAACAGTTGAGACATCACATTTAAGGTAATTCATAGTGTCTAAAATTGATAAGCCGGAGGTTATTACCCCACCAGGAGAATTAATGTACATGTAGATATCTTTTTTGGGATCTTCTGATTCCAAAAATAAAAGTTGGGCTACAACTAGGTTTGCAACATAATCATCTATGCCACCAACAATGAATATAATTCTATCTTTTAATAATCTTGAAAAGATATCAAAAGCACGCTCACCTCTTGAGGTTTGCTCAACGACCATTGGAACTAAATTATTTTCGAACATATTTAGAATATAGAGCAGATT
>NYUL01000007.1 GCA_002684055.1 Gammaproteobacteria bacterium
CTATCCAATTGGTTATAACCAAAGACCATATCTAAACCAAGCAACTCCGATCCAAATATCAAGCCAAAGGTAGTTTCTTTGTTGTCATAATTCTCAGTACTCTGATCTCCAAATTTTATTTTGAAGCCATCAAATTTCTTATAGGTTAAAAAATTAATTACACCGGCCACAGCGTCTGAACCATAAGCTGAAGTAGCTCCTTCTTTGAAGATTTCTATTTTATCAAAAGCAATTTCTGGAATGATATTTGCATCAATATAACCTTCACCCTCATCAGATGGTGTGCCTGCAAAAGTATGTCTTTTTGAATTAATGAGCAATAGTGTTGAAGAATGATCTAGTCCTCTTAAGGTGATGTTAGACATTCCCTGATCTATGCCATCTAAAGCATTGGTTTGAAAATGAGAACCAGAAGTGGTGTTAAGGTACTTAGCTATCTCAGCAATATTATTTACATTAAGCCTATCAAAGTCTTCGCTTGTAATTTGCTCTACTGGGGAGCTGTCTGATTCAACTTCATCTAGAAAACTCCCTGTTACTATAACTTCTTCAATTTCATCAGCATAGATTGATGAATATCCCAGCAGGAATAAGCTTATCAGGACTATGAAAAATGATTTTTTCATTAGAGGTATAGTACTTTATTTAGTGAAGATTGTGTTTCTTCTTTTTTATTTTTTCTTTTCTTAATTTCTGATAATAGTTTTCAGTTTTATCTTCGATAATTTTTTTTACTGCATGTCTACGTGATCGTGCATGCTCTGATTTATGTAATCTGTGACTTTTACTCATCAAAACTCCTATATTTTTTTGAGTGAAAAAGTGTAAAAAAGTTCAATAAAAAAAGATTACCCNTTGTTGGGCAATCTTTTTTTATTTAAGAGTTAGTTATATNTTTTAAAAAACTTGNACGTTTTTNAATTCTAGGTCNACATCAAAGTCTCTNCCAAAACCNGCAATACTTAAGTCNCTAATNTTATTTGGTTTCATTGAAGATAGCATATAGCCGTTTCTTTCAAATTCATCAAAATTTATAGTAAATTCTTGCCATTCATNTGTGGCTTTGAAAGTTTTNCTCATGTATGACCACGGTGGCATTTTGACGCCCTTGAGTGTNANGTGNACNTCATATATTTCGTTNTTNCCTTTGGCTTGNAANTTAATNCCCTTGGCATCTTTACTTATAGAATCNGGTCTNTGTGCAAGNCTGACAAATCCACCATCTTTCTTAACAACNTTTCCAGTCATTCTGTATANNCCCTCATTGAAGTCTGCTTCAAGATTAGANGATCCNCCCATGACACGGTCAGTAACNACATACCATTGTTNAGGTTTTTCAGACATTTCAGCTATCAAGCCCATAGATAAAAGAAGTAATAAAAATAAATTTCTCATTACCTAACTTTANGTATGAAATCTAATTTTTCAAGGAGCTTTTATTATGCAGCTCTGAATTCTTTNTTTGAGANTTGGTTCAAATAGTTTGCTACATCTAGCATTCTATTNGANAAACCCCACTCATTATCATACCAAGCAAGGATTTTTGTAGAATTGCCAATTTGTTTNGTNTGTGATTTNTCATAAATNACTGAGTGTGGATCATTACCAAAATCTGTACTTACAAGTGGTATTTCATTTACTGATAAGATTCCAGAAAGTCCATTTTTAGTTGCTGCTTCTAGTCTTGAATTTAAGTCTTCTATTGAAAATGATTTTTCTGTTGTGAATGTAAAATCTAATAAAGATACATTTGACACTGGAACTCTTACTGCCAAACCATCTAATTTGCCAAGCAATTCTGGTAGCACTTCGCCTACTGCAGAAGCCGCGCCAGTTTTTGTAGGAATCATGGAGAGACTTGCTGCTCGTGCTCTGAGCAGGTCTGAATGATGTACATCCAATAAAGATTGGTCATTAGTGTAGGCATGAATAGTATTTGCCATGCCATTAATGATTGTGTA
The DNA here is from genome assembly GCA_002684055.1 of Gammaproteobacteria bacterium. Lineage (GTDB taxonomy): Bacteria > Pseudomonadota > Gammaproteobacteria > Magnimaribacterales > TMED112 > TMED112. The sequence goes on from NYUL01000007.1 coordinate 1,962, forward strand.
GTGCTCATTGATAACTTTAGCTAAAGGTGCAAGGCAATTAGTGGTACAGGATGCATTAGAAATAATCAAATCATCTTTAGTTAATGTTTCGTGATTAACACCAAAAACAACTGTTTTATCAACGTCTTTACCTGGTGCTGAGATCAGAACTCTTTTTGCTCCAGCCTCTAAGTGGGCACTAGCTGCTTCTTTTGATGTAAATAAGCCTGTGCACTCAAAAACAATATCGACTCCTAATTTAGTCCATGGTAAATTTTTTGGGTCTCTTTCTGAAAAACATGCTATTTTTTGCCCATCTATCTGAATAGCTTCTTCTGTATGCTCAACAATATTTTGCAGTCTTCCATGAACAGAATCATATTTGAGAAGATGAGCGCTGTCCTTGGGAGATCCCAAGTCATTAATTGCTACTATTTCTATTTGATTAAACTTTTTCCAAACCTGATCTTTAGCCAAGTAAGACCTAAGAATATTTCTACCAATTCTACCGAAACCATTTATTGCTATCTTCATTTTTATGTTAATTCCTTAATTTTGTAATTATTTATTAGTAATTTTAGAAGAATATAATGATTTTATATACAAATATCAACGTATTTACATAAAAAACAGTACTTTTAAAGGTATTTTAGTTGTTTAAATGATTAAGGGCTTTTTGCCATATATATTCAACGTGAGATATCAGCAATTCAAAGCTTTTTATTTTGGTGACATCAAATTTGATGTCGTATGAATCTAGGAGGATTTGAGTCTGATATTCATCTAATTTTAATGATTTGATAATTGATGCAATATCATAGATCGGCAAATTTGCTCCAGCGTATTCCCAATCTATTAATTTAATATCATTGGTATAGAAAATATTAGATGCATTAATATCGTTATGGCAAAAAACTAACTTATTGGGGCTGTCATAGAGTCTATCGAATAACTCGAAACCAGCTAGAATTGTACTATCATCAGAATCTACAAAGATTTGCCTATAGGTATCTATTTTCTGTTGAAAAGAATCAGCATTTAAATCATGAAAATCCGTTAGATGGAGTTTTTTTATTGTTTTACCTAGTTTTGTTAAAAATAGCTCATCGTAATTAATAACATCATTACTGCCTTCTAAATATTCAAAAGTGATTGAATGGAGTGCTGCATCAGAATCTAGGATTTTAGGTGACAAATTTTTACTCAATAGTTTGGCGTGTATCTCTACTTCCGAAGCAACATCATTAGTGAAAGGGAAAATAGTTTTTTCTTTAGATACTGCTTTAACATCTCCATATTTACATAAATTAATTCTTGCGGTCTTTGAGGTTTTAATATTTTTTAGAACAGAAATTCTTTTCATTTCAGTTGCCATTCATTTTTCCAAGACCTGTAACCAAAAATTACTAAAACTAAGTACAAACAAAAGAGAAGAGCTGTTGGATAAAGTTCTCTTGAAACAAAAAGAAATACAGAAACAAAATCTACAACGAACCAATAGATCCAGTTTTCGAGAATCTTCTTTGCAACCATATATGATGCAATAATTGCTCCCCATGTTGTAAATGCATCTATATAAGGTGAAGCTGCATCTGTATTATTGCTAAGAATATAACCAGAAGTCATAACTAAGAAAAAAAGAATAGCTAAACACATCATATGGGTGGTTTTTGGCCAGACTTTTATTTTCAAAGATTCATTATTAAGAGGTTTATATTGCCATTGGTATAAACCATAACACCCCATTAATAAATAAAAGATTTGTAACCCTGCTTCCATGTAGAGGCCAGCTGAATACATTACAAATAAATACATTAACGAACTTATTATCCAGGCTATCCAACATCTAGAGTCTTGACGCATCGCAAGCAATAAATATGCAATAGCTAAGAGTGCGGCTATAATTTCAAACCAATTCTCTGCTAGAAAATTAAAAATCATATCTTATTGAAAGCCCAATATGCCTTGGATCACCATGCCTTTCATAAAGTGTGTCTGCAAAATCAGGAGCTTCATTACCAAAATAAAAACCTCTAGTGGCATAGTATTCATCAAATAAATTTCTAACCCATAACTCTACTACCCANTCNNCNTGAGTNATAGCCAAAACTNGAATTTANNAAGATGTATGAATCTGATTTATTGTTGTGAGAATCCGAATANTAAAAACCACTCTTACCAGTAGCATGAAGATTTAAATAAGTTTCTGACGTNGGNCTGTAATTCAAGCCNAATGAATAAGAATTACTNGGTGCATGGGCTTGTTCTCTGCCTTGTATTTCAGGCCTTGATTCCCAACTTTTTATTTCTGTNTTTAATAANCCTAAATTTACAAAAATATCTAAATCATCAGATAAATCTGAGTTTAAATTTAACTCAANNCCATANTTTTCTCCCTCTGCTGCATTNTGTGTAAGGAAAANAAAGGTATTTGGATCATTAGGGTCAACTTGCGTAGATATTAANACTTGNTGATCNGTTCTTTCTGAATANAATCCAACAATTCTTAGGTCTGTCTTNTCTGAAACTGAAAGATCCATACCTATTTCATAATTAGTCANAAATTCAGGATCATATTCCAAATCAGAACTAGTTGTACTATCTAGTAAGCCAAGACCGACATTAAACCCACCTTGCTTATAACCTTTGGCATAATTAGCAAAAATATTCATGCCATCTTCAAAAGAATGTGTAAGCGATACTTTCCCGCCCATCATGCTATCCGAAGGACTAAATCTTTCATCATTTGAATCAGAATATTTTGCTGACCAATCCTCCATTCTTAAACCTACACTTAATTTTGTAAAAGCAGAAAGTTCGTAATCAATATTTCCAAAAATAGAAATATTAGTAGAACTATAGTCACTCTTTGAGGTGGTTAAGCTTGTATATGGTGAAAATGGATCATTTGGATCTCCGTAAATACCGTCATCTTGTCGATCATTTGTTTCATCAAGCTTTAAGTATGAAACACCAACAACCCAATCAAAAGGTAGGCGCTCTNCTTTATATTTTTCATTCGAAACAAATCTAAATTCTTGGCTAAATGACTCTCTTGCTCTCAAAGTTTCAGAAAAATAATCATACGTATAGGGTGCGTGTGAATCAGTGTTACCCCAATCTGCGTCATAACTAAAAACTACATCTGTATCAGTTGTGCTGGTTAAACTTTCAAACTGGTTGTNCCTGTTATCTCTTATTACTTTTAAACCNAAAGTGTCAGTCTTTTGANAGTCCATTCCAGGGCGATCAGANAGCGTATTTAATGANCCATCAATTGTCCAAATATCTGCCGGATCATCCATATCAATTTGACTCAGCAAGAGTTTNGCATTGGTCTTNTTATCAAGCTCAAAATCAACTTTTAGTCTTGCTGTNGCCTCATCTTTTCTGGAGGTATCAGATCTTTTTAAATATAAATTTTCTCTAAATCCATCTGTATCATCTTTGCGTAAGGCCAATCTGAATTTAATGTTTTTATTTTCAGTTAATGGGCCGCCAAATGCTAAGCCAGTGCTTAGGGTATTATAGTTTCCATAGGTAATTTCTGAGGTGCCTTCAAATTCATCCGTAGGATCTTTCGTTTTAATATATATGAGGCCTGCAAGGGCATTTGCTCCAATCCTTGAACCTTGTGGACCATTAAATATTTCTATTTGCTCAACATCAAAGGTAGTAGCTATGCCTGCTTGTCCAGAATAATCAACATCGTCAATAAGAAAACCTACCGAAGTATTTGGTGTACCCAAATAACCTGACCTTTCGCCAATACCTCTTATCTGAAAGTATCTTGCCCGCGAATCACTCGCAGCAAAATTCAAATTTGGGACTAGATATGAAAGATTTTCAAAATGCTTTATTGGTTGAGCCTTAATCTCTTCTGTATCAAGTACAAAAATACTTGAGTCCTCTTTATTAAGTTCTGTATTTCTGTAATCTGCTGTAACGATTACTTCTTCAATTTCATCTGAAAAAATAATTTCAGATGCAAATAATAAAACTAGTAGATATAGATAATTTTTGATGTGTTTCATGCAATTCCTCCGCCATCACTATATGGTTCAGGTTCAAAGGGTTCCTATCAAAGATCTCAGGCCAAGCCTCCCCTTTGCACTCAATTAATTATAACTAGACTAACGGAAATATGGCGTTATTTCTCTATTAATAGATTAGGTTCGTCAGTTCTTTTCTGAAGAAGAAACTCGTCGTAAAGATCACCTGTTGCTGTGAAAGCTCTAAAACGAAGATTATCACCATCTATATCTATGATCTGATAAAGCTGGGTATTTTCCGCAAAGGTTTTTGCATATTTGCCTTTTGTTATTTCATATAATTTTGGACCACTTACTGAGACTACATTTACAGTGCCAATTTTTGGGTCATAAGCTTGCTGATAGCCGGTTGGCACATTCTGTAGATTGCTGGTATCAACAAGGCCAGTTCTGGAATAAGTATGATCGTGTCCGCTTAGAATTAAATCAACTCTATATTTATCAAAAAGTGGTTTCCACATTTGTCTTAACTCAATATTGTCCCTGTCTGAAGCTGGTGAGTACATTGGGTGATGAAACGTCACAACTGTCCAATGATTTGGATTTTGCTCAAGGGTTCTTTCTAGCCATGGTATTTGTGTTTCTAATTCAGTATTAGAGTCTAGTGAAATGAATCTAACACCTTGGTAATCAATAAAATAAACCGTCTCCTTAAGACTATCTTTTGGTACATCTTGGATAGGAAAAGAAAATTGAGGTCGCCAATGCGTGCTTAGAATTGGCGTTCCAGTTGGATTCTGCAAGCGATCATAAAGTGGAGCACCACCCCCCTGAATATCAGTGCCAACTAACTCAGCTTCAGAAAACCCCGTTATTAATTCAATGCCTGAATCTATTGAATCAATACTACCAGGCGCTTTAATTATTAAAGACCCGCTCTGCTTATCTGCATCTTCAATTGTTAATTTATAGATCCCTGGTGCTTGTTGGGTATATTCCTCAATTTCTATTTTTATGTCTTTACCTTTTTTGTTTTTCCAAATTCTCTTGCGCTGAGAATCATTTAAGTATTCATGATTTCCTGGAGTTGCTATCACTGGTATTGTGCCATTGACCCAGTCTGGAGCTTGGTGCCATTCTCCCCATTGAGCATCCATATAATGTTCATCAATTAGATCTCCAGCATGAAGGGTAAATGCTGCTCTAGGGGCATCACGAAATGCTTCTCTGAATACTCTTGACCAATGTGTTTTTACCTCATTTTGTGCATCACCAAAATAAATAAAACTAAATGGTTCCGCTTCTAAACTAGCTGTTTTAAAGTGATAGTACTCAGTCCAGTTTGCACCATCTCCAACACGGTATGCATAAAGAGTATTTGGCTCAAGGCCGGTGAAATTAACATTATGATAATGAGCTTCATTGATGTCACTTTTAAAATAAGTTGTGATGGCTTTAAATTCTGATGTCTTGAGTGCTCTGCCATTGGCATTGGCTATTGCTATTTCTGCTAGCCCGGCCATTACTGAAGTGTCTGTACGCCATGTAACTGATTGACTAGTTGCAGGATCATTACTCCAGGTTAAAACTACTCTGTCTGGCACTACTGAAGGTGCATGAGCAACTTCTTCGGATATCTTTGTTGGGCTCCAATTGTCATGTGGAATTATTGAAAAACTTAGTAGACTTAAGAAAATTAAGGCAAATTTTTTCATATCTCTCCTAATTGGTGGGTCTGGGAGAACTCGAATCTCCGACCTCACCCTTATCAGGGGTGCGCTCTAACCAACTGAGCTACAGACCCAAAGAACAAAATATTATAGTTTGTTTGATGCTTAAGTCTATTTTTTTTAGGTGAATTATTCTTCTGAAAAATGCATGACATCATTTTCTTCTAGCCTTTTAATAAGTTTTTCACCCATAGCTGGAGCAGTCGTATAAATGCCTCCAGGCAAATCAAGACAATCTTCAAGTAAACAAAGTGCGCTTTCTGTAATCATTTTAGAAGTTGAGGCATAACCAGGATCACCTTTTCCAATTACTGAAATTCTGAGCTTTACTTCATCTTGCTCTATTCCCATAAATAACATGTCATAACTGCCGGAGTCTCTAACTTCTTTAGATGGACCTTCGCCTGGTTTTGGAGCATTTTCACCCATCATCGGGTTGTAAGAAGCCATTGCTTCAGCTTTTGCCTTGCCTGTATCCCCATCACCCATAGAAAACATTTCATCGTAGATAAAATCTTTTCCATAAGGATAATTCAACATCATATTTGAACGATGCACATTTTTTGTATTTATTGGAGCCATAAAGAACGGCGCTACCCACTCATTTGTTACTTCATCGTAGTAAGGCTTATTATCTCTCGGTTGCTCGGGGCCTTTATTGCCCTCACAAAGACAGAAAGGATCAATGAGAACGTTAAATAACTCAGGTTTTTCTTTTAGAGATCCAATAGTTGCTTTCAAAGAGGCAGCTGTACCACCAGAGAATTCGCCTTTCATTGAACGGACTCTGCATTTAACTTGTTGAAAAGGCTTATCAAATTTTTCTTTAGCCAAGTTCTGAAGAAAGAGTACGCCCAAGTCTGAAGGAATAGAATCAAACCCACAACTGTGAACTATCCTTGCACCACTTTGTTTGGCTGCATCTAGATGTTTTTGCATTTCATACATCCATCCTGGCTCTCCACTTAAATCGACGTAATCAACACCGTGTTTAGCACACATTTCAACAATTTCATTACCATAAAGCTGGTACGGACCAACTGTAGTTAAAATTAGCTTGGTCTTTTTCATTGCAGCTTCAATATCTTGAAGATTTGATGAATCAAGAATGATATGTGGGGCGCTGCATGACAATTCAGCTTTTACAGCATTGATTTTTTCTTCATTTCGGCCAGCAATTGCCCACTTAAAGTCGTCAGTGTATTTTTCGTTCAAATATTCGACAACCAGCTTTCCTGTAAAGCTTGTGCCGCCAAATACAATCAAATCGAATTCTTTTTCGTTCATTTTTATCCTTGTTTTATTGTCAAATAGACAAATTTTTTCTTACCAACTTGAATCAACTTTTTCGCGTTAGGCTCCAAAGTATAGTCTTTTGAAACAACTTTTTCTTGATCTACTTTTACAGCTCCTTGATTTATTAACCTAATTGCCTCTGACGTACTAACAGCAAAACCAATGTCCTTCAGAAGATTAGCAAATGCATATGTTTCTTTTGCTTCAATTATTTTTTCTTCTATATCGCTGGGCAATTCGTTAGTAGAAAACTTTTTAAAAAAATTGTCTTTGGCTTTAAGTGCTGATTCTTGATTACTAAACCGTTCAGTAAGCTCCATAGCTAGTTCAACCTTGATGTCTCTAGGGTTAGCGCCATCTTTTACGCTAGCTTTAAGAGAATTGACTTGATCAACTGTTTTTAGACTAAGCAGGTCATACCATTTAAACATTATGTCATCTGGTATAGACATGGTTTTGCCAAAAATATCATCGGCTTTCTCTGTTATACCAATATAGTTGTCTTCACTTTTAGACATTTTTTTAATGCCATCAAGTCCTTCAAGCAAGGGCAAAGTAATGATTGTTTGTGGTGACATGCCTGCATTTTTTTGCAAGTCTCTACCAACGAGTAAATTAAATTTTTGATCTGTTCCCCCTAATTCAACATCAGCCTTAAGCTCAACAGAGTCTAGACCTTGCATTAATGGATATAAGAATTCATGTATAGATATTGGTTGATTGTTTTTGTATCTTTTTGAAAAATCATCTCTTTCTATCATTCTGGCAACAGTTGATTGCGCAGCTAATTTGATCATATCTGCTCCGGTAAGCTTATCCCCCCATCTTGAATTGAAATCAACTTGAGTCTTTTTGCTATCGAGAACTTTAAAGACCTGATCCTCATAAGTCTTTGCATTCTGTTTGATGTCTTCGTCAGTAAGAGGTGGTCTTGTTTTATTTTTTCCACTTGGATCTCCAATTTTGCCCGTAAAATCTCCAATTAAGAAAATTACTTTGTGCCCTAACTCCTGAAATTGACGCATTTTTCTAAGGATTACAGTATGACCAAGGTGTAAATCAGGGGCTGTTGGATCAAAACCTACTTTCACAACAAGCTTTTTTCCAGATTCTAATTTTTTAAATAAATTGTCTTCACCGATGATCTCATCGATTCCTTGTTTTATAATCTCAATTTGTTTTTTAGGATCATTCATAAAGCTTTATATATAATATCAGAACATGTACACAGGCTCTCATTTAAAATTAATTCTAGCTATATTATTAATACCTTCGGTATTTATATTCCTTATTGCTGCTGATTCAGAAAATAGAAATTTTGATTCTAGTTCAGAATTAACAATTGAAAAGATTTCACTCTCTCCAGTAGATGGTGGAATAGCCATTCCAAAAGAAAATAAAATTAATATCCGATCTGGCGATACTTTTTACTCAACTCTAATAAAATTTAATGTTAGTCCTGCAACAATTAATAAAATTGGAAAGGATAGAAAGCTAAAAAAATTTATAAGCTTACGTGTCAATGATCAGATCTATATCACATCAAATAATGGTCTTATTTTTGTTAAGAGGTTTGATGATGATTTTTACCTTGATGTTCTCACAATTGATGGTTCTGATTATACGTTCGAGAAACAAAGAGATAATCTTGAAAAAATTGCACAATTCAGAGAATTTATAATTTCGGACTCTTTGTACTCATCAGGAAAAAAAGCTGGAGTACCAGAATCAGTATTAGGAGATCTTATTTACATATTTGGATGGGATATTGACTATGCTTATGACATCAGAAATGGAGATAAAGTTAAAATACTTTATGAGGATGTCTTTTCAAACGGAAGGCTTGTATCAAATGGGGATATTCTTGCAGCTGAGTTTACTAATAAAGGTTCAAAAATCAATGTAATACGCTTTACTCAAAAAGGCAGAAAAGATTATTACACCACTGATAGCAACAATGTAAGAAAAGCCTTTTTAAGAACACCAATTGAGTTTGCAAGAATCAGCTCTCATTACAATCCAAACAGAAAACACCCTGTTCTAAATAAAATAAGAGCGCATAAAGGAACAGACTATGCTGCTAAAACAGGAACAGCAGTAAAAGTAACTGGCGATGGGGTTATAAAAACTGCTCAATACTCGAACTCATATGGTAATTACATTGATGTTATGCATTACAACAAATATATGACGAGATACGCTCACCTTAAAGGTTTTGCAAAAGACATAAAAAAAGGAGTTAAAGTTAGTCAAGGACAAACAATTGGTTATGTAGGTTCTACTGGTTTAGCTACTGGTCCCCATTTACATTATGAATTCCATATTAATGGCAAACATACTGATCCTGTAAAAGTTGAACCCCCAAATGCGCAGTCCATTAACTCGTATAACAAGAAGTACTTTGATAAGTTGGTAGAGGAGAGGTCAGAGATAATTTCTAATATCTCAAGCATTCAATGAGCAACCTTTTTGTAGGCCTAATGTCAGGAACTAGCAGAGATAGTTTAGATGGTTGCTTGGTAAGCTTTAATAATGGTTTAAAGCTTGAAAGCTTCAAAACAATAAATTTTTCAAAAGGCTATCAATCATCCAATGATATAGATTTCATTTCTGAAGAGATAACCAAAAAAAGCATAAGTTTGGTGAAGGAATTAATTTTTAGTTATAAAAAAGAGGACATTGTTGCGATAGCTTTTCCAGGACAAACAATCTCCCATTCAGATGAATTTAGTTTACAAGCTGGTTGTCCAGAAAATTTAACCAAGGCATTAGATATACCTGTATTTGCAGATTTTAGAAACTTTGATATAGCTAGAGGTGGCAAAGGTGCTCCTCTAATTCCAGAGTTTCATAAGTATTTATTGGGCAATAATACAAAAAATAAAATAGTTTTTAATATTGGTGGGATTGCTAACGGCACTTACCTTCAAGAAACCTCTATAAAGCTTGCTTCTGATGTTGGTCCAGGAAATTGTTTGATGGATTCAGCAATGAGGATGTTCAGGCTTGGTTCATTTGATAAGGATGGGGGATTAGCCAGCAAAGGGGTTATAAACAACGAATTAATTAATTCATTTATGGCAGATATGCAGGAATTATCATACCCGAGAGCAGACGATATAAGTGCTTATATAAAAATAGTCGAGAAGCATAAGAAACAAATTTTAAATCAAAGACCCGCTGATGCTCTTTGCACTCTCACTGAACTTACTGTTAAGAAGATTATAGAATTTATTGATTATTGTGATCATGTAGATGAGCTAGTCTTTCATGGTGGTGGTTTGGAGAATAAGCACCTAATGAGAAGAATAGCAGAGTCTTCAAGCATAAAAATTAAGACTATTGACCATTTAGCACCTTCAAAATACATAGAAGCAATTGCTTTCGCATACTTAGCTTACAAGAAAAGAGCTGTTTTATTTAAATAGAGAAAGAGGCTCCACAACCACAGGTTGATGAAGCATTTGGATTTTCCACTGTAAATTTTGACCCCATTAAATTTTCGATATAGTCAATTTTAGATCCAAGAATATAGGGATATGATAAATGGTCTAACACAACAGTTACTTCTCCAGTGAATTCGAGCTTTGCATCTTCTTCTTGGTCAAATTCATCAAATTTAAAACCATACTGGAAACCAGAACATCCTCCGCCAGTAACGTAGACTCTAAAAAATTTATTTTCTTGAGACTCTTTTAGTAGAGAAATTTTTGCAATTGCGCTATCAGATAAATCAAAAGGCGCTGCTTTTTTTGTTTTAATATCCATATAATCTACTTAATTCTATCAAAAATATTATTGACTTATAATTCTTGAAGAAATGAAAAAAACTTTAATCGCATATTCAAGCACCGATGGCCATACTATTCGCATCTGTGAAAAAATTAAGAGCACTATTGCTGATCAATCAAATGTTACTTTAGTAAACATTGAAAATTCATCTACAACTCAGCTTGAGGACTTTGATTGCATCATTTTGGGTGCCAGCATTAGATATGGCAACCATAAAGCAAGCTTGTATTCCTTTATTAGGGATAATAAAACTTTACTTAATAGCAAAAAGACAGCTTTTTTTAATGTAAACGCTGTTGCGCGAAAAGAAGAAAAGAGTTCAATTACAACCAACCCATACCTTAAGAAATTTTTAAAACGAACTTCATGGCAACCAGATTTACTAGGAGTGTTTGCAGGAAAAATATCTTATCCAAAGTACAATTTTTTTGACAAACATATGATTAGATTCATTATGTGGATGTCTAAAGGGCCAACTGATCAGACAAAAACTTTTGAGTTCACAGACTGGCATAAAGTTGAGGCATTTAGCAAAAGGGTTCTAGCCGAACTATTAATCAATTAAAAAACAAAAATCTTGCAATTGGGAATGGCTTAATTAGAGATATAAAACTATTATTAGAGATACAAAATTATATAAGAACCTTTAACTGTAAAGATTACCAAGATCATCTTAATGAAAACTAAAAAATCACAAGAATTATTTGAAAAATCTAAAAACCACATTGCAGGCGGTGTGAATTCACCAGTTAGAGCATTTAAAAGCGTAGGAGGTTCTCCAATTTTCTTCAAAAAATCTCGAGACTGCTATTTGTATGATGAAGATGGCAATAAATACTTAGACTTCGTAGGTTCATGGGGGCCTATGGTTCTCGGTCATTCCAATAAAAATATCATTAGTGCCATCAAGAAACAGGCTAGTAAAGGCATTAGCTTTGGTGCACCAACAAAAAATGAATTAGAGATTGCAAAAATTATAAAATCTTACCTACCAAGTATAGAGAAATTAAGAATGGTCAATTCAGGTACTGAGGCGACTATGAGTTGCATTAGGCTTGCAAGAGGAACGACTCAAAGAAAGAAAATCATCAAATTTATTGGTTGTTATCATGGACATGTCGATTCTTTATTAGTTAAAGCAGGCTCAGGTCTTGCGACCTTAGGTGTTCCAGATTCACCAGGGATACCTGAAGAACTCTCAGAATTGACGATATCCCTTCCTTACAATAATACAGAAAGCTTAAATGAAGCTTTTGCAAAATTTGGAGATGATATCGCTGCTGTGATTATTGAACCAATTGCAGGAAATATGGGCTTCATTGAGCCAGAAAAAGGATTTTTAGAACATTTAAGAAAGCTTTGTACAGATAATAAAACAATACTCATATTTGATGAAGTTATGACAGGTTTTAGAGTTGCCAGAGGTGGAGTTCAAGAACTTCACAATATATCACCAGACTTAACTGCGCTCGGAAAGATTGTGGGTGGAGGTTTGCCTGTTGGAGTCTATGGCGGTAAAGCAGCAATTATGAATAATATTTCGCCGGACGGTCCAGTTTATCAAGCAGGAACATTATCAGGCAACCCAATTGCAGTGAGTGCTGGCACTGCACTACTTAAGCAACTATCTGACAAAAGTATTTATGCTGATATGGAAAAGAATGCAAAAATATTTCTAGAGTCGGTTAAGAAATCTGCTGATAGGCTTGAGGTTCCGTTCTCTTACAATGTAAGGGGTGGTATGTTTGGATTTTTCTTTTCAAAAAAATTGCCTATGAATTTTGATGAAGTGCAAGAAACAGATATTGCCTTTTTCTCTAAATTTTTTAGAAAAATGTTAGAAAAAAATATATATCTTCCACCATCAGCATATGAGAGTTGTTTTATTTCAACACTGCATGACGAAGAAAAGATGGCAAAAGCTGCTAAAATTGCTGAGCTGTCACTAGAGGAGATTAAGAATGAAATATGATGTATTAGGTGTTGGTAATGCACTAGTAGATGAAACTTTTTACGTGGAAAAAAGTTTTGTAGATGCTACTGACCTATTCTTTAATCAATTTAAATCTATCTCATATGAGGAACAGGAAAAAATATTATCGGGCTTACCAACAAATGTAAAAGCAGATGTGGTGTGTGGCGGCTCAACAACAAATAGTTTAGCTGCGACTTCCAATTTTGGCACAGTTTGTGGACATATATGCCAGCTCGCTAATGATGCTAGAGGTAAGCTTTATGAGGAAAATCTAAAGCTAAATAGTATAACTTCTTTGAATAATTTCTATCACGAAGAGGTAAGAACTGGTCGGTGTTTAGTTTTTATTACGCCCAACAGTGAAAGAACTATGGGCACCTATTTAGGAGCATCTGAAAAATTGGTTTTCAACCCTGACTTTATCGATATGGCTAATAGCTCAAAAATATTATTTTCAGAAGGATATCAATTTACCTCTCAAGAAAATTTTTCAGCTTTTTTAAAAATTTTACAAGGCACCAGGCCCCAGACTAAATTAGCTTTGAGTTTATCGGATCCTGGGGTTGTGGCAGGCTTTAAAGAGAGGTTCCAAGAAGTCTTTAATGTAAGAAAGGTTGATTACCTGTTCTGTAACAAAGAAGAGGCAACAGCTTTAGCAGGCGAGAACTTTATTGAATCATTAAAACAAATCGCAACAAATTATGTAGTAACAAATGGCTCAGAGTCTTCATATGTATTAGAGGGCAATGAATTTGCAGAGATAGCGGCAAGAAAAGTAAAAGCTATTGACTCCAATGGAGCAGGTGATATTTTTGCTGGTGCAGCCCTGCACAAAGTCATAGAGGGTCAAAGCTTCATTGATGCCTGCAGATTTGGGAATTATGCTTCATCAGTAATTGTTCAAGAAAAAAGTCCAAGACTTTCGGTAGACTTGTATAAGCAACTCAAATCTGATTATTCAAGTAGCTAAAAGTGACGCCAGATATTTATAACGATAAAAGATTTGGCATAAATCAAAAGAATATTTCACCTAATGCACTGAGCATTATTTCTAAATTGCATAAATCTGGCTTTAAGGCATACATTGTAGGGGGCGGCATAAGAGACATGATTAAAGGTATGAGCCCTAAAGATTTTGATATTGTGACTGATTGCGAGCCCGAGCAAATAAGAAGAATATTTAGAAATTCTAGAATAATTGGAAGAAGATTTAAGCTTGTTCATATTGCATTTCCAGATGAAGTAATTGAGACAACTACTTTTAGATCTGGAAATACAAATACAACTGAATCAATAGAAGTGAATGAAAAAGGACGTATTGTTAGAGATAACCAATGGGGCACACAAGAAGAAGATGTATTGAGAAGAGACCTAACTATTAATTCAATATATTATGATCCTTTCTCTCATGAAGTAATTGACTATACAGATGGCATTAAAGATCTGAAAGATAAAAAAATTAGGTTTATTGGGAAATCAGGTGAACGTATTCTTGAAGATCCAGTAAGGATCCTCAGGGCAATAAGATTTGCAGCAAAATTAAACTTCACTATCGATCAAGAAATAGTTAAAGGTATAAAGGAACATCGTCATCAGCTTCTTGAGATGCCATCAGCTAGGCTTTATGAGGAGGTATTGAAGCTTTTTTTATCTGGTCATGCAGAGAGATCTTACATTCAACTTAAGGCTCATGGTGTCTTTGAAATTTTATTTCCTCATCTACAGGATAAAGATAATGAGTTTGATAAATTTTTTATCAACGCATTTAAGGAAACAGANAGAAGGCTTGGGGTTGGAAAAAAACTTAATATCGGTTTTATTTATGCGATCTTATTATGGCCTAAGGTGTTTATTGAGTCTGAAATAAACGAACGTATCAATTTTAAAAAGTTTTATAGAGCCATTGCAAATGTTGTCAGAAAACAACAGCTTATAACTTCAGTTCCAAAGAAATTCTCAAGCTTTATCAAAGATATTTGGATGAATCAGGTAAGATTCAGCAGGGTAGGAAAAAAATCGATTAATTTTACAAAGAACNTAAGATTTAGAGCAGCCTATGATTTNTTATTGCTGAGAGAAATAATGGAACCAGAACTTAAGCCAACAATTGATTGGTGGACAGAATTTAAGACAGCAAACTATGATAAGAAGATAAGNTTGTTAAACACACATAGAAAAAAGAATGCAAGAAAACATGATTCCTAACTATATAGCTATTGAAGGGCCAATTGGAGTTGGCAAGACTTCTCTCTCAAGGAAGATTGCCATGGATTTTGGACATGAGTTATGTCTTGAAGAATCTGATGACAATCCTTTTTTGAAATCTTTTTACAAAGACAAGCAAAATTATGCTTTTGCTTCACAGCTCCATTTTGTAATGCAAAGAGCCCATCAAATAAATATATATTTTTCTGATGAACTCATACAAAGAAAAATAGTAGCTGATTTCATGTTTCAAAAAGAAGATCTTTTTGCGCAGCTAAATTTAACACNAGATGAGTTAAAAATTTTTAAAGAAGTTAANTCTAAATTTTATCAAACTCACCCAAAACCAGACCTCTTNATATATTTACAAGCCACACCGGAAACAGTTCTAGAAAGAGTAAACAAAAGAGCAAGATCTTATGAAGATCATGTTGCGCTTGAATACTTAGAAAGACTATGTGAAGCGTATACTGAATTCTTTTTTGATTATTCTGAAACTCCTCTATTGGTTCTAGATGTAAATGATGTGGATTTTGTTGAAAGCGATGAAGANTATCAAAAAGTTGTGGATTGTCTAAAGAGAGAAATAACAGGCAGAGAATTTGTGAATCTTACTCCAAGTTTTTTTTAATGAAAATAGATATTACTGAATTAAGCAAAACTGAGCTTCTAGGCAGTCTTATTGCAGATTACCTCAAAGACCATGCTGGTCTTGCAATTTTTTATCTGGATGGAGATTTAGGCAGTGGAAAGACAACCCTAGTAAGAGAAGCACTAAAATCTTTGGGTTGGCTGGGTCCTGTCAAAAGTCCAACATTCAGTATTATTGAAGAATACTCTATAGCTGATAAGCATATCTATCATGCAGACCTATATAGAATTAATGGAGAGAGTGATTTTGAGATGTTGGGCTTAGAAATTACCGAAAAATCCAAAGGTATCTTTTTTATTGAATGGCCTGAGAAAATATCAAAATTTAATTTCGGCGATGAGTTTTTTCTAGAACTNAATGTTAATAAAGACTTTAGAAGCATAAGCTTCAAAACAGAGGATCAAANATTCCTAAACTGCATTGATCGGATCAATATCAATAACCCAGCTTGAAATTTCTTTCCTCTGACCATCTGTGCTTTTAGCAAAACTAGATAATTCTGTGAGCATCTTGTCCTTGTTATTACTTTGGATAATGCAAAACATTCTATGCTTATAGCCAACTTTAGTTACCGGACCTTCAAATGGACCATAAACTTCAATATCTTCTTTTGATAGAGATTTTTTAGAATCGACAAGGAACTTGCGTAGTTTCGCTTGATTCGAGTCTTCAGCTTTTAGGTAGACAAGATTTATGTATGGGGCTAACTCTAATTTTTTTCTCTCATTTAGAAGCTCTTTTGCTATCAGACGATAATCTCCCGTTTTTATCAAATTAAATAAAGGGTGATCAGCAACTTTAGTTTGCAGATAAACATTATTTTCAATNCCTGATCGNCCTGCCCGGCCTGCAACCTGAATAATGAGCTGTGCCGTTTGTTCTTGCATGTGAATATCCGCTCCAAATAAGCCAAAATCTAGATTCAAGACTATTACCAGGCTCACATTTTGGAAATCATGGCCTTTTGCAAGTAGCTGTGTGCCAATAAAAATTTTAGGCTTTGAATCTTGAAAAATAGCAAAACTCTCTTCTCTTCGATTTTTTCCTGAAACAGAATCTCTATCAATTCTAATAATTTCTGACGTAGGCAACATCTCTGAAAGGACTTCCTCAACTTGTTGTGTGCCAATTCCTTTNTAGGTAAAATCATTTGCTTCNCACTCAGGACAAATCCTCGGTATACCCCAAACACTCTCGCATCTGTGGCACTTAAGTCGTTTAACATTTTGATGNAGAACCAAGGATGTGTCACAACAACTACTTTTAGCAATCCAACCACAAGAATTNCACATAAAAACAGGAGCATAACCCCTNCTNTTNAGGAGTATTANTGTTTGATAACCCTCTTNTTCATTTTTTATTATCTTCTCTATCAATTGATCTGATATNCCACTTGTTGANCCTTTTTTATTAACCTGATGAATAGAAATTCTTGGCATAGGAGCTTTAGAGATTCGCCTATCCAGATANCAGCTTTCTATTTTTCCTGAATTTGCTTTTTGAAGNGTTGANAGTGATGGTGTGGCTGATGCGTAAATAATTCTTGAAGTATTCTTGTGCAGTATTCCTGCAATTTTTTTTGCCTCATATCTAAAACCTTCTTGCTGCTTATACGACTGATCATGCTCTTCATCAAATATTATGCCTCCAAGGTTGTTTATCGG
>NYUL01000008.1 GCA_002684055.1 Gammaproteobacteria bacterium
ATTGTACTTGAAGAGTGCTTCTGTCTCCGCATAGTTTGTCTTACCAACGGTCTTATGTAAAGACAATATTTTTCTGTTGAAGTTCTCTTTACCAAACTCTTTGGCATCAAACTTTAACTGTTCGTTAGAACCATAATATTTCTTCCAATCACTTTCAGAAGTTACTCTACGCTTACCACCTTTAGGCTTTCGCTTCTGAACAAAATACTTTCTACCCACATACTTTCTACCAGTGAGCTTATTCTCAATAAGGTATAAGAACCCATAATAATCTTTTATCTTTTTAGAAGTAAAAGGTTTCCCTCTATACATCCAGGGGTTCTCGTAATCTACCATTAAAGATGTTTATTGCTACTTTATATATTACCCTTCCGAAACCTCTTCCCAATGATTCGGTTGATGACCACAGGCAGCCAATTGCACCTGGTAATATACCTTTACTTCTTCCCAAGTATTAAGAACAATACTCTTCAATGGAGAATGCCATACTTTATAAGCCATATTATTGAGAGCAATTATCAATTATTTAGTACTTAGAGTGTCTATGAGAGATCAGATATAGCAAATCCTACCTGAGTTGTAAACGTATCACCCAAATCGTTTACAGCTTCATATTGATAGTTAAAAATACTGTCTAATTTTTGTACTGCTAGACTGAGAAGACCTGCAGAAGTGAATCCCGTAGGTGCTGTACTGGGAGTTACAGAAACTGATGTCTCTACTATTGATGTAAAAGCAGCACTAGATGTGGTGTATCCAGCAGCAGGGAAAACATATTCTACTTCAAGATCCCATTGGACTGTAAAACCTGTGGTGTTAGATGTTGTTGGAGTTATACTCAATAAAGTCTTATCGCTATTATTAGCGTACATTTCTATATTTCTTAGGTACTTTATATAGGTACTTAAAGTAACTTATCACCCTTGACAAGGCTGATTCTACACAAAAAAAGACCCCCTGTCAAGTAGGAGGTCTTAATTCACTTATTCAATCTGTTCCACTCAGCTTCTGTTTTACAGTAGCCAGAGTGCTGTATCGTATGTAATGTTTGGATAAGAGTGATGGGGAGTATAAGGACTCCAACCATTATCCAAAGTTCAAAGGGAAGTTTCATTCAGTAGCTTCGGTGTCAGATAGTAAGTAGTCAGCAATAGTATCCAAGTCAGCTGCCGCAATAGACATCTTGGCTTGAACCCATGCTGGTAACTGTAGCATCTTGTCGCCACCAATGTAAGTTTTTATGCGCAAACAAGCATTCTCTGCGGTGGCTATCTGGCGCAGTACCATATATCCTTCTGGATCAGCCTCTAATCCCTGTGCGATGGCTTTAGCTGCCTCTGAGAGGGGCTGAGTGCCCTCTAAGGCATCTAGAATACCAGAGGCGGACTCTACTGTCATTCCTCTGAGGATTAGGTCAATCTCACCGATTGTAGATGCGTGACCTGAACCAAGTAAGTGCTCTGCGATGTCAACATAAATGTCCGCAGATTCGTCATTTTGTTCAGCAATAACTGAACCTTGTAGTGCCAATTCAATAAGTTCTTCCCTAGACATTATTTTAAGTAATACTTCATAAAAGTATTTAGACAATAAAAAAGCTCCCCTATTAAGGGAGCTCGTACATAGTGAACGCAATAGTCTTTCTATACGCTTTAGCTAAAGAATTTGGGGCTGACCCTCGATGGTCTCTATGTGCTGCGCATAAACACCCACAGTTAGGTATAAATGGAACATAGTAATATTCACCTTCTGTGGTATATACAAATTCCCCTCCCCATAGTGAATCCCAGTTGGTATTAAGAAAAATGACAAACGTCCAACACCCCTCAATTCCATCTTGATGAAAGGTATTTTCCATACCAGGATATTGTATATTTGTATTGATACGAACTAGAGATAATTTTCTTTTTAATATTTTTTCTGACATTAATTTTATATTACTGCCAACACGAATAAATGCTAGGTTATCTCCTAGCAAATCATCTTTATATGTAATATTAATATTTTTATAGTGATATGGTTTTGATATCGCTAGTCTTGGTAATATATCAGATGAATCAATTGAATTATTTTTAACAAATAAATTATTGTAGCTGAAATTAAATTCATCATTTATAAGAGTAAAATCAGATATTGATAGCACATCCTCAATTTTATATAAGGACGTGCTTATTTCTTTACACTTCATAAACTAAATCCAGAGAACTGATCTTCNTTCATATCCTGCTTTAATCCCCCAACAATATAGGAGGTAATTTCTGTTTCTTGGGGAGCAACCTGGACACTCTTGGAGTTTAGCCAGTGCTCCGTCCAAGGTAGTGGGTTGTTTTTGGCTGGGATGTCGTAGATGGGTTCTAACCCAATAGCCTTCATACGACGGTTAGCTACCCACTCAACATAGTTAGACAGTAACTTTTCGTTAAGACCAATCATAGATCCATCTTTGAATAGATACTCTGCCCATTCTTTTTCTTGCTGAACAGCAGCACGGAATGTGTTGATGACCCACTCCTTTTCTTCTTTAGCAATCTCCACCATCTCGGGATCATCACCTCTATCCCAATTTTTTAGGATATTCTGGGTGATTACTAGATGTTGTGACTCATCACGTGCAATTAAACTGATGATTTTAGCAGATCCTTCCATCTGCTTTAGCTCACCGAAGGCAAAACTACAAGCAAATGATACATAGAAACGAATACCTTCTAGGATATTAACATTTGCTACAGCACGGTAGAGCTTACGCTTAAGCTCACGGCGTTCTTCCTGGGCACTACCAACTTCCTCGTGTGCCTGCTCATAGACCTTACGGCTGTCGTAGTCGTGAGCAGCATTGATAAAATCATTATATGCAGCAGTAACGGCAGTAGCACGTTCTAGGATACGATCATCCTTAAGGATGGTATCAAATACTTCAGAAGGATCTGAATAGATGTTCTTAATAATATATGTGTAGGAACGTGAATGGATCATCTCCATAAACTCCCACGCTTTCATACAACCTTCTAGTTCAGGTAGGGAGCAGTATGGTGCAAAAGCCATACTGGGACCACGCCCTTGTACTGAGTCTAAGAGGATTTGATATTTTAGATTACTAGTAAATATATGCTTCTGTTCTGGGCGCAACTTATGATAATCGGAACGATCTTTCTGAAGAGAAACCTCTTCTGGCTTCCAAAAGAATCCTAACTGCTGTTGAGTTAGCTTTTCAAAAATTGGATACTTATATGAGTCATACCTCTGAACTCCTAATGGTTGTCCAAAGAACATTGGCTGTTTTTTAGTATCAACTTCGTTAGAATTAAAAACAGTCATTCCTTCGATACTTTGCGTGGTCATACGTTCCTACGAGATTTTTTATTATAGCAGAAATGGGGAGCAGTGTCTATGACACTCTCCCCATAATTATATATCTTTTTAGATTGCGCAGCTGTCGCAGGTGTCTTCGTCAGCATTATCTAAAGTAGCCAGGATATCATCCATAGTTTCTTCCTTGAATTCTTCCTTTTCACCATCACTTGAAGTATCATATGTGTTCTGATAGTAGCTAGTCTTCCACCCCATTTTGTATGTGGTAAGCCAGTCTTTGATCAAAACAGATACTGGGACTTCTCCATCTGAATAGTTCTCTGGGTTGTATGACCAGTTGCCAGAAATAGCTTGGTCAAAGAACTTCTGCATGATAGCTACGATGTTAATGTAACCTTCATTGCTCTTCATATCCCACAATAAAGTGTAATGTTGCTTAAGAGTTTGGAAGGAAGGAACAATCTGCTTGAGAGGTCCTTTCTTACTTCTCTTAATGGAGATGTATCCACGGGGTGGTTCTATACCATTAGTTGCGTTACAGACCACCGAGGAGCTTTCAGAAGGCATCTGTGCGCTCAATGTGGAGTTGCGTACCCCATACTTGATACAGTCGGCTCGTAGAGCTTCCCAGTCTAGTGAGAGATTGTTGGGAATTATATCATCAACATCAGTCTTGTATGTGTCAATAGGAAGAATACCGTGATGATACTTGGTGCGATGAGACCAACCACAAGCTCCCTTTTCTTTGGCAAGATTAGTTGTAGCTTTGATGAGATAATACTGAAAGTGCTCTGTTAGATCGTGGACTAGCTGTAGTGCCTCTGTATCGGCGTAGTTGACGTGATGCTTGGCTAGGTAGTGTGCTAGTCCAATGTAACCAATACCGAGGCTACGGCGGTTCTTGGTGGCAATCTCTGCTGCTTTGATTGGGTACCCCTGGAAATCAATGAGTTCATCAAGTCCACGGACTGCTAGGTCACATAACTCTTCCATCTCTTCCAAGTTACGTAGCTTACCTACGTTGACTGCTGAAAGAATACAGAGAGCAATCTCACCTTCAGTATCATCAATATGGGTAAGGGGTTTAGTTGGAAGTGTAATCTCTTGGCAGAGGTTAGACATTTCAACCTTGTCTATGAAAGAACTATGACTATTACAGTGGTCAAGGTTCATAATGTAGATACGACCAGTCTCCGCACGTTCCTTAAGGATGTCTAGGATAAGTTCCTGTGCCTTTACTGTGGTTTTTGGGGTCATATCATTGAGCTCATACATCCTGTATAGAGTATCAAAGTCTTCTGTACCAAAAGCTTCATACAAACCAGGAACATCATGAGGGGAGAATAGTGTGATGTCTCCATTCTGAATAAACCTTTCATAGAAGATTTTACTNATTTGAATTGAGTAATCAAGCTTGCGCACTCGGTTATCTTCTGTTCCTTTGTTGTTCTTAAGGACCAAAATGTCTTTAATTTCTTGGTGCCAGATGGGAAAGTGAACAGTAGCAGAACCTCCACGAATACCATTTTGAGTACAGCAGCGGACAGTAGATTCAAACTTTTTAAGGAATGGAATCAGCCCGGTATGGCTGACCTCGCCACCACGGATTCTACTGTTGAGACCACGGATTCGCCCAGCGTTGATCCCGATGCCAGCTCTTTGCGCAACGTATCTGCCAATAGCCATATCAGAGCTAAAGATAGAATCGAGACTGTCGTCGGAATCAATAAGAACGCAGCTAGCGTACTGCCTAAGGGGCGTTCTAACNCCTGCCATAATAGGCGTTGGAATATTGATACGGTGCTTTGATGTTGCGTCATAATAACGTTTTACGAAGGACATGCGGGTTGCTTTAGGATAGCGCGAAAACATAGTCGCGGCAACCAAAAGGTACATAAATTGGGGAGTCTCATACATAGTATCCGAACTTCTGTCCTGTACTAGGTACTTGTCAATTACTTGACGGAGACCTGCGAATGTAAAGATATAGTCACGGTCATGATCAATGATGCGATCAAACTCAGCAAACTCTTCATCTGAATATAGGGAAAGGATTTCCTCATCATACACACCAAACTCAACACAGCGCTCTACCTGCTCCCTCACTGAGATTAGTTCATGGAGCTTACCATAAACCTGCTTACGTAGAGCAAACAGCATTAGACGGGCAGCTACGAACTGATAGTTGGGATGATCCAAGTCAATTAAATTGGAAGCAGAACTAACAAGAATACGTTGGATCTGATCAGTAGTAATACCATCAAAGAACTGAATCTCTGAAGTCATTTCAACTTGAGATACCGATACACCAGCCAATCCTTCACAGGCAGCTTCTACCATTACATGTAGTTTATTGATATCAAGAGGCTCACTAGCACCAGATCTTTTAATTACCTTGATGTCGCTGTTCATAGTCGTTTCCATTCGTTATACTTAATTGTTGCTGTGAGTGATTGGTATGTGTTTGATTCTAACACAGAGTTGACATCTATGCCTTGTAGAACCATATCATTTAAGTCTTTCTCTATAATACGTGATGGGAAAATAACAACCTTTTTACCTTGTTTAATTGCCTTCTCAATACGGGCACAGATTTCTTTGTTTCTTGGTTCGTTATCGTAAACGTATACTAGATCATTTAAATGTAGAGTATCTAGGTCAACATCAGCACCACACATTGCGATACCGTTATTGATAAATGTAGAGTCGAATGGTCCCTCTACCACGTAGACCGTCTTGTTTGTGTCTACTGTGTCCATCCCATATACTTTTGGGTGCTCATCGTTGAGCATAATAGTAATATATTTAACCTTACTAGGTCTAAGTGCTCTCCCCTGAAAGCCAAATAGATCTCCATCTGCTGTATAAAGGGGGATTATAATACGTGCGTCATCATATTTCGTGCTATCGAATGCCTTAGTAAGTGTGTTTGCCCACTTCTTAAATGTTGGAGTGTAGTAAAACTTTTCTGGGTCTAACTTACGTTTCTCTAAGTATTCTTTTGCAGCTATATTCTCTGATGCTTTCGGTAATCTAATCTTAAGCTTTCTAGTAAATACTGGCTTTGTAAATTTTAATTTAGGTGAAGGAGTTGAGAAGTTCTTTCCTGAGTGACCTTCCTTAAACTTCTCCATAACATATTGTTTATGGAGAGTAGTATCCATATGTTTAATGAAGTTGTTTAGTGACATACTAGCGCCACAGTTATGGCACTTAAAGTTTGTGTTGTTCTTTACAGTGTAAAGGTATCCTCTAGTCTTGGTCTTATTCTTAGATGAGTCTCCACAGATGGGACAGCGAAAATTAAAAAGATCCGCCTTTACTCTTTTGAATTTCTCAAGACGAGAGGATACTAGATTCACATATTTAGAGTCAACAAAATCCATTGAAATACTAGTCTTAGTTCCTTGGAACTATTATAGCAGGTCTTTCTTCAACGAATACAAGTTCTGTGACAATAGGGGAAATAATCATAAGTGTCACAAAGAAAAGACTAATACCACCCATTCCCATCCAAACTTTACGTTCGATGGTATTGATTCTAGTAATAGCATCTTCTACTCTGTTCTCAAGTTTGTCCCCAAGATCCTCAATATCTTTAGCATTTTCAGCCAAAGACTCTCTGGTAAAGTCTAGCTTCTCTTCATGAACTGCCAACATTCTGCTGACACTTACACTTAGATCGCTTAACTTTTCTATAGTTGCGTCTAACCTGGATAGAACTTCTACCATGTTACCCAACTTCTCTTCAAGGACTGCTAACTTAATGTTATCGGGGTCCTTTTCTGGCATTTTTTACTCCTTTGCTTGGTTTTACTGCTTGTCTGTAAAACATATTAAGCTTCTTATACTTGCGTTTGCGAAAGTCTATTACTGGATCATACCCCGCAACTGGACCTTTGGCGTCAGCAGCACTAGAAAAACCAGGCTTCCCAGGAGAAGATTGCGTAGTCATACCACCACCGGTAGCAGCACCTGCAGCAGCTCCACCCATCTCTTCCTTAAGACGCCTATAGCATTCTAGTATTTTGTCTACCTTATTCACCATCGATATTCTCCAGTTGGTCCAAACAGTATTGATCTAACACTATATCATCAATTACACTTCTAGGAAACTCTGGGAGTTTATGTAAGAAGACGAGAAAGCTTTTAATGGAGGACCATAAGTCTTTCTCTAGATTGAAAAATAATAGTGGGACTGCCGCATCTCCAAATACATTGAATAGCACTGTCAGATGATTAAGAATTAAATGTGTCTTCAGAGTATTATTGTTAATATAACGTCTCAAAAGACGTTTCACATACTTAATCTTTTTCAAGTCTTCTTCAAAGTCCTCGCGAGTTACCGCATGAGGATTCTCATAATACTTGATAGCAAATAGGAGATAATTATCTTCATTTAGTTCTTTGAATTGCATAATCCCCTACGCATATGCCACATAACTATTACTAGGTAGTTGGGTATGGACGGTTACCTGTTGCGATTCCAGATTGAGCTACAAAAGTTTCGGTCTTATTACGAAGATTCCCATGCATATCAATGTAAGTCATAATACCAACCCAACCAGCGTGGAATCCACCAGTAGTTGTTGTTAGTCCAGCGGCAGCAACACCAGCAGTAGATACACCAGCTAGAACTTGTGTGCGAATTGTAGAGATACCAGTTGTGGTATTTGCAGCACTTGGAGCATATCCGGGATCATTTTTCAAATAGATAGGCTGTGTTGCATATGTAGCAGGATACGTTCCAGCTGCTACAGCAGACATCTTGCCTACACGATAAAGATCAGTAGATATTTCAGCTTCCAAAGTTACGAAACCTGATTCGCCATCATCTAAGAGAGCAGAAGTTCCTGTTGCAATACCGCTAGCACTTAAACCAGCTGCAGATGCGGTCCAAAAATTAGAGCTAGCCGTACCGACAACGGTTACTGGGCTAGGACCGGTAATATTATCGCGAGTTCCCCAGAGTGACATTTTGTGTTCCTTTTGTAATTTAATTACTGTAGCTTTATTTATAATAAAAAAAAGACCCAGTTTTTGGGTCTTTAAATTACTTAAGAAATATCCTTCGCATAGCGCGGAGAATATATTCAAGTATATCCAATAACAATGATAGTNCTCCATTTGCCTTCACAAGTTTTGTTTTACCTAGAGCTTCAGATAGAATCAGAAGTCCTGTAATAATCCAAAATGTAGCATGTGATAAGGCAAAGCACTCAATCACTGAACTTCGCTAGGAAGTAGTGCTTTACGGACGGTAGCGACAACTAGGTCATCGATATCGTTGTCGGTGGAGGCAGCATAACGCTCAAGTAGCTCAACTACTAGACGCTTTACTTCAGCAGACTCACGGAGCCACATTAGGATGGGCTTGAAAAGTTCTACTAGTTTAGACATAGGGGTTACCTATAAACTGCTCTTTTATTTATACACCCGCGCCGTTAGGAACGGTTCCATCATCGAAAGGCAACTCAGGACCACCGGGAGCATTAGGTCTACGGTCTCCAGGTGCTTCTCCACCATTCTTATAACGCTTAGGCTTACCCTTTGGATTCATTACTCCTGGCTTGCCTTCAGGATCTTTCGGGGGATCAATCATTTCCTTACTAGGACCNGCTGAGTCATTACGACTATACTCAAGAATGGGCATACCAGCTTCATCAAGCTTGGCTTTTTTCTTCCTAGGCTTCTCCTCTTTCTTGCCCTCACAGACACATTCGGGAGTTCCACACTTAGGGCAGCACTCTTCAGCAACTAGATTCTTAATCTGATCGCGCAACCCCTCACTAACAGGTTGTTGACGTAGGCGACTCTGCGCACGACTTTCTTGACTGTCAGTTACAACAGCCTCTCCCATAGTGGGCATTATCTTGATGAATTGCTTATTGTCCACACCCTTACCAGTCAACTTTTTTCTCTCACGCTCACCTTGGTTCTCACTACCCGCGTTTATCAAGTCACCTTCAAGAACGACGTCCTCACCAATGGAAGACTTCTTCTTCTTAAAGTCAACAGCCATACGACGCTTGTAGAGATCTTTGACCTTATCAGGATCGCGGTCACGTGAACGCTTACCGTCTTCTAGCTTTTCGTCTCTATAGAGCTTAGCGGATTTTCTCTCACGCTTTTCCTTGGGGTCAGGCTTCCACTCTTCATCTACTTTTTTTTTAGCCTTGTCCATAGAAGCGCTTTGCTTCATAATATCTTTGATAGAACCAGAGATNCCAGTGAAGCCGTCCTTGGAAGGATCAGTTTGCTTCTTTGAGTCATCCTTATAGCCACCAGCAGCGCGTGCCGCACGGCGATTCTCGCGGAGTGCTAGGTAAGATTCCCAAGCAGACTCCTTCTTTACGATCTTACAAGATTCGTCATCCATCTCCTTATCACCAGCATACTTATTTTTGCCGTCCTTCTTTTCCATTCCTTCAGATTCATCGCGACGATCTTTCATGGATTGACTTTTTTTACCATTCTTAGATCCTAAAGCATCATCTAAACGATCATTATAACCTTGATCATATCCTTCTTTCTTTACACCAGGATCTTTGGCTGGGCGGTCCTTCATACTATGTGTAAAACTGGATCTGTGGTCTTCTGGGGGATGAGTACCATCCTTACCAGTTCTCTTACCACCGTAAGTATCGCGACGGGGGTCTTCACCACGCTCAATAGAGGATCGGATACCGTCCATCTTAAAGGACTTATTCTTGCTGTCGCTGTCGCTCTTGGTGCGCTTACCAACAGCATCTTTCATATGCTTGTTTGACTGACGCTTCATCTTGTCTAGGTCAGCTTCCTTTTTACCTTCATCTAACCCAAACTCTTCGCGGCGAGTGTCCTGTCCATCAGGGCGACCACCCATCTTGCGTTGAATGGCGTTGTGGACTACACCAGCGTGCTCTTTAGAACCAGACTCAACCGTACCATCTCCATCACGGTCACCACGCTTGGCGGCTGCTGTTCGCTCACCCCTATCATCTTCGCCAGTATCACCGTGATCGGTCAATTCAACAGAAGCAATATTTGGATTAGCGCGTAGCTCGGCAATTTTTTGACGAGTAGCGTAGCGAGTATAGCTAGAATTAGAACTACGATCCTTCACACGAACCTTATACTTTGTTCCTTCACCAGTCTCTTTAGTATCAACTTCATGAATATCTTCTATACCAGTTACGAATACCGCCTTAAATGCGTTCGACAATGTGTCTTCAGCCATTTCTTTCAAGGTATAGTCCTCAAAGAACGCAGCCTTTAGAGCAGCAGCATCTTCAATGCTCATATCAGCTTCATAAAAGAAGGCAGTCAATGCTTCGGTATGAGTTAGATTTTCAGTCTCGGCAAGAGTCTTTACTAACTCAATTGCCTCAGTGATTTGGAATTCCATTTATCTAAAATAAGCAGGGCGTGGGGTTTCTTCGTAGTTTTATTTATATAAGTTCTTAATCTATGAAAACTTAGATAAAAATTGTATAAAGCTATTAGCTTTAGATTGGAGTCTAGTATTTGGATTGTTATAACTAACATCCTGCGTCCAGGTCTTAAACATCTTATTATCNTCTGTAACACAGATTAGATAGTTAGCTCCTGTCCTGACAATCTCAGCATACATTCCAGTGTGATCGTGAGTTACCATATCGCCGATATTAAATATACTGCCATTGACATACTCTTCTCTCAATTCTAGTAAGTGTAATTTAGGAGCTATTTCCCAGTTTTCGCAAACAATTTTTTCTTTTGGAGTAATTCCCATAGCATCTTGGAGCTCTGTAAATATTCCAAGTAGAACTTTATTGTCCATAGATTTGGGCATACCTTTCTTAAAGGAAACAAAGTCATTATCTTTGGCTGCCTTACGCATCTTAGAAGCAGACATTCCATCAGTATCATCTGAATCGGGATCACGATCACCAGCATTTACAACTTCAATATTATCAAATTGATAAGTAGATCCATTATACTTATTGGCTAGCTTCTCAAACTGAGCAACTCGATCTCCACCTCCAACAATGCGCACATTAGCATAGCCATCGTTGTGTGCCTTACGCATAACATCAAAAATGGTACGGTTTGCCGCATCATTTACAATTTTTTCTGCGTGGTCTGGGTATAGCTGACGCATTATGGAAGCTTTACGATCAACTCCTAATGGATTTTTCTTTTTGTCCTCAGAACGAGAAGGGATAATCATATAGTCATTATCATCGGAGCTAGAAGCCACCTTATCCATAAGTTTCTGGTGTCCCACGGTAGGTGGGTTGAAGCGTCCAAAGGCAAGAGTGAGTGTGCCTTTCGTTTTGGGTACATCAGCAGGTGTCTGTTGCTCTGTGGGAGCAGCAGCGGCAGCTGCTTGCTGAGCTTGCGCTGGGGCAGCGGCAGCATCCTGTGCGGTTACTTCTGGTGCTACTGCTCCCTTATTAGCTTGGGCTTGTGTAGCACCTTCTGTGTCCTTTACACGGGTCCCTAGGGCAGCACCACCAGCAGCTTCTTCGCCAGAAGTAGCTTTATCAGCTGCACTTTGGTTTGGGTCTCTCTCACCGTCAGCTTGATTGGAGTTAAAGAACTCCAAACTATCACCTTTGGTCTTGGCAACAAACTCACCGCGCTCATCATACCAGCCACCGTGACCGTCACTACGCAAACCCATCTTAGTGGCTTGCTGAACGGCTTTGGATTGCTTGGCTTCAAATAGAAAACTTNGGAATGATTTCATCTCAATTAGATTTTAATTTATCCAGTTCGCCCTGTGCTAATCGAATGCTTAGGAATGCTATCACAAATGCATCGATATAATCAGAGTTGTCGAAAATCACTGTAGTAATAATCTTTATATATTTATCACTACTAATTCCATAATAATTTGACTTCGCATTTTCCTTAAAATTAGTTTCTACAAATTCAATATATTCCTTTGCGGTTGACTTTGGGACTGCTAAGAAAGTTCCTTTATCAACCTTCTTCCCAAAATAAGATGCAAAGCTTGAGCCAATGTCGANACTGAAGAGATTATCTTCCCTGGTAATAATGTCTCTGAATTTTTTACACCTATTAACAGCAGCACTAGCTCTGCGAATATGTGGAGCAATCTTAAATTTCCTATGAATTGGAAGTTTAGATGATGCATCTTTCAATAATTTAATTGGATCCTCTTTGGTGAAGAGGGCATACTCAAAGTCTAGCATAATGAATTTAACGTAATTGTGGTCCGTGTGCCCAGGCAACTATAGCATATCTCTCACCTTCTGTCACTGGTTCAACCTTATGGGCGACACGAGAATCAAAAACCAATACACTACCGACTTCTTTAGACATAGTTGACTGTAGATTCTGCCAATCAAGAATGTGTAATTCACCACCATTGTAATCCCAAGCATCACTAAGTTGTATGGACATACTCAACTTCCTATCACCTTCTGGATTAGCAGATAAACCATAATCACAGTGCCATTTATATTGACCACCTGGGGTATATCTCAATAATTGAATTTCAAAAGTACCATATAAATCATAGTTATAATACTTTTTATTAATAGTAACCATTGATCGTACAATATGACGTTCAATTGGATGAGCATGTGGTATTGGATGTACATCAACAGAATGATACTGATGACCCATATACTCTTGACTAACTGGTACGTAATTATCAGCTTGATTTGCGTATGATTGAAGTTCCCCCACAATTTCAGAATTTAAAAGACTCTCGTAAAATGCTTCAGCCATGGTAATAAAAATAGTAGTTGGTGGTATTAATCTCTCTGTCTCCAATCATCGGAGTCGTCTCTACTGAACCACTCAACGATTTCTTCAGGTGTATCAAAGCCGCTTCTGTGATTGCTTGGATCGGGATCACCCAGGTCCATCCGATTTAAAAAATCATCTAACCCACCATCTGGTGTCTCACCAGTTAATGCCTTTCTTCTAGCCCTTCTCAAGATCTCACCAGCTGATCTATTGGCTTTGGCTAGCTTATCTGCCCAAATCATTTCGGTTAATTCAACAGGCTCACCTTTTTCAATGCGAGCTGCTACAAATTCTAATCGTAATCTCAACTTGGTTGATAACATAATATTTTTTCATACACCATATTTAGTGGTGNACTTGAAACTGGCGCGGTAGGACTCGAACCTACGACCACAGAGTTAACAGCNCCGCGCTCTACCAACTGAGCTACGCGCCAATGGTGGAGAATAACGGAATCGAACCGATGACATCCAGTACCGGAAACTGGCGTTCTGCCCCTGAACTAATTCCCCATTCAAAACTATGTATGTACATAGAAGCCTTCGACAAGATTTGAACTTGCGACATCGGCTTTACAAAAGCCGCGCTCTACCACTGAGCTACAAAGGCATAAAGGAAGCTGTGCTTCAGCGCTACCAACTTCCCGACGTATTATGGAGCTATAATACAATTACAAACGCAATTCGAGGTATAATGAGCCTCGTTCCACTTGATAAGGGTGGAATGCTTCCTGTGGGGATCGAACCCACCTCAGCCGATTTATGAGATCGGTGCATTCACCAGATTGCTAAGGAAACTGGTCGGTTGACCGTATTATATCACAAGATCAGAACTTATTCAAGTTGTCTTGGATGAAGCGTGTGTTGATTGCGATGCGCTCTTCTTCTGAAAAATTTACCCACAACTCGCTGATTTTTGCGTAGTTGTCTCTAAAATCTTTGGTGTGACGACACAGTGTCCGTGATCTGTAAAGATCGTAGTACTCATCAATAAGATCCATACGTAGTTGCTTAGCCATCTTAGTCGCGCTGTATGGAGTTATTATAACCTATGTATAGGCTATTGTCTGTGGGATTAGCTACCAAGTTTTGATTTGCAGATCTTAATCCAACAGAGAAGGGCTTGCTTTTCCATTTCTTCTTGGTCAGTCATCATACCTTGCTTGTTTTCTAGGTAGAATTCAAGTGCCTGAATGGTATGAGTATAATCGTTTTCTGATAGTAAAGCCATTGTTGTTTATTGTGGTATGTTAGTAAAGTTTTCGGCTAAGTGGACGCCCTTAGACTGGTTATTTTTAGGTGGCTCAAATCTCAAAGTGACTGACCTATCGTGTTGGGCTGGGTCAACATAATAGCATTGGTCGGTCTCGGGGCAGTATATACAAAACAAATCTATTTCAGATTTATCATATGCTTTGGTATGACTACCATTTTTATCTGCCCAACTGGTACTGAATGCTACTTGAAGGAAACCTCTATCGGCAGTCCTGTATTTTACCTGAACTCTTTTGAATACCCCGTCCCTGTATATTACAAGGTCAAAGGGAGCGTGTTCTGTGTGAGGGGTTAGGATAATCCAACCTTGCTCAAACATATCAACTTGAGCTTTTAGAACACCCAGGTCTCCTTTATTTTTGGTGTGGTGTTCTATCATAGTCCCATTGTATAGACGCCTCAGGCTGGATTCGAACCAGCGCAACACGCTTTAGAAGAGCGATGCTCTTGTCCACTGAGCTACTGAGGCTTGGTGACCTGTTTAGTATAACAGGTCTTGGTAATTGGGTCAAGCCTCTTCGGCAGCCCTTTCTTTTTTGAGGAGTGCAAAGTACTCTTTGTAGTACTTCTTCTTCATAGCCTCAACATAATCTAGTTCCTCGGGGGTTCCTAGCTGCTTTAGTTTAGCATAGACACCCTCCATCTCACCTAGGAGGAGAGCATAATCAACGGCAACAATCATACTATAACCCATCCATCACAATAAATGTCCTTTGTATTATGGTTTAGCCCAGGACCAAACCATCTCTTAGGGCTGATTACTTTTTTGCTATTAGACAACCAGGCACCCCACCAGCTGTAACTACTATTAGCGACAATATGATAATCACATAAAGTCATTAGGCACATATCGGTGTAGGGGCAATTAGTTTCTGATACAAAGAACCTATCATCTGGGAATAGTTCCTGTGCCTTTGCCCACTCTGGATCGTCAGTGAAGATGATTACTTTACATTCTTCTGGGACAAGCTTCAATGCTTCTTCATAGTAATCCAAACCAACACAATCATGGTTTGGATTACTAATGTAGTCTGTCCTTCTTACGTGAAGTGATACTATATCACCACTCAAATGCTTACGCATCTCCTCGGCAATCTCTCTATATTGTTGTTTAAACGTAAACTCCTTACGAATAAAAGATGATGCGTGAGCAAACCACTTCTCACTCTGATAAAAACCTAACAGATTTATATTTTGTGGTGGTGGATTCTCAAAGAAAGCCTGACTAAACTCAAAGCTTGGTTCATTTACTGTTGGATAAGAACTAATACCCTTGATTGGATTGATCTCAAAAGCATCGTAGATATTACTACGGAGCTCTTGGTAATAGTGCTTCCCAAATACACCTTCGTGTGGAATACAAAAAGGTCTATTGTGCTTAATAGATAGACCCACTAGGGCAGCATATTGAAACATCTGGTTTCCCAAATGCCCGTAGTTTCCTAGATGGTTGAATGAAAAAGACATATCAAAGTTGGTTATCAAGTTTAGTTAAAACAACGATCCATCTACCAATAACGGCAGACCAATCATAATAATGACGTGCGAAGTCTTGGGCTTCTACACATAATGAGCGGAACCTCTTGGGGGAGGCAACCAGTTCATTGATTTGGAATACAGCTTGCTCTACAAAAGACTCTTCATCCATTCGTAGAACTAGACCAGCAGGCTTACCTAGATGGTCAATGATTCCAACAGAACTGCTGATAGGGAGCCTACCTGCCGCTGCGGCTTCCATATAAGGCAGCCCACAGGCTTCAGGGGAGCTGGAAGGCATAATCAGACTATCTATACTCTCGTATAGTGTGGGCATACACAGGTTCACTAGCTTGCTCCCTGTGCCTATTAGAGGTAGTCCTGTAATGGTTGAGATTGACTCTGCTAGATGCTTCCTCTTACAGTCTCCTGTTCCAGCAAGAACATCTGGGGCAAAGTCTGAACCAAAGTATCCAAGCCTGGTTAGTTCAGTTGCTGGCTCTCTATGGAATAGCTCAAAGTCTATACCATTTTGGACCAACTCAACATTCACATCAACCCCAAGAATCTTATGGGTCTTCACTAGGTCTGGGGAGATTGCTACAACATTACGTAGGGATGCCCAAGGAATATTTGAGTCTACACCATGCTTCACATCAAAGCGACTATGAGCCACACAGATGATCTTATTAGCAGGAATACCCTTACTAATCAATAGGTTTACGCAAGGACCTGGGAGAGTTACAAATACATCATATATCTTATTGAGATAATCAAACTCTCTAACAGAATAATCAAAATCCCAGTTAAGCATATTGGAGTATATACCCCTCTTACAGAACTCCTTTACCAAGTTATTGTGGATATTACCAAGGGACCAGGTAACATCTGTATAGAATAAAACTTTCATAATATTAAAACCAATGTTTGGGATCGTAGTTGCTATCCCAACCAGAGATAGTTTTGAGACCAGACAATTGTAGATTCCACTTTTTGGACTCAAAGAACCTCTTGGATTCTTCTGGGTCCATACCCATTTCAGTTATGGGTGTTGATGTAGAAGCTTCCTGGTGTGTGTTTTGGGTGAATACTGGTCTATTCACAGAGTATACATTATAGTATTTTTGAGTCTCTGCGTAGCCAACATCCATATGGTCTTGTATCTCGTAGGCACTATGATAAGCAATTCTACTAAGATGCTCCTTATACCCGTTGTTTAGATGTAGTATAGCATGAGCTGATAGCATATTGTATACTCTCACAATATCTTCATTTACTTTTCTATACTGAACAAACTGACCATTAAAGTTTAATAATCTACCCCATATAGAAGTCCCCAAAAATAGCGCATCGGCATCTTCGGGGACTTCGTAAATTAGTTTTTCGTTTCCAACGTATTGGATATCATCCTCAACTAAAAGGAATGGAGATTGTATTGATGTATTCCCCATAACCTTTAAGTGGGATAGAGCACATCCTACCGCTGGCTTTTGATGTTGGATACCAGAGACTCTATGAATCCTACTAAAACCAAGACCCTTTAATGTATTTTCCGTAGACTCTCTACGGTCTGGTTGTGAATCTAGGTTTATGTAATAGACGGGAAAGTCTCTAATGTCAATAATCATTCTGTGCTTTCAGATTCGGGTTCTACTAATGCCGCTTCCTCATCTAGCTTAATATCAACTAAACCAAATGCTTCAATGGCACCTTCTACACGCAACAGGAGTTCTGAACTTTGCTGTAATTTGGTACGCAATTCATCAATACTACGTCCTAGTTCTACACGTCTATTGACTAGCTGCTGCAATAATACTTTTTCTTTACTCATTTGTTAAATCCTATAGATGGTTTGTCGTCTTCTTCGTCCTCATCTCGCTTAATCATTACAAGACCAGCAAGAGTTTCCATAATAGTAAGGACTTCTTCAACGTCTGACTCAGAAGGTAGTTGTGTCTTTACATAGTTGAACTTAGCAAAGAACTCGGGTCCTACTTCTGCATATTCTTCAAGTGTAACTGGCTTTGGGTTACTCATTCATTCTCCATTAGTTGTTGTGATAATTTATCCCTGAGAGCTTCACATCTAGGGATGTCGTACTGCTTAAAGTTGCCTCGCTTTTCTACGTGCTTGTAGTAGTGGATGGCGTTTTGGATGATAGTGAAGTCTTCCAGGTCTAGGTTAAAGTTCATAACGGAAGTCATTCAGTATCAAGTTGTTGGACTAAGTTCAAAAGGTCATCAATCTCACTTGGTAATCCACCAGTTGGGATATACATCTTAGCATACAATGCTACTCCAAATTTATCCTTAACAATGTTCTCTTTCATTTTAAGTTTCATCTTACGGACAGCATCAATAATTTCGCTATTAAGATACAGTTGTGCTAGTTTGGGTTGTTCTAAGCTCATAGGAGACAATTAGCTAGAAAGTTCTCTGCTACTTGAGTTCCTTCAAGAATTTCTGTTGGCAACAAAGAATCTCCTGCATAAAACTGCCAGTATGTAACTGTAGTACCATCTGGTTTAGTTGGTGAGTCAGCTTGGCAAATCTTAGTGATTCCAGTGGCTTCATTAAGACGTTGCTGAACTTCAGTAGGCAATAATGTCAAATTTAAACTAGTGAGCTCATAAATTACTGGTTGAAAAATTGTATGGACCACCTGATTCGTTGCTTTAAGCATAATAATAAAAAGGTTTCAATAATATATGTAGTGAGGTAATCAGATGTCTCCCTCNACACGGACTTCACTGCTATGAACATTGAAGCTTCCACCAGGATAGCGTGCTTCTAGCTTTGCTACGTTCATTTCGACCAGTTCCTCGAATGTCACATTAAGAGCGATACAGGCTTGAGCCATGTACCACATAATATCACCAAGCTCACGCTTCATATGGTAGATATTATCTTCATTATATGGCTTACCTTGGAACAAAATCTTCTTTACAACTTCCATAAACTCACCACCCTCAGCACAGACACCAACAGCAGCAGTAAGAAGGCGTTGAGTATCACACTCTTCTCCCTCTAACTCTTGAATACGATATACAAAAGCTTCATGGTCCTTCGATGGCTCACTGGTAACTCCATCTACGAATTCTAGATAGCGGTTGAAATCAACTTGACTCATAATTTTTTTATCNTGCTACTGATCTATTATAGCATAGTTTAAGTCTGAACACCCATCCTATCAGATTTTCTAGTATATCCATTTTTAGTCCTTAAGAAAATTTTATTAGACTTAAAGTCATCCGCCACCAAGGAAGAAAATTTTGGTGTTTGACCGTTGATATCAAACTTCACATAGATTANTTTATTTTCGATAGCATCCTGGAATATTTTATTATATGAAGTATTATTTTTGGAATCGGCAGAAACCATCTTCTCGGATTCATACATAATTTCATTCAATGTGACTTGCTCACCCTTACCACTTAAGTAAGAATTACTCTCTAAAAATGGGAGCATAGCATTATAGTCAAACGCATCATCCTTATATCCAGTCCTTAGCCTATTGGCAACATCTTGAGCGGCTGCTAATGGAGGACCCCCTGGTAAATTGGCAGCAGCAAGTATAGGACCACTAACAACAGTACCCTCATTTAGTTGTCTCAGTACTGCATATTGTGGTGTGTTTTGCCATTTAGCTAACTTCTGTGGGTCTTTACTCAACAAATCAATAATATCACCAGGCTTAACTACGTTAGTAGTTGTAGTTGTACCAGATTTTGCTGATATCGAATATGCTTTAGTCGGAGTCTTAATTATATAATCCAAGAGAGGTTCGTTTGGNCTACTTGGGAAAAATATTTTAGATGATGCAGATATAGTAATCTGTTTTGATTGTAAAAGCTTATCCTTAATAATAGCAATTGGACCGAGAATCTCACCGAAGTCCTTTTTAATATCATTTATTGGTAGATTTGGACTATACACACTATTAACATATGATAATGACTTCTTCTTCATATAATAAAGAACAAGTGCCTCTAGATATGTTTTGATAAAAGGTGCCAAATTACCATCAGAAATACTATTCAGCANAACTTTTACATAATTATCTAACGTATAATCTTTATCAACTACACCAAATGCCTGTGGGTTTAAATTAACTCTTGTCTGAGATCCAGGTTTTTGTAAATTATTGAAAGTTACTAGGTACTGCTTGTTATCTTTTACTCGTAGTATTGGGTATTTAGTATTATAGTCCGAAGACATAGCAATAACTTCTTCCCCAGCCCCAATCTTTTGTGTCAAAATTCTGGATGGATTGCTTGGATCATAGCCAATAGAGTCCTTTTTCATATTTGTAGGAACATTTTGACCCCTAAAATATTTTGACCACGCTTGGTTACCAGTAGATGCCATTACATAATACCTTCCTATTGGTATTTAGTTTCTTTCCACTTAATGCTCTTCTTAAGATTCTTATCATAGATTAGTAAAAATCTATGCTTTCTACTTCTAGGTCTCCACTCACCTTCAATACCTTTAACAGATCCCCTTGAGTGCTTAATATATGTTCCATCTGACTGCTTTATCCAAAAGTCTTTCTTAGCATCAGATAACCCATAGTACTTAAAGTTAGTTGCTTTGTATATAGTGCCCTCATGATGAGCACTATCAGCATAACTTAGTATTGCTTTTACATTAACATCCTTCCTAAAAATTTTAATACATCTAGCAACAAACCAAGATGTAATATTATATTCAGCTCTCTGAGTTTCTGGATGAATACACAAACGCGAAAGTTCCCAGAGACCATCTTGCTGATCTCTGGGTAAACCAAACGCACCTACAGCAATCTCAGGAACAGGTATCTTTGTGAAGATACAAGCCCCTAGACAACCACTAACATGAAGAACTTCATTTTTATATAGACCATAGTTATAGCCACTTTTAAAGTCTTTAGACTCATCTTTTAAATAATGATGAGTATATAGTAGATCCTTTATTTGTGATTTAGTACTTCTCTCAATAATGTACTCGCTTTTCATTAGAAATTTAGTTTAGCGAACTTTTCTTTAAATGGTTTGGTGGTTCCGTCAGAGTGCTCATACTCTTCTTCACCTCCTCCCATAATATCATCTTGAGCTGATTGCTCGCAGTCATAAAGGCGCATCTTGGCGCGGTCAATACCGACAACAAAACGCTTGTGGATGGTGGGATCATTGTATCTGTTCTTAAGTTGTTTTACCATAATTTGACCAAGACCTTCTAGCTCCTCTGTTGAGATTAGTGCCACCATAAGGTCAGCAGTGGCTGGAAGCCCGAAAGACTCGGAAGTATCTGTGATATCCACATCACTGTTTCCATAGCCACTACGGGTCGTCTGGGTGGCGCTAACGATGGGTAGGTTGAACTCTACCGCTAGACCACGCAACTCCTCNGCAATGCTCTTGACGAGGGTGTAGGAGTTAGCATTAGCTCCTGCCTTGATACGGCTGGAAGCACAGATGTTTAGGTAGTCAATGAAGATAATCTCAGGGCGGAAGTTCTTCTTGAGTTGTAGCTCATTTAGAAGTGCCTTGAAGTGACCAGAGTGTGCCTGTGCTGTGGGGTATTCCTTGATAATAAGGGAACCTTGAACCTTTTTGGCTACCTTGGTCACCTTATCCTCAAACATTTTCTTGGATAGGCTTGAAATATCTTGGATATTTACATTGAGTAGGTTGGCGTCAATACGTTCCGCAATCTTCTCCTCAGCCATCTCGGCAGTAATGTATAGAACATTCTTGCCCTGCATTAGAGAAGCAGCAGCCACGTGACACATAAACAGCGACTTACCAACACCAGTACCAGCCAGAGCAATGTTGAGTGACTTGTTAGTTAGACCACCCTTGGTGATCTTATTAAGTAGCTCAATATCAAATGGGATCTTGTCTTCCTTACGAGTGTAGAAGTCAAAACGCTCAGAGGCATCTTCGATGTAGTCGTGACCAACATTACTATCAAAGGAGACCGCCAGAGCGCTTGAGAGGATGCCTGGGATAGCGTCTTCTGTCTTCTGCTTACTATCACCATTAGCAATGCCTACAGACTCCATAAGGGCGTTGTAGATGGCTTGCTTCTTACACCACTTCTCCGTAGTATCTTGCATCCACTCATCAGTACCTGTTACATCATCAAAGGATGTGAGGATGGTACGAATGTTTTGAACTTCAGTTTCAGCTAGATTATTACGTGCCTCTACCTCGATTCCAAGTGCTTCTTTAGATGGGCGAGTGTTGTACTTGACCATGTATTGGGCAATCTCCTCAAAGAGGACTCGCTCTGATGAATCGTGGAAATAGTCAGGTTCAATAAATGGAATGACTTTGCGTGAGTAGCTTTCATTGTATACTAGTGATCGTAAAATAAGGTTTTCAATTCTTTCCATTAAATGTCCTAATTAGTTTCCGTATGAGAATGTTCCTTTAGCAATTACTTCTAGCTTTTCCATAACTTCTGGTGTGAAGTATTGCTCTGGATCTTTGAGAATGGTTTTAGCATAGGTCTTTTTGCCATCACCCATATCATAACGTCCTGCGACGTTTTTCCACATACCACCCTTTTCACCTAGCTCTAGAAGACCAAAGTACTTATCAAGTCCTCGCTCATCATAATACAAACGGACGCCTACGTCCATATTCTCTTTACTTAAACGCGACTTAGCAGTCTTTGCCTTGATAATGTTTCCAACAATCTCTGTTCCATCCTTCTCTTTCTTCTTTGAGAGATGAATGATAGTAGAAGCGGCATACTTAAGACCAGANCCACCACCCATTTCCTTTGTAGGAACATAAGCACCGATAACGTCATATGTGTGGTTTGTTACTAGCATTGGAATCTTAGCCTGTCCTAGCTTCAAAGTCAACATACGGAATGCTCCTTTGATTAGCTGGGATTTAGTCATATCGCGGACTTGCTTATCGTCTAGCGCATCGTTGATCTCCTTATTAGTGGAGAGCATACCAAGGGAGTCTAGCACAAACATACAAGGCTTACGGTCTGCCTCAGGTGTCTTTAGATACATATCAACAATCTTAAGTGCCTTTGTGCGGAACTCTTCAATTGTTACGACATTGACAACAGCCAAACGGTTGAGGTCGATACCACGTGATGATAGAAGTGACTTATTGACTGCTGCTTCAGTATCAAAATAAATGCAAGATGCATCGGGACTAGAATCCAAGAAGTTCTTGACCACGGCGAGTGAGAAAAAAGTCTTACCAGTAGAGCTTTCCCCAGCAATAGCAGTAATTTTGTCGCCAGAAACACCACCGTACAAAGACCCAGATACAAGAGCATTAAAGATGAATGAACCAGTGTCCACAAATGTCTCGGTTTCGTCAATGTCTGACGCAATCTTAGAGTAGTCGCCACCAATCTCATTTACAATATCCTTTAGAAAATCCATAGTTGTTAATTAAAAATCAAATTTGCCGAAGGGGTTTTCACCATCTCCGTTTTTACTTTTTAAGTTGTCTAGTGTATCCATAATACATTCACTAGACTCAATGCTCTCAACAGTAAAGAGAATCTTCGCAATGCTCTCGCAAACCATAGGGCGCTCATTTCTAGCAGCATATGCTAATGCGTTCCTTAATGCGGCTTTAGCGTCATCAAGGGAGTCAATTACTGTCTTAGACAGTGCCATTGGATTTCCTCCTTATTTCGTATAGGTATTCTAGCACATCAACACGAATATTGATCAATTCGTCTAGACATTTCTGATCCCTAGCTTGAGACCTCAGATCCTCATCAATCTTAATGACTGATTCAATAAAAAGGTCCAATGCTAGTAATTCTGTATCATTCATATTATTATCNAAAAAACGATTCTAGTGTAACTGTTTTCTCGGAATGCCAACCAATAGAATCAAGAATGATTTTTAGTGGCTCCAAGAAACTTTTGTTGAACTGTAAGTCATAATCAATGTACCGCTCTAGATTTAGCTCCTTAGGGAAGTCTGAAATGAATGAAATAACATTCTCTCCAATCTTATTAGGAACCTTTAAGTAGCAGAACTTGATCTTCTCCCCATTATTAATCAATGAGTACTTCTTATCTAGCCCATTCTTTTTTATGTAGTGATTGAATAGAAGTGCTCCGCGACAATGGATGGGAGTTCCCTTAGCATAAATGCTGACTGGGGACTTATATTTAACAACATCACTAACAGATCTAGGGAATGAAATCTGTTCTGGTGGAAGCATCTTAAACTGAAGTCTACAACTATCAATGTAGTCAATAACTTCGTCCTCAGTGCCCACCATAACAAGCTTGAGTGCCTCTTTAATCATTGACCTACACGGAGCAGGGGTGGATGATTTGACTGCCTCAATGCCCATCATTTTGAGCTTAGGTTGAGCATAACGCACACCCTCACTATCCCATACATTCAGAATGTAACGCTTCTTAGCGGTCCAAATACCACGGTCTGCGATATTCTCCCTCTTCATCTGCATCTTCTGGTCATACGCATTCACATAATGAGCAAGCTCTTGATATGAATTATCAATAAAGGGCTCAATCTTAGCTTGACAGAAGCCATCTAGTGCGTTAACAATCTTCTCTTTAGATACATCCTTATCACCAAACACCTTATCAACAACAGGTCCCATATGTAAGTAGATTGAAT
This sequence comes from Gammaproteobacteria bacterium, assembly GCA_002684055.1. GTDB lineage: Bacteria > Pseudomonadota > Gammaproteobacteria > Magnimaribacterales > TMED112 > TMED112. The sequence continues at coordinate 24,427 of NYUL01000008.1, forward strand.
CAGTGTCTGACGCAATAACATAGTCAACCTTGTCTGTACCTAGTGTCTTATTCATATACCCATTGAGCTTATTCTCAATCCAGCGAATAGAAGTCTGACCAGATAAGGTGATAGCCTCAGCATTTGCTAGTTTGAAATACCTGAAGTATTGATTACCAATAGCACCATAAGCACTGTTAAGAGAAATCTTCTTCGCCATTTGAATGTTGTTACAGCGGGAGATCTCCTTTTCAAGTGCTTTAGAAGGCTTCGTCTCATTGAGCTGCTTGGCTGCGAGCATTCTCTTCTTAAAGATAACTCGTTCTGCATACATCTTCTCCATTAGTTCGGGCAACATTCCCTTAACACGACGGTAGATAGCGCCGTTAGCAGTCATAGTCCAGTCAAGAACCTTCAATGGAGATAAGTCTAGCTCCATATCCAAGACCTTATAGACATTAATCTTGCCCGATAGCTGCCTGATTTCAATCATAGCTTCTAGCTTCTCTTGATCATATGACGGGTCATTCTGTGCATTATGAATCATAATGTTTAGATCATCCATAGTAATAAGCGTCTCTGGGGAGATTGCATACTGCATAATCAAGTGAGGATATAGTGAGTTAAGGTCAAAGCTCACAACGTAATCATACTTACCTGGCTTAGGTTCCTTAACATATGCTCCAGCATACTTTGAGTCCTTATCAACTTTTACTTTTGGTGGGATGACGACCTTCTTATCACGAAGATAATTGTAGATAATAGTATCCCACATACGCACTTGATAAAATACGTCACGGAAGTTTACCTTAGCGTCAAAAGCCATAGTAAGAGCAAGGTCAATAAGTTTCATCTTATCTTCCAAGCGGTCAACTAATTCCACGTCAATGATGTTGTATTCAACAAACTTCTGCCAACCTTGGCGATAGAAATCTTTGAAGGTTTCAAACTCACTGTGATCNAACTTCTTCTGCCCAAGCTCTACATCAGCAATATGATCTAGACGATAGCTTTCCTGATTAGAATATGTGAACTTTTTATATAGATTGAGATAGTCAAGTTGAGTAACGCCAGCAATATCAAAGTAGATTTTCTCCTGACCTTTGATAAAGTGCTTCTCTTCGGATACTAGCTTCCACGGTGACAACGTTTTCATTGTCTTGGAACCTAACAGACGCTCAATGCGGTTACAGAGATATGGAATATCATAATATTCCAAGTTCCATCCAGTAACAACGTCTGGGGTATCCTTTGTCCACCAAGCTAGGAATGAATTGAGTAGATGATGCTCATCATAGCAGGGGCGAAAGTCAACATTCTCCTGCTTATTGGTGAAGTCGCCGTGCTTAGTTTGACCCCAAGTAATAATCTTCTTGGTATTATAGTCCTGAACTGTGATTAACAGTACTTCCTCGGCAGCATTCTCTGGGTCTGGGAAACCCATTTCAGTCTCAACCTCAATATCAACAGTGACCATCTTCATCAATGATGTATCAAATTTGATATCACCAGGATAGTTTTCAGCTAAAAATTGAAAGATGAAGCGCTCATTCCCNTAGACATTGAAGTTTTCAACTTCATCATACCTCTTGATAAACTCACGACACTCCTTAATTGTTCCAGGTTTTATTGGCTCTACATTCTCACCATCAAGTGTCTTCCAGTCACTATCTTTCTTGGAAGACACAAACAATGTAGGTGAAAAGTTTTTCCTTACATTAAAACGCTCACCATTCTCATATCCCCTGAAGAGGATAGAGTTTCCATACATCTGGACGTTTGTGTAGAACTTATTCTTAGACATTAATCACCAATAGTAACGAGGTATTCTGCGAGTAGTTTATTATCTGGAGTTGCTACGAAAAAAACATCATCTGATCGGATGAAAAACTTAGTCTCGGAAGTCAACCTCCTTGATGGATATCTTACCATACATTTGTCTAGATCAGCATTCTCATCATAGGAAACTGGGTCAATCAGGTAATGGTCTGGATCTCCCAGAATTACATTTTCGGGAGGAATTTCTATAAGCTTACCAACTAAAACTCTATTGTTTTTTAGTATTAATACTTTTACTGTGGTTTCATCCATTTTTATTTCCTTTATAAGATTCAACTAATGTATCCAGTGGTTTTGAAACAACAACAACAACGGATTTTAGGATGGTGAATTTTCTCTCCTTGGACAATGGCATCCAAACATCATATGCAATAGAACTAGTAAACACACCATCAGTCATAGATGAAGATTGAATACTCGCTAATAGTGGCTGCTCAAGTATGTAAGAATCATTACCAATATTTTCTGTATATTGACTAACAATAGTTGTTCCATCCATTAACAGAAATAGTCCAATCGGTTTCTCTACAGGAGAATGAAAATCATAAGTTTCTTCTGTAACTAATGATTTTTTATCTTTATTAAAAGAAGTCATAGTATATCTTGGCGTACTTTCATCATCTGGGGTGGCTCTGTCATAATCGTTATTCATAAAATTCTGTGGCTCATAGCATTATAGCACATAAAAAAGGGGGCTGCCCTGCTTTTTGACAGGACCCCCCAGTTGTGGCGACGATATACTTTATTTAGCCTTCTCTACCACCATCACTTGAGCTATAAGCACAAACTTTTTTATTTGGTGCCATCTTATAGTCAACAGTCTTGCCGAAGCAATGAACTTTAGGCTTATATGCCTTTCCAGGTGGAGTTAACTTCCTATTAACTTTAGAAGCTTCTTCTAGAAATTGACTAAATGTTTTCATGTCATTAGCTGCCTATGAATATATTTAGCTCATAGCCAGTCTTTACGCTTTTGATGTTCTGGGATTACTCTTTGTAACTCAATACTCAATACACCATCAGAATAATCTACATCTTCAATAACAACATCATCAGAAATAGTCCATACTCTAGTGAAGTCCCTTGCTGCTACTCCTTTATGGATAAACTCAATGGCTTCATCATCACGGGTACTATGACCCTCAACAAATAGTTTGTTGTTTTCACTGTAAACTTTTACTTCGTCTTTTTTGAAACCAGCCAGAGCAACNTCCAACTTGAATCTCACATTACTCATCTTAATTAAATTGTAAGGTGGATAGTTTTCCTTACTTTCGTGAACGGCACCCATTCGGTGAAACCATTCATCCATTCCAATAGAATGTCTTTCAATATCCTTGACGAACTTATCTAAGTCGCCAGCTCCGTACATCTTCATTTGTTCTCCTCGTAAGCGAGATGTTGTGTGTGGACCCCGAAGGCATCCACCACTATTTATAATCCAAGGCATCAAAAAGGGGGAACGGAAAACCGACCCCCTTACAAATACTATAGCTAATAATATATAATGTAGTTATTACACTCTTACACTTAACACTTGAGCCTTGACTCCAAACTATTTATAAGGGTAATATAAAATTTGTTACATTGCTACACTTAATAATCTTGAAATCAAGATTTTCTGCCGCCAATATTATACTTGGGTTCCAACACCCATTCACCCTTCTCCTTATATGAAAGAACCTTAATTTGGTTCAAAGGAGCAATATCAATAATTTGATCCTCATTAGCAATGGTAACAAGATTCCAATCAACTAGAAGCTTAGTAATACGATTTCGACGCTGAAGGTCATTGAGNGTGATATTGGTATGCTTACCGTCAAGAGCAAAAAGCTCCTTAAAGTGAACAATAAAATACCTTCCCTGCTTGTGGAGGATATGACAAGACTGGTAGATTTTTTTCTCTCTACGAGAAGCTACACCAATACGAGTAAGTGTCTCTCTCACTTTCAAAAAATCATCGGGCTCGGATAGAAAAATTTCTACCATCTGGGAAGGCTCCCAGTAAACTAAGCCCCTCTCGTCTGCTTGCATGGATTTAATCCCCCTGTGTTAAGTTTTCGATAGATGTAATCAAGTTGCTCATTAGATAAAATATTCAAAGCTTGTTCTGCCTTTTCGGAGGAGAATCCGTAGTACTGACGTACCGCTTCAATGTTCTTTATACTATCTTTCCTCAACCAGGGAGAGAATCTTTTCCTCTTCCTCAAACTATTTATAAGAAAATCATATTGAAGGCGCTTATCTAAGTTAGGAAACTTATTCATCTCATTAGATTGCATGAGAGAATCCATTTGACCAGACAGGCATTTGTTAATAATAAAGGGGGGATACTCTTTCTCAACACCAGGATCTTCATCCATAAGATTCTCCTTGGAGATGTTAATACTGTTCAGCCAATCTTTAAGGTCGATAGTCATAATTAGTGTCCTCCATATTTAAGATCCCTTTCAGTGGGAAACCCAGCAAATTTAATCTTGTACTCATTAGTTTCAGAAATAATCGAAACATCGTACAAGAATAGTTTTTCATACTTTTCTCTATAACGAGGTATCCCCTCTATCAATTCCTCAAAGTTTTTATATATCGTGGATCTTGATACAATTGGATACTTTTCTTGTCTTTTCTCACAGAAATACAAATTGTTAGGAGAGCACATAAATTTATCAAATAATGATCCTATTTGAATTAATCTATCTTTAGAAGTTTCCTTTTCAACTTGAACAACATCCCCATTTTTTATGGGCTGTCGATTCCAATCTTCATCAATATACCCACAGGTGTATCGATCANACCACAGTTCAAATGACCACAAATTCTTACCATCATTATTAGGTGGACCATAAAGATGTTGTTGAGTTGAATTGGTCATGTATCACTTGATAATTTTACCTGCGTTTGATGGTTTGATAATGGGAGAGAAGATGTCATTATAGTTACGAACTACATCTTCATTGGGGTCTGTAACATATACAACGTAGTTGGCTCTAATGCGGAGCTCTTTTACATCGGGGGAGATTACTGGGGACCAAGGTGCGAAACCAACAGTACCATCTCGTCCTGGGACTAACACAATGGGATTGTTTATGATCAATTCTTCAGCCTGCTCTTTGATTAGATCAGCAATAACATCCTCACCAGAATGCATACGGATAAGTTTTACGTTCATAATTAAATAAGTCCTTTTTCTTTTAGATAGTGTAATGTTTCTTTTAGTCCGCCAATGTGCTGGTAGCCAACGGCAACCTGGGGGAACTCGGCAGTATCACCAAACTCGGATCGGAATTGACGCTCATTGAAATCTTCGTCTAGTTGATATTCTAGGAACTCACCATTAAGGCTGATGAGTAGATCACGGCAACGGTCGGATTCTTGTCCGCCGTTGGTATATAAAACAATTGTATTACTTGGAAAATTCATTGGAAGTCACATTCAATCATAATTTCAGTTAGGGCAGCTAGGAGGTTAATCTCCTGGTCAGCAACAAAGCTACTTTGATATTGATATTTCGCAATAATAAGAACAGCAGCAGCTATAGATGGTCCTTGAAGGTGGGAATACAAAGCATCATATACTTTACGGAGAATGGCATTTGTATCGTTGTCTAGGTTAGAAACAACCCACTTACGGACTTCAGTAAAGTTACTTGACTTTAGGTCACGCATAAGATCCTCAACCTTGATCTCGGAGAATGAAGCGAGAATACCAGAGTCAATCTTACCGCCAGAAGAATAACGCTGAACCTCATTGAGGACACGACGGAAGTCTGGGAAGTGCTTTTGGACTAGCTCGGCTAGAACTTTAGGCTCTGCTTCAATACGTTCCTGCTCTAAGATGCCTGTAAGGCGCTTGAAGAAGGATGCTGCTACCTGCTGCTTGTCTTTACCCTTGAGGCTAAACTCAACGACAGCACAGCGGCTGTGGAGGGGCTCAATGATCTTGTTCTTGTAGTTACAAGTAAAGATGAAACGGCAGTTCTTATAGAACGCTTCCATATTTGCTCGGAGAAGAAGCTGAACATCGTTGCCAGTATTGTCTGCCTCNTCGATGATGATGACCTTATGCTTGGCTTCACTAGTCAAAGACATAGTAGAAGCAAAGTTCTTTGCCTGATTACGGACAGTATCAAGGAAACGACCTTCATCAGATCCATTGATCACATAATAGTCAGCACCAATCTCATTGCATAGAGCTTTTGCAATAGTAGTCTTACCCACACCAGGAGGACCTGCGAGTAGTAGGTTAGGGATTTCACCCTTCTCCACAAACTCTTTAAAGGTTGCCTTGATGTGATCGGGTAAGATACAGTCGTCAATTTTCTGTGGGCGATATTTTTCTGTGAATAGAAAGTCGGTGCGCTCACTCATAATAAAAAGATAATAAAGTAATCAAACCCAGGAGGGCTTGCGTTCAGGTTTGCGGAGATAGTTAGCTGAGACCCAGGGCTTTGAGGAGATATACATCTTGTATGCCTCAAAGGTAGAGATTGATTGGTCTAGCTTGAACTCATCAGGCATAGCACGGGCAAACCCGTGTGCTCCAGTATAGCACGAAATTGGCTTTCCTGTAGTCCTTACAAAAACTTCTTCTGCGCCAAGCAGGGACTGCTCACAAGCGTGATGCTTACCGTAGCGGTGGGTATACTCGGCACACAAGGCGTGACCGTGTGCGATGAGCCACGCTAGGTTCTCGTCACATAAAGAAGCCCATACAGTACAGGGGTGGTTACGAAAACCTCCCGTTGTCTTGTATGGGGTTCCATCAGCCTTGAAGACTTGACCACAGTCACGGTACCAATGTGAGTAAATCACGGATACCATTTGGCAGCATTCAAGCGGCATTTTTACAACGTGCTTATCTGGGAGTACCAGTGCGCTGCCTGCGGGGTCTTGTTCGGTGCAGAAGATGTTCATATAGGNTGCTTTCGCTTCCCATATAATAGCACATCATCAAACCAATGGCAGAGTATACACTGATGATAGTCCACTATTATCCATCAAATTATCCAAATATACTTGATCTTCTGAATCGGGCGGAACTAATTCTAATAATTCATTAAAGGCTGCTTGGATGAGAGGCTGAATCCGAAGTCCATTTTTAGCATCCCCAATCAACGCAATAAACTCAGTGGCAACTACATTTACTGGAAGGCTATTAGAAGCACTAGCCCTAACCTTCATATAATATGGAGAGCTTATAAGACCCACCCAAAAACTAACATAATCTACAGGAATTACATCATCTTCTGGTACATACTCTGCTGCCGTTTCCGTTCCTATCGCAACAAATGCTTTGTATTCTTTATTATCCTCATCAACTGGGATAATATATTTTGCATCAACACCTTCAATAAAACCAATAACTATAGTTTTTTCAAGGTCTCCCCACCGATATGAAGTTATGGAAGTCATAATATATTAGATATACAATTTATTTATTACATAAAATAATCACCAAAAATTGACAATATAGTAATGTAGATTAGTAATATCATAAAAAAACCAAAGATGATAAAGAAAGATAATTCTGGACCCATAATTTAGTTGATAGTTTTATTATATAGCATAAAAAAGCTAGGAGGTTAGTCCTAGCTTCAGTTAATCATAGTCAATTGACTATCTTGATTTGTACTCGTCCAAAAGAACGGATAGTTCATTGACTGCTTGAACCAATAAACCAACTAGACCATTGTAGTTAACGGTCATCCTGTTTTCGNTATCAGCTACGAGCTGCGGATAAACATACTGTACTTCTTGAGCAATAACGCCCACAGAAGAGCCAGAACCATTTACCCAATCATATTCAACACCACGAAGCTGTTCTAATTTATATAGAGCAGATGTAATGCCTGTGATATTAGTCTTAAGACGTTGATCGGATAGAGCATTAAACTCTTTTGACTCTAGAGTTCCAGTAGATGGATTATAAGTCAACTCCTCATTAGCAGTGCTATCAGTATAGATAGTAGCACCAACGCCAACGTCACTTAAGAATGGCACTGGATAGGCAACATTATCTTGGTTGTCGAAGCTGGTTACAGAGGTAGCGGCGCCAGCCTGAAGACCGGTTAGGTTAGAACCATCACCGTAGTATGATCCAGCGGTGATAGAACCACCAATAGAAACATCATTGGTTACTGTTAAAGCAATACCAGGACCAGTAAGCTCTAGGCTAGCAAATGCCTGTGAACTACCACTACCAACAACATACTCAGCAATGGTTTTAGCACCAGCTGCTGATACCAAATCAATATTATTTACATTTGCTGGATTATCACTGTCGAAGAAGACTCCGAGGAATAAATTACCAGCAAAACCAAAAGCAGGGGTGACTAGTGAACCAGCAGCTTCAATTGAACCACCAGCATACATGTTATTGGTTACTGTTAAACCAATACCAGCTCCAGTAGCCTCAAGTGAGGTTGTAGCTGTAATAATACCAGCCTGGATATTTCCAGTAGTGATGATATCTGAGTTTGGTCCTATAGTAGCACTAACATTAGTTAGTTTAGAACCATCACCTTCAAAGAAGGCGGCGGTCATGGTACTGGCGATACTAACATCGGCAGGTAAACCGATGGTTACAGTATCTGTTAGGGTGTTTATCCCTACAGTTACTTCATCAGTAGTGCCTTCAAATATTAACTTTTCAGTTGAAAGGTCAATAAGTGCTGTATCAACACCAACATTAACGCTTAATATAGAAGCGGAAGCTGCTGGGTTTGAATCAACCCAAATTGGACTGCCATCATTATCGTATCTTGTGAATTGCCTTAATACACTAGAGTCATAATAAATGTCCCCTTCTTCTAAAGGAGATCCATTTTCTCTAGTTGTAGGAGCTTCTGTTGAAATAAAAGAAGCTGGGGGCAAATCGGTTAAACTCGCCCCGCTTCCTACAAATTCTGTTGCTGTGATTACCCCTGATTGGGCATCTAATTGTATAGTTTCACCAACATAGAGGGCGGTGGTAATACCTGCGGTATTTACACCAATTAACTCTCTAGTATCGTTAATAATGACCAAATCTTGTAGTAGAAAAGCCATTAAGGGATATTAAGTTTGTGTATACAGTAATATTTATATTTTTTTATAGGTCATAAAAAAGCCCCCCTTGCGGGAGGCTGTTGAAGTTGATTCAATATCAACCGATGGAAGGAGCAACTAGAGCTACAGGAGTAGACTCAGTAGATGCTAAATCAAGTGGGAAGTTGTGAGCGTTGCGCTCATGCATGACTTCCATACCAAGACCAGCGCGGTTTAGAACGTCTGCCCAGGTGTTGACTACCTTACCTTGTGACTCAACGATTGACTGATTGAAGTTAAAGCCGTTGAGGTTGAATGCCATTGTGGATACACCAAGAGCGGTGAACCAGATGCCTACAACCGGCCATGCGGCAAGGAAGAAGTGAAGTGAACGTGAGTTGTTGAATGAAGCATATTGGAAGATCAAGCGACCAAAGTAGCCATGAGCAGCCACGATGTTATAGGTCTCTTCCTCTTGTCCAAACTTGTAACCGTAGTTCTGTGATTCGGTTTCAGTTGTCTCTCTTACAAGTGAAGATGTAACAAGTGAACCGTGCATTGCGCTGAACAATGAACCACCAAAGACACCAGCTACTCCAAGCATATGGAAGGGGTGCATCAAGATGTTATGTTCTGCCTGGAAGACTAACATATAGTTGAATGTTCCCGAGATTCCAAGAGGCATCGCATCAGAGAAAGAACCTTGTCCAAAAGGATAGACTAGGAAGACAGCAGATGCGGCTGCTACTGGTGCGCTGTATGCGACCATAATCCAGGGGCGCATACCTAAACGATAGGATAGTTCCCATTCGCGTCCCATATAGGCGTAGATTCCAATAAGGAAGTGGAATACCACTAGTTGGAAAGGACCGCCATTGTAAAGCCACTCATCTAGTGAGGCAGCTTCCCAGATGGGATAGAAGTGTAGACCAATTGCATTTGATGACGGGACAACAGCACCAGAGATGATGTTGTTACCGTACATTAGAGAACCAGCTACTGGCTCACGGATGCCGTCAATGTCTACGGGGGGCGCTGCGATGAACGCAACGATGAAACAGGTTGTTGCGGCGAGTAAACATGGAACCATCAACACACCAAACCAGCCCACATAGAGGCGGTTATTGGTGGATGTGACCCACTCACAGAAGGATTCCCAAGGGGAAGACTCGCGCATTGCGATTGAAGCTGTCATATTATATTCTCGTAGTAAGTAAAGATGTACAAAGAAACGTAAAGTTTTGTTTCGCTTCCCTGACTTATATAGTATAACAGAATGTTTGTGTGTCGTCAAGCACACAAAGGGGAGTATTTTTACTCAATAATTTGATACGCACTATTATTGAACCAACTATACCCATATCTACGTTCCCGCTTAACCTCTTCAATGCTATAAACAATATCATATTCCCTGTTGGCAAAAATAGGTTTTAGACTATCCAACTCATAGAAACGTGCCCACTGACCATCTCCATCAGGATCACCCTGACCCTCAGGCAATTTTAAACTATAAATGAATTCAATAGCAGATAACCAGGACTCGCGAACTTCTTTATCTTCTGGATAATAATCTAAATGATTTTTAAGTAAATTTATTACTTTCACACTCTCAGAAGTAGCATAAGAAGGCATTTCATAACTACGAGCCCAGGTTGGTTCAAGTGTATCGTGGTCATGTTGCTGACCCCAAATAGCTTTTTTTCCTTCGTGCTTAATCTGAGTAGATAATATACAATCAATACCTTTCCTATAAACTGTTTCCAAATCCAATTCTTCTGAGATGTCTTCTAGATAAGTATATCTCCCATATTTATTTTTTTGAATTGAAAGGAGTAGATTGAGAACACCAGGAATTACATTATCATTATAAGTAATATGTCTATGATTTTTATTTTCCCAAGAGCCATTTGGATGCTGGGACTTAACAATAAAACGCAGAGCTTTTTTTATAGCATCAAGTATTACTTCATCTGCGGTTAGATCATATACACGAGACAGATATTCAATATGTCCCCAGGTGCAGCCATTATCAAAATCACTTCCATCCCTTTCATAGTCTGAGTTGGATGGTTGCTCATATATTTTCTGTAGTTGGCTTTTGCTATATTTATTTCTATAGTTGCCCTTTTTACTCCAACCACCATCTGGATTTTGAAAATGTAGTATGTTTTCTGCTATTTTAACAACTTCATTTTCAGAAAAAATAGCTGGTTTTGATCTATAAATAGTACTTCGTATTCCAGTTTTGGGAAAATCAGCCTTAAGGTCAATATAATTATCTTCTAAGTATTGTCGTCTTTTGTTATAGGAGTCGTAATCAAAATTTTTACTGAGAGGATCATCTTGTAGAACATCATCCCTCACAATACCAAGTAATTTTAGTATAAGTTGAATAAAGGCTTGCATTTTTTTTTCTATGAATATAAAAATATTTATCATAAAAAAAGCCCCCCTTGCGGGAGGCTCTCTGCATCAACCAAAGCTGGAATCTGGTTCAAGGGCAATAAAGTATTCCACATTATTTTTCTGTCCAGTGAACTGGGCTAGAAGTTTCTGGGAGATCACAACATCATAGTTGCCTGCGAGAATCTTGTTTGTGTTTTCCACCTTGAAATTAAAGCAGAAATCATCAGAGGTCTCGCCAACATCAACAGAAAAGATATTAGAGGAATCATTCTTCTTATCGCGTACAACCAAGCTAATGGTTCCTTCTTCACCAACAACAGAAAGGTCAGGGAGCTTATAGACGCTGGCTGCCTTAACAAGCTGTAGAAGCTGTGAATGGTCTAGCTGGAAGCAAACTCCTGTGAAGGTAGTACAAGTTGCTTTTCTGGGGGTGCTACGATGACTTCTGGGTCGGCGAAGTGGTAGTTTACACGACGGCGACCTTCACGGATAACAACATAGGTGTCGTTGGAGAAATCAAGAGTATAGTCATCGTGGAGTGATAGACCGTTTAGGAACTCATTGAGATCATAGATCGCAAAGGTACGAGGGAAGGTCTCCTCAACAGTTGCTTCGGCAAGGATGTTCTTCATAACCGAAATAGTTCTCAAGGTGTTGCCTTCACCAACAATGATGCTCTGGTTGATGGAACTGAAGTTCTTAAGAACTGAAATAGTTGAGTCAGATAGTTTCATAACAAATAGATATTTTTGAAGATTATTGATGGAGTATAATGATTATAGCACACTATCGCCCAGTTGGGCTAAATGTTTCTACAGCATCTTCAGTAAATGGAAGATCTGAGAAGTGATATAGAAGGAAAGCATAGTGAATAACCTTAAGGAGATCCTTTGGATTCTTACCATCCTTCTTACCAAAACGAGAAAGATACTTAATAGCATTGGATCGGCAGAATGCTTCAGCATCACCAATAGAGTCAATAAGGTCAAGAGTCTGTACTTTAGACTCCTCACCTACATAATGACCATTATAAGTGCTGGATAGATAAGCTTCCACCTCACGAAGGATTTTGCCTTCATCATACTTCCAGAAAGTAATATCCTTTGCGGTGTCTGTTACAACAACTTCACCTAGCTCTTCACTAGTGAAATGCTCTCTACCCGCCCAGAATCCGTCAGCGGTCATTTCATAACCACGGTTGCGCATCTCTTCCATCTCTTCGTGTAGCATAGCCCAGGAGTTAGTCATAAAATTACCTCAATATTATAGCACAATTAAAATTCAGATGGGTCAACTGAGGATGCAGTTACTTCACTGGACTCAAAGTCAACGTCATTATCAACGGCACCGTAAAGGTCCATAAAGGACTGGCGTGTCTCATCGTCAAAGCGATTGAGGCAGATGTTGATAGCTTTTGCCTTATCACCAAAGATGCTGTAAGCACGGATGATATGGACTAGTCGGCGAGTGGAGATGATCTCATCAACACCACCATCATAGAAGGTCTTACGGATGATGTCACCCCAGTCAGCAAGACGCTTACAGAAAGTAGCATCGTCAATACCCAATGTCTTGGCGTATCCTTTGAGCATCTTGGTTTCGATTGCTACGGAAGGATATGACTGCTCAAAGGTGATTGGGAAACGCTCAAGGAAGGCTTCATTCAGAACGTTGGTGCCGATAAAACGACCGTCATCTGATCCCTTACCCTTTGTATTCGCAGTCGCGATAACATTGAATCCCTCTCTTGGAGTGATGTACTGTCCAATCTTCTTAAGGAATATCCCTTTACCCTCAAGAATGCTCTGCAAGCATAGGATTTTGTTGGATGCCAGGTCAATCTCGTCAAGCAATAGGATTGCACCACGTTGGAGTGCCTCAATAACGGGACCGTTATGCCAAACAGTGGCACCATCAACGAGGCGAAAACCGCCAATAAGGTCGTCTTCATCAGTTTCAATAGTGATGTTTACACGGATAAGCTCGCGTCCTAGTTGAGCGCAAGCTTGCTCTACACTAAAAGTCTTACCGTTACCGGAGAGACCAGTAATGAATGTTGGGTAGAACAAACCAGAACTAATAACTTGCTTCACATCAGCAAAGTTGCCGAAAGGAACAAAGGTTGAGTCTTTTTCTGGAACAAGGTTCTGCTCAACCATAGGAGTAGCTTTTACAGCGGAAGGAGCTTCTACTGTGTGCTCAAGTTCTGCTTTTACTTGGGAGATATTAAGATTCCACTTACCACGACCAGACTTATATTCTTCTAGGCGGCGGGTTACTGTCTGATAGGTCAGACCCTGAATAGCACAGAATGCACGAACATCGGCAGCAGAAATCTCCTCACTGAAATTAGAGCGTAGGTTATCCAGCATCTCTTGAGTAGTCATAGCGAGTTGGCGAGGCATAGTGGGCTTGTGTTGTATGTGATTATTATAAAGCATAAAAAAGCCCCATAGTGGGGCAGTGGTCAGTTTAGGTAGTGCCCAATAATATAGACAGCAAAACTCATAACGATAAGGATAAGGGTAATGACCCACAGTCTTGTTATTTTCTTGTGTTGAGCTTGTTGGGTATAAGAGAGTCTTTCCGAGAATTCGCGTTTACGATCATGGAACTCTAACGCCTGTTGCCAGAAAAAGTCATTATCGTCAAAGGTTCCATTCTTCTTCTTCTCATCCCATAGTTCTTGGACTTTCTGTTCTAAATCAGTCTGCTGTGGAAACATAGTTGACTTGTGTTGCATGTGATTATTATAGAGCATAAAAAAGCCCCTTAGTGGGGCAGTGGACACTTACCATTCTGTTTCTGTCATTCGATGAAAATTTGTAAGAATTGTTTCAGCCATAAATTCAGGATTTTGTATGGCTTCTTCTATTGAGGGTGGTCTTCCAGTTCTCATTAATTGTTTTCTTAAACTATGTAAATGGCTATAAATATCTGTCATATAATCTGGAGGAAATTTACTATGGGTCCAGAATACACTAACATCACGCCTACCCCTAGTTACTTCACTTACTTCGTGAATAAATCCAGTATTATATGTAACGGCATAACCAGCATCTAGTTTATGTTCACTAATTTCATGATCATAAATCCTTAAGTATCCACCATCATATTCATTGGGGTTATTTAAAAACACAGTAGTACTGTAATGACCTACTTCAGGAGCATCTTGGTGTGGTCTATAGAATCCTCCGACATTAGTTCTAGAATATATGGGCACATTTGTAGATTTAGCTGCGACTTTTCCCAAAAAAGGATAATCATGGTCTAAAGCTTCAAAAATTATTTTAGATATTTCTACAATATTTTCATTACTACGACAGAACTCTGAATTATTTTTTAATGACAAATCAGTATGATCAGTTGAGTTGGTTCCATTTACCCACAAACCACCATCCATCATAGATTGTATCTGTGAAAGTTGTTCTTGATCCAACAATTTTCTAATATAAATCATTTGTTTAAATGCTCCAATAGTGCTGTGGCTTCACCAAAACGGTCAACATAGTGAACATAATCCATCTCTTTATTAGATAGAAAACCATTCTCAACCATCTCTTCTTCTAACCAATCTTTGAGAGTTCTCCACATTCTACCAACACAAATTATTGGCTTCTGTTCAATATGGTTTACTTGGATTAGTTGATAGATCATAGCCATTTCTAGGAGAGTACCAATTCCACCAGGGGTAACAATAAAGGCATCACAATTTGAGAAAGTATCCAGTCTAGTGAAGAAATCATCGTGTTTTGTAAAGTCATAAACATACTGGTTGACTGCCTCTTCAAATGGTAAATAGATTGCTTCTGCTTCTGACCTAGTAAGGTCAACAGACGCTGCACCCTTGTTTGCTGCTTCCATAGTACCTGGTCCACCACCCGTGACTACAATCCAACCAGTTTGAGCACAGCGCTTTCCTAGACGCTCTACAGCATCATAGAGCTTGCTGTCTGGATCAGTTCTAGATGAACCAAAAATTGCTACTTTTTTCATTGTTCGTTTATTGCGATAAAGTTTGTTGTCATGTAATGCTCATCATACTCAGTATATCTATCTAACTTAAATGGACCAAATGGTGTAATTCGGTACATAGAGAAACCTAGTTCTTTAAAGTAGTACCAGAAATCACGATAATGAGTCTTAGTATCAATGTTACAACCACCGAATTCAAACTGAATAATTTTTGTTTTAGATAGGAGAGCACCAAAACCATCCAAAACATCTAACTCATGACCCTCCACATCAATTTTAACATAATCAATATGCCTATCATCCCAATAATTATCAAACCTAATGACTTCCACAGTTTCTTCTAGGTTCATTTTTATATTGACATGATCAATATTTCTTTTGGTGAGAGAAGCTAGTCCAGAACCAGGTTCGTTTGAGTAAAGTGTAAGTGTATCTTCTTTATTAGATAATGCTTTTCCATTTACAATGACATTAGAAAGTGAATCAAATTTAGCTTTTAGTATTTGTACGTTAGAAGAAGATGGCTCAAATATGTGACACTCTGTTTCAGGAAATCTTCTAAGAACTTCTTCGGTATAAAGACCTTTATTTCCCCCAATATCAACAAATACATTTGGTATACTTTCTGCTAGAGATACACAAGAATCCACTTCAGCAAAGATAGTTGCTGTTCCCCAGCCCTTTCCTTGCATACTAGCTGCATATGTTTCCAACTCAAAAAAATCTTTTTGATTGATACAGAAACTATGAATAGCGTTACGTAATTCTTGATTCATATCTTTAATATGGGTATTCTAATTATAACACATTATGCAATGAGTGAGATGAAATCACTCAACACCTTCTTGTTATTCTTCTTGCTTTTTAGTGACTTACTAAACGCTGATTTAATTTTAGCTTTAGTGGCTCCTTCATCCACATCAAATTCAGCAGACTCTTGGACTGTATCAGAATCCACGATGTAGTACTTGTTATATCCAGCATTAGTTAGAGCAATTGTTTTTTCTTTCTTCCACTTCGCAATTTGTGCATCATCATATCCAACTGCTTGGCGAACGAACCATCCACCACGTTTTTCTAGGATACGGAATCCAGTGAAGGTAGTTTGGGGGAACTCAAAACGTAAGTCCTCCAGAATTGTTGAGGTGACACCACACAACTTCTCCTTATCAATTTTACGAACAGTCCCTGTGACTCGGTTGCGAAGGTATCCATTTTGGTGACCCAATCGCCCTACACTTATTTTAGTTTGACCATCATATGACTCGATTTCAGTGGTATACCTAGTCCAACTAGCTTCACCATCAGTGAGAACCATTACGTGTGCCTTCTCAACATTATTACGTTGCTGGAAATCTGGAAGAATCTTACGTAAAGTGATTAGTGCTTCATTTAGAGGAGTACCAGAAAGACCCACTCTACTAGGAACAATATTTCCACCCCTAGTCGTATAAGAAGATGCGATCATAAAAATAGTTTCCATTTGGCGCAGCAACTCCTTACGGTTGACTGTACTAGTAAGAATATTCATCATACTAAACTCATCACCAACAACTAACTCATTAGGAATATCACTGTTCGTATAATAGTTTGCATTATCGCGATTCCACTCGTTAGTAAATGCATAGACTTCAAATGGAATATTTACTTTATCGCAGAACATAACGATAGAGAGTAGTTGCTTGATAGTATCTTCCAAGATATGACACATAGAACCAGACCAATCTAGAACAAATACCAGACCGTGGTTCTTACCTTCAGGTAGAGTTGTGACCTTCTTAAAGATATCTTCGTTGTACTTATATGTGTGAAGTTTAGTACAATCTAATACACCAGTCCTAGATGTTGAAGAGCGAGAGTAAGCAGAGGCTGACTTCCTACATTCAAACTCCTTAACCATATAGTTGACTTCACTTTGGATGTTGCGCTTAAATTCATTGAAATTTTTATCATATCCACCAAATAATGTCTTAATAAAGTAATCAGCATTTTCAGGATTCGTATTATAAAAAAATTCACGCTGCCTCTCAAATGAAGAGTTAATATATTCGTGTATTTCTTTGTTAGAAGCAATATACTTAGCTGCAGAGAATGATGGATAAGTTAGATATAGGGGCTGATTATACGTATTAGTTGTAGCCATATCTTCAAGGTTCTCATTGAAGTTCTCCATTGTACTTACATTATCAGTAAGATTACCTGCGGTATCTCCACCACCAATTTCATCGTCACGTGACTCCATACTTTCACCCTGCTCATCACTCTCACCATCCTCCTCCTGGGGGGAACCACCCTCACTTGATTCACCTTCACTATCGGATGGTCCCTCTTCTGGCTCTTCACCCTCACCACCATCCTTCCCCTGTGGCTCTTCAGTGCCTTCAGGAGAAGAACTAGCATCTTCATCACCAGTTTGCTTCTGCTCCTCTTTCTGCTGCTCGTGGAGGGCATAGAGGGCTTCTGCTGCTGCAAGAGCATCATCAAAGGTGACTGCTGCAGCACATTGGTCCACAACAACCATTTCAGAAGATGTGAAAGGAACTTTAATGAAGTTGCCGATCTTAAAGTGTAGGTTTACGCGGTCAGCAATGTTCATAGCTGCTACATCTTCATCAGCAATACCAAAGAAGTCTTGGTCATGGAGTTCGTGGTATCCACGGAAGAATGTCTTGGGTAGACCCACATACTTCTTCTTCATCAATACTTCAATGCGCACATCTTCCGTGACGTTGACGAAGCCCTGTGGAACTTTAGTCTTCTTTCTCCAATCCTCATTGGGTGTAAAGAGAGCGTGAGCCACTTCGTGTGCAATAAGGAGGTTGAATACATTATTAGATGCTTTCTCCCATCGTGGGAGAGTGAGTACACGACTCTGGACGTTGAAGCTAGCTGTGCTTACATTCTTGTGCTCAACCAAGAGGTCTTCTGTTGCGAGCAGACGGGCAAGAGTGCCTTTGACTTCTAGGTTGACTGACATAGCGTATCCGTTTCAATGAAATTATTATAGGGCATTAAAAAGCCCCTTGGTGGGGCAGTAGACAGTTACTAAATTGTCTTTTCCATCATAGAAATATGTTCAGCAATTTCTGTAAAATCATTACCTCCAGCATTACATACCCTATAAGTGCCATATCGACAGCACCAACCAGTGAGTAAGTACTTAACACCACTAGTCAATTCTTCACCTCTATGTGTCCAAAATTGACTGGAAGGAAATAATAGTAACTTACCAGGTTCAGAAATAATATTTTTACTTACTCCACAATTATAAAATTGAGTTTTTCCATTATCCAATTGATCTGACCTATCATTTAGATATAAAATATAAGTGAATATTCTGTTATTGACAAATGCCACTTCATAATCAGTTTCTTTGTGGATGAAACTGCGTAGAGGAACAACTTCACTAGACGCATCATCATGCCAGTGGTAGTGTCCACCAGGAGTAGTTCTTTGAATCTGATACCCACGATCATGAAACATCATAGGTTCAGAATAATGAGCATCTTTAATAAGTAAATCCATATAGTTCGTAAAATATGGATTAAATGCTTTGTATAATACATCATCAATGTCATCCCATTTTGGATCACCAGTGATAAGTAAATCATCGGAAATTTTTGAATTTGTTAAACCAGCACCACTCTTTCCAGGTTTAACTTTTTCATCAGCTTCAAACCTATCAATTATCTCATCGCATAACTCCTTACTAACAACATTTGGGTATTCGATAATGTAATCTTCAAATGATCTCATAACAATTTAATATTTTAATGTAAGTGAACAACACCATTTCCATGAACGTGAGGAACAGAACCATCATATAGGTGTGGCTGTCCGTGGTCAAATCCCCCAGTAGCTAAAGAAAGGATACCAGCAAAGATTGCAATTTTAATATACTTCATAAGGGAATAGTCAATCTATTTTTTATTTAGTTTTGAAAATCCCCTCTCTTTTTCAAACTTAAGAACAGAATCAAAGCGTTCGTATAGCTCTGTCTTATGGCTGATGATAAAAATATTAGCATCTTTAACAACGTAACGGATGATCTTAAGGAACTCTTCTGTACCAAATCCATCAAGTGAGCTGTCGAATACCTCATCCATAATAAGGAGATTTGTATTAATGGAATTGCGGACTCTAGCAACTTCTCTCCAAGTGAATAGAAGTGAAAGGTCAATACGCATTTTCTCACCCTCGGAAAATGAAGCGTATGAGAAACGTTCGTGGATAGGTGATACAACAGTTTCGTTGAACTCCTCATCTAGATTGAAGTTAATGTAGAACTCCATCATCTGAAGGTACTTATTGACGTGCTTGTTAATAAGTGGGATATACTTCTTAATGATACTGGTCTTAACTCCACCATCCTTAAGTAGCTCATTCACAAACTGATGCTTCTCCATCTCAACTTTCAAATTAGATATCTCATCAACGCTACTCTTCAGATTTTTAATAATGGAGTTTAAGTTCTCTTTAGATTCAGCTTGATTATCAATAGACTCCCTAATTGTTGATATTTCAGAATGTAAGTTAGTAATAGTCTTATTGATATTAGAAATATCAGAATTACTTGAAGCCAATTTTTTGTTAAGCTCCAAAACTTCAGCAGATATATCATTAAAATTAGACTCTCTATTTTCTTCTTTTTCAATAGCAGCTTCTAATTCTTGATATCCACCTTTTAATTTTTTAGCATCTACACCAAGCTCAGTTAGTTTAGTTTGGCGTAGATTCTCATCAATATCCTGGGTACAAGTGGGGCAAGTTTTATTATCATTAAAGAACTTATGGTTTTTGGACAGGGTGGTAATCTTTTGCTGAATTTTACCTTTAAGCCCACCAAGCTCACGAAGCTTATCTCCAGCTCCCTTTAGCTCTTCTAACTCGGCATTAAGATGATCAATCTTACCTAGAACATCAATATTAGCTTCCTGTAGTTGTTGCTGATCAAGTAAATGCCGCTTAACAGACTCATTCTTTTTATTGATATTTGCCTCACCACTTTTTGTGATATCATCAATGAACTTGGCTTGCATTTGACCTTTCTCTTTAAGAGAAGACTTCTTCAACTCAAGAATCTTTAATTGATCGCGGACAGTACGAACACGGTCCTTGACAATAGATGACATTGAGCTAAAGACACGGATGTCTAGAAGATCTTCAATAACCTCACGACGGTGAGCAGCAGATAGCTGCATAAAAGGAACAAAAGTAGAACTACCAAGGATAACAATTTGGGTAAAGGACTTATAATTAACTTTAAGAATGTTCTCTTCTAGTGTGACTTGATTATCTCGGTCATCACCCCTTTTTTCAAGAAGCTTTCCATCAACTTCAATATCAAATACGTTGGGCTTAATACCACGTCTAACTAAATACTGGCGGTTGTTGTTATTAAACTCAATCTCTACAAGACAATTTTTTTCAGTTACACTATTTACCAACTGGGGTTTGTTAATCTTACGAAATGGCTTGTTAAAAAATACAAAAGTCAAAGCATCCAGGATGGTTGACTTACCAGAGCCATTGCTACCGATAATTAGATTTGTATTATTTGCTAGAAAATCAATCTCAGTGAATGAATCCCCAGAGGAGAGAAAGTTCTTATAGCGAAGCTTTTGGAAAACTAACACAGGATACTAACATTATTAGCTCCATTATAGCACAGATTTATTGATCTGTTGGAGGAGGAATAAAAAGTTCGTCTATCTTTACCAATATGTACCTACGATCTTTAACTTTTAATATTTCAAGAACATTGTTAAAGTTGACTTCAGAAACAA
Source organism: Gammaproteobacteria bacterium (assembly GCA_002684055.1). Classification (GTDB taxonomy): domain Bacteria; phylum Pseudomonadota; class Gammaproteobacteria; order Magnimaribacterales; family TMED112; genus TMED112. Next base: position 45,437 of record NYUL01000008.1, read on the forward strand.
CCATCTTCAGCGTATCTCCTACTAGATACTCTTCATCCCGCTCCAACATTTGGACATATCTTTCAGCATCATCCTCATTCTCAAATATTAAAATTTCTGGTTCTACACCTTCATCCCTTAAAGAATAAATGTGAGTCTCTCCTTCAGAGTTTTTTATTGTTAGTAAGTAACATTGCTGATCGTCTGGTTTCATACTTCACAGGCTTCCATATAAATTTCAGATAATAGTGATTTAATAGAATTCTTATCCAGTGAGCTCTCATCAAAGTCAGCTTCATCAACATAACGGTTTAAGATTGATAAGGTATTCTCTTCAGCATCACTAGCATCAAAGTCCTCTGTTTCTTGTACGTTGAAGTTCTCAACGACCTTCATATCAATCAGACCAACGTTGAATAGCTTGTCTAGGAACTTATCAAAGTCTTTCTGTTTGGTCTTCTTACGAACAACAACCTTAACAATCTTACCCCGGTATGCGGTAGCATTGAATAATTGATGCTTTGTATCTTCATAATATACGATTGAGAATAGTGTGTTTGGATTGTTTACATACTCAATCTCACCTGTCTCGGTATCAAATAGAACAAAACCACGAGTATCATTAACATCATTCCAATACATCTCATAGGGATTACCCATATAAAAGATCTTACCGTCATCAGAACGTGTATGGAAGTGACCTGATAAAACTTTTTCAAACTTACTAAACTCAGAAGGCTTTACTAGCCCCTTATCATCCTCAAACTTATGACCGCGATATGCCTCAAAACCACCGAGTTCTAGATGACCCATAGCATACTTTGCTTCACTATTGGTAATCATTTCCTTGGTTCTAGTAAGATTCTCGTCACATATCCAAGGCAACATTAGAATCTTTTCGCCATCTACTGTAATTTCAGTGGGATCTGAGTAGGTTTTTACATTCCCATAATCTTGTAGAAGAAGATCAGGGGAGTTGGTCCTATTCGTTGACTTGAAATAACAGTCGTGGTTTCCTACAACCATATGAACGTCAAAGTCTTTCATTGGATCAAAGACTACACGCTTGGTCCACTGTAAGGAATTGTATTCAATAGATTTTCTACTATCAAAAGCATCACCCAAGTGAAGGATAGTCTTTACACCACGAGCTTTTAGTGTAGGGAAGAATACTTCTGAGTAGAACTTCTCAAAATGGGCGTGTAGATAGTCAGCACCTTTACGTGCCCCAAAATGTGTATCCGTAATAATAGCAACTAAACTCATGAGTTAAGCTTGGTAATGATGTTTTCTTTGATTGCGTTGTAATCGTTACGATATTCGTTGGTTAGATTAGCATCAGAAGTCATTAGGGCTTCAAATCCACTCTTCTCTACAATCTTAGTTTTAATATCAAGCTGTCTCTTCTCTCTCTGAATACGGCGTAGGAATGCAAAGTAACTAATTTGAGTGAAGTATGCGAATGGGTTCTTTGACTTAGCTGGGTCAAAGTTATGAATGTACTGTACGCAGTTCTCAATACCATCGGAGATCATATCCTCGCGGTACATATAGTTTACGAAGTTGGACTTATAGCTGAGATGGGTAGCAATCTTGAGAAAGCAAGATCCAATGTAATTAGTAATTCGTGGTTTGGGAAGATCTTTAGCAGCAGCTTCAGCTACGCTCTCTCGGTACTCAATGAGAGCATCAAGAAAGTCTCTATTATTAACGTAATGTTCTGTTTTCGCTTTAGGCATAGCACTTCTACTGCTTTAGGTACATTATAGCACAGAATACATGTAATTGCTTAAAGACTTGACAAGGGTCTCAAAATGGAGTACAATCAGCCTTGTCGGGGGTGATAAGTCACTTTAAGTACTTAAGAGTCTTTAAGGTTTTTCATATGAATCTATATCTTTATAGAGTTTTTCTAGAGTAGTCTTAACTTCATTTACATTACCAACGTAACCAATTTTAGAACTAGAGTTACTATATCTTTCTGGTTTAGAATATAATTTAAGTTTTCTTTTAAAGAATGTTGAATAATCATTTAATATATCAACATCACTAATTTTATATACCGTTAGTATTTTAGTAATATCTATAACGTGTAATGTATCATTTTTAATGCATAACCAAGGTTCTAATGCATATTTTTTAGGTTTTCTTCTATCCCGTAACACAACTCTTACTGGATCCTTAAAAGAAAGAACAGTGTATCCACTGTCATCTTCTAATTTTACTAGTGTGCATACAATTTCTTCACCAGATACTAACTTAATAGCTGCTATTTTGTCGCCCATTGGGTTTACCTTAGATTAATGTTTATTATGTCATAATTGAATTTTTCTTCATTATATGTCTTAATACGCTCAATCAAATGATTAAGTGTGTAATTTTTATTACTATTTTTCGTTGTATCGTCAGCTATATCATATAGCATAGCTTTTGATTTGTTAGACCCTTTCCTAAGTACACGACCTATACTTTGTAAATTTCTGATACGTGATTTTGACGGGGAAGCAAATATAACATTATGTAGATTTTTTATGTTAATTCCAGTACTGAATACACCATAGGAAGCGATAATAATCGCATTATCTTCCCTTTCTGTGATTTCGCGTACTTGTTCTCTTTCTTCTACATCAACGCCGCCATGTACAAAGAATACGTGGCGCCCCTCTTCCTTCTTACTATTTATAAGATCATTAAGTATTTTTCCGTGATTTTCTACTCTTGTAAACAAAACCAACGTATTTCCTGTAATGCCCAATGCTAGATTGCTGATAAATTTGTTTCTTTTCTCGTGACTAATGAGATATTGAATCTCATCCTCATACTTATTAAACTTTTGCTCATCATGTTTTAATAATAAAACTTTAATATCAAGTTTAGCTACGTGACCAGCTTCCATTAGCTCCTTTGTTCTAATGGTGTTATATGCTGGACCAAATAGTCCTTCCAGTACAAGCTTATTTGTTTGGGTGCCATCAAGAGTACCTGTGAAACCAAAACGATACTTTGCGTCACATAGCTTAGTCATAATGCTGACTAGACTTTTTGATTTAAAGTTATGTGCTTCATCACCAATAACCACATTAAACTTTTGAAAAAATGGTTTAGGTAATTTGTAGACAGACTGCCAAGTAGTAATAGTAACTTGCTTATCACTATGTAACTCCTTACCACCATAAATTTTATGACAGTAAGAACCTACGTCAAATCCATAATCCTCAAAATCTTTATACATCTGTTCTACAAGAGATGTAGTAGGGACTACAATAAGAATGTTCTCATTGCGTTGAGCATAGTATGCCACTAGGGCATAGATCATTAGAGATTTACCAGACGCAGTTGGAGAAACGATAAGTTTCCTATTTGATTTGAGAGCGGTATAGATCCCGTGGAGCTGATAATCTCTGGGCTTATATGAAGTAATGGATTTAACCCAATCAGTAACACCCATAGGTGAGATCTCTTCATTTTCTTCATAGGGTAAGCCATAAAACTTATTGTCCCTGAATTCATATGTGTAACCATACTGATCACAAAAAGCAATAACACGATCTAGCAACCCAACATAGATCTGTTTAGTTTGAGGAGAAAATAAATTAATCGTTCCATCCCAATGTCTTTTGCGGAATGATGGATGAAACTTTGCCCCTGGAACTTCAAATGAGAAAGCGTCACGCAGCTCATATTGAATATGTGGTTCACAATCAATTTGAAGAAACACCTCGTTCTTCTTGCTGATAATCAAGTCGGTCATTAGAAAAACATCAGCTAAACTTATTTAGTCGCTGTTCATATAAGGTTAAAAATTGTGAAAGGTGTAGTCAAGCATCATTGCATAGAGAGAATCTCTAACCTTCCATAGCTGCTCTTGCTCCTCTGGGGGTCTTGCTGGGGATCCTTCCCAATACTTAATACGATACTCAATGCATTGATGCAT
>NYUL01000009.1 GCA_002684055.1 Gammaproteobacteria bacterium
TGCCTTCATTGTAATCACAAAACATAAACTCAGAGCGGTAAACTCGTTGTTCTGATGTTTCTGCTTGGATTGAGCTAATGAAGATAAATATAGTTAATATATTAATTAAATATTTCATAAATATTCTCCCGTAAATACAGTAACAAAAAAAACATATTTTGTTGTCATATTTGCTCTATTTCATATATTAAATGAATGTGCGGAAGATTTAGTTTGGTTGGAGACCCCTTTGAATTAGGTTTTAAAGATAATTTTAATATTACCCCAGCTACCTCTATACCTGTAAAAACTATGAATTGTGATGGTCAATTAATGAAATGGTCGTATTCACCATTATGGAAGCCAGATATGAATTTAATAAATTGTAGATCTGAAACATTGCATATAAAGCCTTCATTTAAAAATGCCCAAAGGTGCATAATACCATTCTCTGGCTGGTATGAATGGAAAAGAAATGATGAGAATAAACAACCTTATTACCATTACACCAATGCTAAGTACTTTGCTGGCATCTTTAATGAAAATGGATGTTGTATCTTAACCAGAGAAGCTACTGATAAAATAAATTTTATTCACCATAGGCAGCCAGTATTATTAAATGAATTCGATATAGGTGAATTCTTTATGGGCCAAGATATATTTGATGCTGAAATTAATTCTGATGTGAAATTTTACATGGTCTCTAAGGAAGTTAATAATCCAGCTAATAACTACGCTCAAATAACAAAAGAAGTGGTTTAAATCGTTTATTATTTAACAATGGAGTGATTATGGAAGAAGATAAAAAACAAAACTTACAAACCAGTGTAAACATAGCTTTAGGTGTGTTAGTAATAGTATTATTTGCACAATTAACCGCCCTGAAAACCGAAGTTAGGGTTTTACACTCTCAGCACCTAGCTGAAGAACATGCAAAAGAATAATTAACACTTTTTGTAATTAATCCCCATATATTTTATTTACAGGAGCAAATATGTACAGATTACTTATTTTATTATTACCAATGTTTTTGTATGCTGAAGAAGCGCAAGAACAGAAAATAGCTGATATTAGCGTAGAGGATTTAACAAATATTGTCAGAATGGTTGTTCAAGAGACACTATCTTACTGTATGGTTACTGGTGAAATGGTAGGCAGAGCAAAACTTAATCTAGCTGTTGAGGGTGAAGTCATAGCTCGTCTTGAATGTGATTTTGAAGATTCTGATACTGTTTCAGATGAAACAGAAACCAATGACTAATTTGAAAAAGTTTAATTAAGGTTCCAGCTTAAACCTAATTTAATATTCCAGAAATCATCATCACCGCCAGCGGGCGTAGGTCTAATTGCGTCAAGTGGTGTGTATGATGAGCCTAGATTCAATACCCATTTGTCGGACAAGGGATAGTTTAGACCGAAATTTAGCGTACTAAGTGTCCCTTCTGTTGAGACATAAGCTATTTCCCTGGAAAGCTCTAATTGCGCATCAATTCTCACGGAAGAATCTATTTTCGTTGTAGCAATAGAGACCCAGGGTCTAAAATTTAAAACTGGATTTTTACTAGCTAGAATAATTTCAAAACCTTGATGTCCAAGATCTATCTTATCTTTAGAGGTGCTTATACAGCCTGACGGATTGCCAGCAGTATAAAGTGGCTGATTAACTGTTTTCTGGCTACATGTAACATCAGCTACTGCTTTGCCTGATAAATTGTAATACCTCAACCCAAGGTTTAATTTATCGTTGTTAATAAATTGTTTTGATAGGGCAATCCCCCACAAGTTTTTAGGTTTAGCTCCTTTTAATTCTAACGGCGGAGTATAAGAAACCTCTAATACTGAATCCCAGTAAAAGCCAACTTTAAGTTTACCTCTTCCAAAAACTGGTGATTTATTAAGTTCTTCATACTTCAGCCCACCAAAACCAATTTTTTGCTGTTCTCTATTAAGTTTTGGAATATTGCTCAGTTCTCCAGTTAAGACTATTTCACCGAAAGCCATTGTAGTTGGAAAGCTATCAGAAAGGTTAAGGGATGCAGCTGACATATAGGACATGCCCCACCCTTCTGGGCTATCAAGAGCTACTTCTTCAGATTTTAAATTAGGTAATAAAAATAAGGATATAGCTACTATGAACTTTAATTTTTTCATATTAGCTATATCCCCTATTGCTTATCAGTCAGTAATGTTTATGACTCCTGAGCCAGCCATTTCTGGGTGCAGGGTGCACCAGTAGTACATGGTCGACGCACTAAGGTTTTCCGGTACTGTCCAAGTAATTATGTCACTACTCACGTAAGTTACACCTTGGTCATAATTAGCTCCACCATTCCATGCTCCGTCATTGGTTGAACTAAGCCTGAATGGGTGTGCGCTTGTAAAGTCTGAAACATCAAAAGTATATGTTTCCCCTCTTTTTAAGGTGATGCTTGCATGTAATACCCCATCAATCAAATAATCTAAACCAGACGCTGTGACTACAAAGGTAGTTGAAGTTGCTGAACCAAAAGTTTGGTTAGTATTAACTGCATCTTTTGTATCAGCGATAGGTTCATTCCAAGTGAAATCAGAACTTATTGTTCCACTTCCTGATTTTTGTAAAGATTCACCAATTTGTGCGGTACGGCCATCTTCTCTTACCCCAATATCATTAGATTCAAACTCAGAGCATGGTCCAGTAGCAGGTGACATAACTCCTTCATAACTAATGAGTTCCAGACAATTATCAGACGGATCACTCAATGAGATGGAATCTGGTGAGGAAGTCCCGGTTGGGTCATCGCCTTCCCAACCACCATTTTGTAGGCCGTTTGTATCGTAATCGATACCAATAACTCCATAGCCATTGCTTTGATCTGGTATGACACCTGATAAAGCGGTAAATGCGTACTGAGCATCTGCACTNNNTCCNTTATGGAACCAAAGNTCATAACCACTTAANTCNGTNCCTGCNGGGCCNGCNATNTCAACGTATTCACCNGAATCNGNACCNTCATTNTCATAATGNANTTCNTTTATNAANACAGCTGAATTCGTTGGCGCTTTNTCACCNGGNTGNGGNCCACTTGANTCATCATTNGNNGGTAANANNGGTAANGTAGAATCATCACAACNTGCTTCTTCAGATTTTATAAAATCATATTCATCTTGGTCAAAGTAAAGTTGATTAATATGTTTAACTTCTACCCATTTTTTTAGATATGTACAATGGTACTCAGGTAAAGGAGGCATCCATTCTGTAGGATCACTAGATCCTTTTGGTCCGTTTGTTGCTCCTCCGACTGCTAGGAATTGATGCGTAGTCTCAGGTAGTGTTCCTTCAACCCTATTCCCAGTATTTGCATAACTAAGTCTTTCTTGTGAACTCCATACATCTCCACTAGTTGCGCCTGCGCCACTTAAATGACTTTCATAAAGAGCCACAACATGATCTATTTGGATGTCAGATGCACTGTAGTAGAAAGATCCGTCAAATGGATCCTGCCATTTACCTGTAATAACAGAGCACCCTGTTGAACTAAAAACAAGAGGATTAGAAGCATCATCATCTATGTGTTGAGCTTGTAAAACTTCGTGTCTATCTGATATGCAATCTCCATCAGCATCTCTCCATGTAGGATAGTCACCATCTCTGTCATAAAAGCTAGTTGGTACGTCACCAACTAATACAGCTTTAGTAAATAAAAATGCTTCTGGTGCTGGAGTTGGCTCAGGTGTAGGTTCTGGATCGCCGAAGGTTTGATCATTATTAATAAAATCTGGTGTAGCATTAACTGGTCCAACCCACTGAAAATCTGGTCCACTTAAAGCTTGTCCTGTTCGTTGTAGTGAATCTGTTGCTGAACTTCCTTGCTCAAAGACACCAACGTCGACACCTTCAACTCCATCGCAAGCACTACCGCCGCCTGCTCCGTCACCAGGTGTAGCTGTCATAGCTCCCTCGTAAGTCAAAAATTCTGCACATTCATTACTTGGATTTACTAATCCAATCCCGTCTTGTGAGCCGTTTTGTAGACCTTCATAAGGGAAGCTGATTGCTCCATAACCTGTATTTCCCTCATCAGCTATGGTTCCAGTTAATTCTATATTGTCGTAGTGTCCTGATGTACCACCTGGATCACTATAAAGTACAAGTTTGTAACCATCTAAATCAGTTCCTGCAACACCAGCAATTTCGATGAATTCATTTTCATCAGTACCTTGGTTATCGTAATGGAATTCATTTATCCATACGGGTTCTTGGTCTGGCGCTGGAGTTGGCTCTGGCGTTGGTTCCGGTGTTGGCTCTGGCGTTGGTTCCGGTGTTGGCTCTGGCGTTGGCTCTGGAGTTGGTTCCGGTGTTGGTTCCGGAGTTGGCTCTGGAGTTGGTGCTGGAGTTGGTGCTGGAGTAGGTGCAGGTGTAGGGGGAGGTGTTTCTCCACCGCCACCGCCACCACCACATGCAGCAACAAACATTATAGTAAATAGAGTGATCGTTAATTTTTTTAAATTCATAAATCTAATTTTAGGTTAATTAATTAATTACTAATAGTTATATAAGAAAATACTATGTTTATCCTCTTTTTTTTATATAAATATGAATAAAAGTTTTACAATAGCCTGATGGATGGAGTGTATGTTTTAGTAGTAAGCCTAGTCTTTTTTTCAATCTACATTTTTATGGAAGCCAGACCCAAAGGTTTTAGTTTTAAAAATCTATTTAAAAAGGATAAACACTAAACTTGGCTAAGGTTCATTACTACTATTCAACTATGAATGCAGGAAAATCTACCTCCCTGCTCCAATCAAACCATAATTACGAAGTCAGAAACCTAAAAACCTACCTATTTGCACCAAAAGTAGATGCAGATCTTCATGAGGGGTCAATCCATTCACGCATAGGTTTAGAAAAAAAAGCACATGCATTTAATAGTGAGTTTAATTTCTTTCATTATTTCAATACTAAAATTTCAGAAAAAATATCCTGTATTTTGGTAGATGAAGCTCAATTTTTAACTGAATTACAAGTCAAAGAGTTATGNCAGGTNTGCGACAAATTTAATATACCTGTAATGTGTTACGGTATTAGAACTGACTTTCAGGGNAAGNTATTCTCAAGGCTCTATGGCTCTCTTAGCATATGCAGANACCTTAATTGAATTAAAAACTATTTGTGAATATGAAAACTGTGCTCGCAAAGCCACCATGGTAGCAAGATACCTGGATGGTNAATTGGTCACNAGCGGTGAACAAGTAGTNATTGGTGGCGACAAATATAAAGTTTTTTGCCGTAAACACTTCCGAAANATAACTAATCTGATCTAAACGAATAAACCTGCAACCAGTCCTGTTAAACATGATGCAAGTGTTGCTCCGATAAGNGCTTTGACAGANACTTGTATTAAGTCACTAGTTCTTTCTGGAGCCATAGCACCNATGCCTGAAATGAGAATNCCTACACTGGAAAAGTTAGCAAATCCACAAAGTGCATAGAGTAAAATTACCTTTGTTCTATCAGTNAAGTATTCTGGCTCTAAGNTNCCNAATTGAATGTATGCAACGAATTCNTTTGTTGCTAGTTTTAGACCCAATAGTTCTGCNGCAGCAGGTGCTTCTGACCANGGAACACCNAGNAACCAGCATATNGGTGCAAAGATGTAGCCCAGTATTTTTTGNAGGGACATGCCAGAGATCATTAAATCAAGCGCACCATCTACAATTGATACCAGCGCAAGAATTGATATTAGAATAGCTGCCACATTCACAGCAATATTTAAACCATCTTTAGTTCCCTTAGTNATTGCATCCATCGATCCTGCNTANATNTTNTCNTCTTTAGCATCGTTAATATGATGGGTTATTTCATTAGATGGATACATGATTTCTGCGTACATGATTGCTCCAGGTATTGATAAGATTGATGCAGTTAAGAAATGCTGAACAATGTTAATACCAGTAAATTGGTTCTCCAGTACTCCTGCTAGTGCAATCATTACTGATCCTGAGACTGTAGCCATGCCGGCAGTCATTAGAATAAGAAGCTCTTTTTTGCTCATTTTTGATAAGTAAGGTTTTACAAACAAGGGAGCTTCCACTTGGCCAACAAATACATTTGCTGCTGCTCCAAATGAAATAGGACCTCCTAAATTAAAAAGTTTTTCACAGACATATGAAAGACCTTTAATTACCATTGGAAGGACTCTCCAGTGCCACAATAAAGCACTTAAAGTCGACATTACAATAATCAGTGGTAAAACATTGAGTGCAAATGCAAGAGGATGTTGTTCAAAAAGTGAGCCAAAAACAAAAGAGGTACCATCTGCAGTAGCTTCTGATAATTTAGCTACACCTGCGCTAATAACCTCAAAAAAACCTGCCACATAGTCATTGAGCAAGACAAACCCAAACAAAATCATCACAACTATTGCAGCAGCTATATTTTTTATTTTTATAGCCTTCATGTCTGTAGAGAGAGGCACAACAGCCCCTATTAGTACGAATAAACCGAGTATTATTTGTAAATAGTATTCCATGTTAATTTAGCTTTATCTCCTGTAATCGTTTAGTTAAAAATTCATCTGCTGTGAGTGATTGGTCTTTATTTAGTAGTATTTCTGGTCTTGGATGTAGAAAAAATGGAATGCTATATCGGGATTTTTGATTATTACCTTTTGATACAACTCTATGTGGGGTACTGTTAAGTTTTTCATTAGCGATAATTTCTAACATATCTCCAATGTTGCATATTATTTCATTCTCATCACAATTGCATTCAACCCAATTTCCTTGTTTATCTTGTGCTTCAAGCCCTGCCTCATTGCCACCTATCAAAAGAGTAATTAAATTAACATCATTATGAGCTCTTGCTCTGTATTCATTGGAACCATCTGTAGGCGGATAATGTATAAGTCGAAGTATGGAATTTCCATTGACTGCTGCATCTCCAATATCTGCATTAAAATCTAAATTGAAGTTTTTAAATGATTTAAGAATCTCTACCCCCATGAGTTCAAATTCTCTATAAAGTCTGTCTAGATCGTTAAAACCTTCAACNTCATCAATATAGATATTNGGCATTAATTGTTTATTGGTAGTCGACCCTTGATGCCANAACTCTTTTTGATCTGCAACTTTCTCATTCANGGCTGTTTCNATNCCATAAGGNGTATAACCTCTNGCTCCATTTGTGCCNGGTGCATGATATTTACTTTTCGTCTCATATGGNAATCCAAACATTTCTTCAGCAATAGAAAAGGTTCTATCAATTAAATCTAAACTTATNGGATGGTTATTAATAACAAAGAAACCATTGTTGCCTAGACAGTTTGTTAAAAATTCAAGCACGTCTGAATTAGCGTTTTTTAAATCACTATAAGAGATAGTAGGAATTTTATGCATGATACATTATAGCGGTTTCTTAGCTCAAAAAAAAAGGGCAGCCTAAACTGCCCTTTTATAGTATCGAAATTTTATTAGAAGCTTAACTTAAAGCCAAACATAGCCTTCCAAACTGATACAAATCTAGATCCATTTCTGTATCTAAGATGTCCATCATCAAAGTTGGAGTATGTATATGTGTTATCAGCATTAACTGAAACATCTAAACTTTTTGTTACGCCAAGATAACCAGCATCATATATCTGGCCATTCTCATCATCTAATAAATTACCGAAGTTATAGATATCAAGGAAAAGCTCTGCCTTAGCATCGCCTACGTAAGGCATGTCAGGTAGTGCAATTTCTTGAGTAATCTTAAGATCCATTCTTGTCTTCCAAGGTGATTGGAATCCGTTAGCAGGAGCAACTTGGCCTTTATAACCGCTTAGATATCTATCTACGAATGCGTAGAAAGCATCACCTGTATCATCACTAAATGATACTAATGGGTCATTAGGTCCTGTTGGTACATACCATAGATCTCTTTCGTCTCTGTAACCGTCCCCTATGATATTTGAGTCATAGGTATAACTGAATCTTCTTCCTGATTCTCTTAACCAGTATAGATAGAATCTTGTTGGCTTATCAGCTCCAAATATGTCAGCTGTATAATCAAGTGTTCCAACGTATCTTTCACTAGCACCCCATAGAGATGGCTTAGTACAAAGATTTGGTGAAAATTGGTTATTACAAGTAGCATATTTTCCGTAGTTTGATCCTTGAGTAGAAGAACCAGCTGCGAAAACATCATTAGCTTTTGTATTGGAGTAAGCTACATACATCTTCAACTTATCGTCAAAGAAAGTACGTGTAAACTTATATGATAATGAAGAAGTATCACCTAAGTCAGTGAATGTTGTATGAAGGTCTCCCTCACTATTGTTNTAGTAAGTTCTGCCATCAGGTAAAGTACCTGCTACATTCCCTTCTAAGTTAGGATCGATATAAGCAAATGCTCTATCCACACTATCTTTATTGTATTCAACACCAAAGAACATATTGTCTCTAAGGTCGAAGTCAAAGGATAATGCAAACCTATCTGAAATTGGTAAACCAAAGTTTTCATCAAGTGAGTTCACGTCGCCACCAGTAGAAGAAGTAAGTCTTTCTGCTCTGCTTTGATCGTTAGCATTTGGGTCAAAGATTACGCCATCAATAGGTGTGCCATCAAATGTGAATGTTTCNAAGTTCACTTTATTTAGTCCACCATCATTACTGAATGAGTTTGAGACCCAGACATTTGGTAATCTTCCAACAAATCTACCGTATCCACCTCTCATAGTTACTGCTTCAACAGGTAACCAATCATAAGTTTTGCCAGCTAGGAAACCATCAAAGAAAGCATCTGTTGCATCATAATCAAAACCAAATCTGCCTGAAGTTACTTCATCATCAATAAGAACATCAGTTCTATAGCCAGTTGCAGCTAAGTAGTCTGCATTAGCATTTGGTGCTGTATTAGTCTCAGTCCAGTCAACTCTATAACCAAACATAAGGTTTAGTTTGTCATTAACTCTCCACTCGTCTTGTAGATACATAGATGATTTTTCTAATGTCCAGTTGACTGCATCAGCGCCAACTCCACCACCAACTGCACCTTCGAGTTTGTAGTAAATAGGTGTNCCAGCTTCAAAAGCATCAATGCCTGAGAAACCATAACAACCACCACCACAGACTCTAAATGAGTTCATGATATCTTCTTCACTTGATTCNTAACCAAAACTTAGATCATGGTCCGCAGANGCTGCGTAGAAACCTTTGAATGTAAATTGTGTTGAATCAACAATAATTTCATTCATATATCTGAATTGGTCTTGACCAAATCTTAGAGTTTCATATTGACCACTTCTAGCAGAACCCCAAATTGTTCTAAACGGGTTAGTACAATTTGAACTGCCAACACAACTACCATCACCATTGTTAAGAACAATTGATACTGATGGGAAATCATCCCCTCTTACAGGATCTTGGTTATCAGTTTGCGTTCTAGTTGAATAAGTCATTTGTGTTGATAGCTTATCGCTCCAATCACTAAATAATTTAGTAGTTACAACTTCTAGACCTTGTCTGTCATCGTACCACTGTGAATCTAGCGCAAAACCAAACGGCGGATTACCTCTAACCTTAACGAGATTTGAAGTAGTGTCGATGTATGACATTTCAGCTTCATGATTGTCGTTAAGAATTAGGTTTAGTTTTACAAAGGTATTTTCAGATTGATTGTTTTGCTCTGTATTGTAATTACCAATATCCATTCCGTATAAGCTCAATGCGGATGCTCTAACTCTATCAACTAAAGCTTGAGTGACGTAGTAAGCTTCATTAGTCGCACCACTACCGGCAGGACCATAGAATGCTGGATATGTTTGTTCAAAACTTTCGTAGTTAACATAAAAGAATGCTTTGTCTTTAATTATTGGTCCACCAACACTAAATCCAAATGTATCTTCATTAAATACATCTGGATCGTTTCCAAATGCATCTGTTCCGACCATGCCTTCATCTCTGTTAAATACATAGAAATCACCTTCAAGCTCATTTGTTCCAGATTTAGTAACTGCGTTAATACTACCAGTCGTAAATCCACCTCTTGAAGCATCAAAAGGAACAACGTCTACAGAAAGCTGTTTAACAGTNTCTATAGAGAATGAGTTTCTTAAAGTAGGTTGACCACTATCGTTAAGACCAAATGCATCATTAACGGAAACACCGTCAATTGTTATGTCATTTGTTCTAGGGTTACTACCACCTATAGAAAGTGAAAAGAAGTCTTCAGATTGACCGACTGATACTCTAGGGTCCAAAGACGCAATGTCTTGAATACCTCTATCAGTAGACGGCAAACCATTAATAACATCTTCACCAAAGACAGTCCCATTACCAAATCTTATTGTGCTGTTTAAAGCTTGTGCACTAACCACAACCTCTTCAAACTCAGCTGCCATGAAGACACTAACATTTGATGTTTCACTAAATTTTGTGAAAACATCCATTGCTTTTGCTTCAGCATAGCCAGCCTTTGATACAGTAACTGTATAAGGGCCACCTGGGGCAAGGTTGTTAACAACGAATGCACCAGCTGCGTTTGTTACAGCACGATCTGTGGAACCCGTTGGTGTGAATACTACGACAACTTCAGCGCCTGAAACAGGACCAGAGCTATCGGTTACAGAACCTTTAAGAGACGATCTAACGTCAACTTGTGATACTGCAAACAACGAAACTATCGCTAGACTNAGCGATAATAGAATTTTTTTCATAAAATACCTCTCACATCGATACTAAGTCTATTTTATAACTAAAGAAGAAGAAGAGTTAACAGTTATGTGAAATTCTTGTGACTTATTTCACTATTTCTATTAAGTTGAAATCTAAATAAGGTTTTAGAGCCTGTGGAATACGAATTCCAATATCCTTTTCATAATAATTTTCTAATACTGCTAACAGGGTTCGACCAACAGCCAAGGCAGAACCATTTATAGTGTGCGGTAAAAACTTATTTTTACCATCCTTTGCTCTCGTATTCATTCTTCTTGATTGAAAATCTCGAAAATTTGAGCATGATGAAATTTCTCTGAAGCAGTTTTGGCTAGGCAGCCAGACTTCTAGGTCGATGGTTTTAGCTGCAGAAAAGCCCAAATCTCCAGTACAAAGTAAGACTTTTCTGTAACTTAGTTCAAGTTTGTTCAATATTTCAGATGCATTATTCACTAAATCATCTAATTCATCTTCAGATCTATCAGGATGCACGAATTTCACTAACTCAACTTTCTCAAATTGATGTTGTCTAATCATGCCTCTTGTGTCTTTTCCGTAACTACCTGCCTCAGCCCTAAAACAAGGTGTATGAGATGTCATTTTGATTGGTAGCGACTGTGCATCAATGGTTTCATTTCGCATTAGGTTTGTAAGAGGTACTTCAGCGGTAGGAATTAAGTATTTGTTATCATCTACTTTAAACTGATCTTCCTCAAATTTAGGTAATTGCCCTGTTCCTATAAGGCTGTCTGAATTAACTATGTAAGGAACGTAGTATTCTTCATANCCATTAATTTTTGCTTCGTCGAGCATAAATTGCGTCAATGCTCTCTGTAATTGAGCTAACTTACCTTTAAGCACTACAAACCTTGAGCCACTAAGTTTATTGGCATTATCAAAATCNATTAACCCTAACAAATTACCTATTTCAACATGATCAGGACCATCTGATGCCTGAGTGAAAATTATTTGCTCTAATTCGTGATTAGATGACTCATCTGAGCCACGAGGGACGTCATTATCTGGCAAATTTGGTATGGTTAAAAGTTCAGCTTCTAGAGCTTTTTTTAGGGAATCAAATTCGTCTTGAAGCGATTCTATTTCGGCATTTATAGTTTCAGANTCATTTTTAAGNTGTTCAATTGGTTCACCCTTGCTAGCCAAAATCCCAATTTCCTTTGAAATTGAGTTTTTATTGCTCTTAAGATCATCTAATCTTGTCTGAATTGAATTTTTAGTTTCTGTTTTTTCTAGAAGACTACCCAAGTCTCCTGTATAACCTTTCAGGTTAAGTTTTTCTTTATAAAGATCGAGCTTATCTTTAAGGTCTGAAATATTAATCATTTTTTATAATTTCGTAATTTTCTGGTAATACATAGTTAATGTTAGTTGATTCAATCTTAAAATTCTCAAATTTTATAAAAATTCTTTCATCCTTAATATCGAGAATTCTTATCCAGTNAATGACTTCATCTGTGATAGATATTAATGCATCTTTAAAGCCACTACTATCGTTTGGTTTTACTTTATAGCAAACGTTAGGGCAGGCAAAACTCTCAGTTTCATATTTACCATTAAGTAACTCTTGTAGAAAAAAAGACTTTTCGTTGTTGTAAATTATTACCTGATTAAAGTCATTATCCTGAACAAAGAAATGTAATTTATTACTTGCTATTATTTGGTTTGATGGTTGGGTCAAGGTGTAGATAAAATCACCATTTCTATAGGACATACTGCCNCTAGAAATGACATNATTCTCATTATTTATAGTAATCATTGAATCAAAATTTAAAGGTATCTTTAAATTAGAGGTTAAAGCATTTTGTGATGCTNCTAAAAAAANNAAGAGTAAGTAAAATTTCATTAAAGAACTTCTCTAGATCCATTTGAGTTCATAGGNGTGACAATACCATTTTCTTCCATNGTCTCAATNAATCTAGCTGCTCTGTTATAACCAATTCTAAATTTTCTTTGAATAGANGAGATAGAAGCACGGCGTGATTCAACTACAAATTCTACTGCCTCATTGTATAAATCATCTTCATTATCTGAATCAGATTTTAATTCTTGCACTTCTATAGACCTTGTAACTTCTTCTATATAGTTTGGTTTGCCAGAATCTCTCAAATACTTAGTTATTTTCTGCACTTCTTCGTCTTTTATAAAAGCGCCATGGATTCTTTTAGGAATAGATGTACCCGGTTCAATAAAGAGCATATCGCCCTTCCCTAACAGTTGCTCTGCTCCGCCTTGATCAAGAATTGTTCTTGAATCAACTTTAGAAGAAACTAGAAAAGACATTCTTGATGGAATATTCGCTTTAATAAGTCCAGTTATAACATCCACTGAAGGTCGCTGTGTAGCTATGGCTAGATGGATGCCAGAGGCTCGAGCTTTTTGAGCTAATCTAGCTATCAATTGTTCTACTTTCTTTCCAGTTACCATCATTAAATCTGCAAGCTCATCAATTACAACGACGATATATGGTAATGGTAAAATATCACCATCATTTTCTTCCAAAAGCAATTCTTTCTGTTCCTGTGGTATAGATGATGGTTTTAAGACTTTTTGGTTGTAACTCTCAAGACTTCTAACACCTAGAATTGACATTAATTTATAACGTCTATCCATTTCTTTAACACACCAATTTAACCCATTTGCAGCCTTCTGCATGTCTGTAATAACTGGTGTGATGAGGTGAGGGATATCATCGTAAACAGACAGCTCAAGCATTTTAGGGTCTATGAGTAAGAGCTTTAAATCTGATGGACTATTATTTCTTAAAAGATTTAACAAAATAGTATTAACACCAACCGACTTACCAGAACCTGTAGTACCTGCTATTAGCAG
>NYUL01000064.1 GCA_002684055.1 Gammaproteobacteria bacterium
GCCTTACCACTGTAGTAGTTGTACCTCTCTAACCTAGTTTTTGCTAGGGTGTCATTACATTTAGTTCTTAATAATTTAATTGTAGTATACAGTGTGTAATACTTTTGGTGTAGCTGTGGTATTTTTAGAGATTCGTCATGAAGATTATCTATATCAATCTTAGAATCTGCTTCCCACATTTCTTGGATTTTTTCTAAATTCATTAAAACCTTGGAGAATCAACATAATCAGGTGACAAAACTTTACCATTTTTGCCTAATATTTGCATATATGTAAATGCAAATGTAGCATTGGCGGTAAAGTAATTAACATCAGTATCTGTGGCAGTAAAGTCCATAGAAGATAATGAGGTTGGAAATATGTCCCAAAATTTAATTTGGGCAATTACATTGTAATTGCTATTGAGTATTTGGAGTGATGCATCACTATACTGCAACTCCATATCCCTACCCCCATCTCTACCGGTAGTGATGTCTAAAAACTGCTCACAAGATTCTGGGAAACCTAAACCAGTAATCCAATTATGTATTAAAGTGTAATTTATCATATCCTCATCAATGAGGAACTGTATAGGTAACTCACCATACTCAACTCTATCTCCTGGTTGAGCTAATGCCTTTAAGTAATTTGATTGATTCGCAATACCTAAGCTAATTTGAGGCAATGCAGCAGTATTCGCAAAGAAACTTACTTTGGGAAACCTAGCAATAGAAAAATCAAATCCAAGAGGACTCATGTAATTTCTATTCTCTAGCTGCTTATAATAAATGTCAGACACAGGCAAATGATATAATAGACCGTGTACTATTTAGAGGCATAAAAAAGGAGCCCCTTTCGGAGCCCCCTTATTACTGTGAAGATTAACTCGTCGGAGTTCAAATCACATTAGGTTCTTGACCTGTACACGGCGGTAGTAGACGTTCGTGTTAACAGCGAGACGACCTAGACCTTGATCAAGTCCTTCTGCGAAGGGGTTAGCGACCATGCCGTAGCGGGTCTTAAAGCCGATACGAGGCTGGAAGCTGTCCTGACCAACTGCACGAACCATCTGGAGAGGCACGTAAGGGCAGTAGAAGAGTCCTGCGTCATAAGGTGAACTACCTTTGTAGCCCATAACGTAGTACTGCTGTGAGGAAACGTTAGCAGCATAAGGATCGATATAGACCTTGTACTTACCTTGTAGAACACCAGCGAATAGGTTGCCTGTGTCGTCAACGTTAAGGTTGGCGTTAAGAGCAGGGGTGTAATCAAGTACACCAGCCATTGTTAGAGCGGAAGCAACGTCTGCAGAACAGATGATGATATTGCCCTTCCCACGACGTGTCTGCTCGGCGATTGCGTTAGCGTCTCTTTCGATTTGGAAGATAAGTCCTTTGAACTTCTCAACAGACCAACGACAGTTGGAGTCAACGTCAAGGTCAAATACGCCAGCTTGAGCAACGTTAGCTTGAGCACCAGGAACAGCAGTTTTGTATACTGTACGGATGACTTCTCTGTTGATTTCAGCCAAGATCTCTGAAGAGAGGATATTAGCTAGTTCAGCTTCAGCATTTAGACCGTGGATAGCCTTAAGGTCTTGTGCTAGCTCCATGCTGTACTGAGCCTTGAGTGCGCGACTCTTAGCAGTAACAGTTAGCTTCTCGATTGAGAAACCCATTTCGCGGAAAGCAGGACCACCATCGGTTCCAAGTGCTTCAGCTTCGTTTGTAGCCATGCCCTGACCCACGTTGTAACCGACTTGATCGCCGGGTAGGGGGTTAAGGATTGCTGGGTTAGATCCACTCTGTGAAGTGGTTCCTAGACCAACAGCAGGACCTTCATCGCCTGCGTTGTACTTACCCTGGAGGTTAGAAGGCTGACCAGAGTAGGCAGAGTTTGCTTCATCGTAGAAGGCTTCAGGACCAGCTTGACCTTCGTAGCGTGAACGCATTGCGAAGATTAGACCTGTAGGACCGTTCATTGGCTGAACGCCGCAGATGTCATATGCCATTAGGTTAGGCATTGAACGACGGATTAGGCTGACTAGTACTGGATCGAAACCAGCAACAGCGCCACTAGCGTTTGCGTTACCAGAGAAACCTGCAGTATCTGCACCAGCGCCAGGAGGCGCGAGTGGGTTATTTGACTGGGTTGTGATTGGATTTTCGGAGAGGAAGCTACGCTCTTCTTGAAGGGCGATTGCTTGGTTCTCTAGGAGTTGTGCGGTTACTGCACGCTTGTGAGCGTCCTGAATACCTTCTCCGTGCTCTAGAACAGGAGCCCACTTCTCCATGAGCTGTTCTGCGTTAGCATTGTTATACATTAGTTAAAACCTTTATTTGGTAAAGAATTGTTAGTTTGATCTTAATAATTTAAAAATCACTTAGAAAATCTGTCGAGCTGTTCTACTAGTGAAGCCATTTGAGCGGATAACTCAGGTGCTGCTTCATAAGTACCAACTGATTCAGTTAGATCCTCGACGCTGTTTCTTGCGGTCACACTAGCAGTGCTCAAAGAGAAATAGCTCTCTTTTAGTGACTCTAGTTTTTCGCGATAACCTGTTTCACTATCAAACTCAACGTTCTCAGCCAAAGCTGCGAGCTTATCTTTTTGGGTCTCAGCGAGACCTTCAGATACATCGGCGAGAATGGTCTCAGAAACAGCACCACTTAGGCGGCTGTTAAGAGCTACATTACGCTCAATCTGCTCATTGAGGTTTGATTCCATTTCATCAAGTCTTTCAACCATGGACTCAACAACATCGAAACGCTCTTCAGGTACAGAGACATAATGCTCTGAGAAGAGTGAATGCATTCCCTGGAGGAAGCTTTCAGTCATTTCGGTGCGTAGACCATGTTCGACGGCAATGGCATTTTCAGCCATCCACTCGTCAGCTACGTACTCTAGGTAAGCGTCTACACGCTCACTTAGGCTGGTGCGAATAGTAGCTAGCTCTTCAGTTAGCTTCTCTTCATATGCATCCTGTAGATCTTCTTTGACAATAGCAACCTTGTTACGGATGGCAGCTTCAAAGATGACGCGAGCTTTGCTCTGGAACTCTTCAGAGAGTTCTTCGCCACTTAGAAGTGCATTAACGTCTTCTTCAATATCTAGTTCAGCCATAGCGATATCACTAGAAGTGATTTCTTCTACAACTTCACCTTCAGTCTCGATCTCTTCCTTGCGGGTTTGACCGGGAACTACAGAAGCGGGTACTTTTTCGGCTTGTGAACCGGCGGGGGGAGCATCAGTAGTACCACCAGAATTGCTTCCGGGAACTACGTCAGCGTCTACCTTTTCCATACCTTGAGCTGGTTTAGCGCCTTTATTTACCACATCCCTAACTTGCTTAAGGGGTAAAGAGGCATCTCTGAGCTTGGCAGGACCATCTGGCTCATTAGTATAGTTCTCGGGGGTTGGACCACCGAGATCTTCGATTGTTTGTCCGGGAACTACGCTGGTCGGAACCTTTTCCATTGGTTCAGCAGCCTTAGCACCTTTCGTTACTACGTTTTCCATGTCTTGTAAAAATTAGTTGCTACCGACGAGTAAATTGATTTAACAGTATAAATCTATAGTTATTTATAAGATTTATAGACTGAAGAAAAAATCAGTGAAAAGATTTAATTTCTTTTCCTGTAATTCTCTTGATGTCACTAGTTTATTTATAGTAGACCTAGCGTCCTCTACTTGCTGCTCTTTTAGGATTCCTCCACACATAACCCACTCTTTTCCTTCCATAATTCCCTGGACAAAAGCATCAGGGGCACTAGGATCAGCTACAATATCAGCAGCAGTGGAGAGCATAAAGTCTTCTCCAACTAACTTGTAACCTTCTTTAGTCTCGGTTAATGAACCAATACCACGAGAAGAAACACCTAAGGTTACACCTTCACCGACCAAGCTTTTGGCAATCTTGCCCATAGGGGTTTCAAGTAGCTTTGCTTTACCGATAAAGTTATTTCCTTCTTGAGTAAGTGAAATAATTTTATGTGAAACACGGTCTAGGTTTACAGTAGGTCCGTCAGGATGACCCAGTTCTCCTAGAGCACGACCATTATTTACATACTGTTCGTTATAGCGACCAACTTCACGTGCTAAAGTATCGGTCTTATAGACACGACCATTGCGGTTCTTTTGGTTGCCTTGAAGGAAAATACCCTCGATGAACATAGATTTTTTACCGTTAATTTCCTCAACGATAAACTCAACTGAGTTAATTTCTTCTGTAATTAGTTTCATCTTAGTAGTGCTTTCTCTAGTTATGTGTAATTGCTGACAAGATCAGCCTTGATCTTCACCTCCCTCTTCACCTTGAAATAGGTTAGAGGCAGCGACTTGACGGAAATCATCAATTCTTTCACTACTTTTTGCGAAAAGAATATCTTTGATTTCTTGGGTTACTTCAGAAGGCGAAGAGCCTGATGCAATAGCATCAATAATGTTTGAGGACATAATAAAAAAAACCAAGTTAAAGTTATTTAGTAAGATTAAAATTCACCTTCACCTGATTTAGGTTTTAGAATTACGTTTGGATCTGTAGGTACAATACCAGCGGCACCATCAATTGCAGTTTGATCCATAGTAGCTGCTCCTTCATCAGCCATAGGTTCTCCGCTAGCAGCAGGTAGTGGCTCACCTGTGATTGGATCTAGAGTTGATGGATCTGGGATAGTACCATCAGCAATCTCTTTTTCAATGAGTTTATCTTGCTCTTGCATCTCACCATCAGTCTGGCGAAGAATTTTATTGCGGACAAATTCTTGTGAATAATACTTACCAATATAAGGTTCTGCTTGAGCTAATAGATTTAGACGCTCTTGGAAGAGTTCTGTTTCTTTTAGTTCAGCAAAGTGATTGTCATATAGGAAATCATACTGAATATTATCCTTGATACCTTCCCAATCATCTGGGGTAATAACATTTTTTAGGATAAGTTGAGTTTTTAGTATATCACTGAATAAACCAGCAAAACGCTTGCGAAGGCGAGCAACGAACTTGGAAAATTTTACCTCGTCTCGTAAAATCTCACTAGAACGTCCCATATTGAAACCTTCATTACCGCCTGGTTGGCGTGAAGCAGGAACTCCAAGAGCTGCGTATAATTTGTTACGGAAATACTCTAGGTCAGTGATCTCACCTAGGTTTTGACCCCCAGGTAGAGTTGAAATTTCTGTTCCACGACCACCTTCACGGCGAGGGAGCCAGAAATCTTCCAACATTGACATCACTTTCTTATCATTCTTCATCTCACCAGTCTGTGCGTTATAAGTTAGTTTATTCCTATAACGACTCATTACTTGCTGTAGATATTGTTCTGCCTTTACTTTCGGCAAGTTACCTACATCAATATAAAAAATACGACGTTCTGGTGCGCGAGATAAACGATAGATTACAATCGCATCCTCAATCATTTTTAGCTGATTTACTGCTTTAATTGCTTTATGTAACCAAGATAGAACTGTTTGATCATTTCTATTGACCAGACCCGAATTGCAGTAAGCAATAGAATCTTTAGCAATTTTTATGGATGAGGTTGAACCACTCCCATAACCTGTTATGGTATTAGCTCCAGGTGTATAAACATAATACTCATCAATATCTTGACTGAAAATATTATTACGCCCTAATGGATTTCGACCACCAATATTATTTTTGGTTAGGACTTGGGAAGCCAACTCGTTAGTTGCTGCTTTATCACTAAGTTTGCGAACAAACTTGATCTTCATAGGATCAACATAACGCAAATCCATAATCCCATCTTGTGGCTTCTCAAAGTCAATAACCTTGAGAAAATGCATTCTCCCATCAATGTACCAATTACGAAAAATTTCGTGGGATCGCTTATCAAAGTCCAATAGTTCTTTGATGTACTTAAACTCCTCACGTATAATATTTTTTACTTTATCGCTAGCATTGACATTGCTCAATTCAACCTGAACAGGTGATTCATATAGATCACTGACGATTGCTTCATTAACAATGTCTTCAATAGCACTATCCACTTCTGGATATAATGCCATCTCTCTATAGCGGCGAATTAATTCATATTCTGTCCTATAGACACCCTCAATATCAACATATGATCCCCCAAAACCACCGGAAGCAAAATATTCAACCCCATCAGAGTTGTTATCTGGAACGGGGCTGATAGATCCAGGACGTTGGACATCAGTATCTTCAATTGAAAAACCAAATAGCTTTCCCATAATAATAAAAATTGGGTGTATACCGTCTTACACTTATATTTAGCGCATAAAAAAAGGACCCCTTTCGGGATCCCGTTTGATAATTGTGAGTGAATCAGAAGATGTCCTGACCACCTGCGTTGGGTCCAATGCCCTTAATGGCTTCCCACCACTGAACTTGCATCTCTACGGTGAACTCTTGAATGGTATCAATAGTATCGTAGTTAAGTTCGATGGTTGAGATGTTTGTTGGGAACACATCGTGGAAGCGATAGGTGCGTAGAGTAGAACCGTCGCGGTCTAGCTGATAGACATAAGCATCAGATTGATACTCTGCGGGATCCTGTGTACCTGTAGCGTCTTCCATGCGATTCATCGTGTTCATCCAGTTCTCCATTGCGGAGCGGATTGCGAAGTCGGTGTCATTTAGGACGGTGATTGTCCAGGTGTCGAAGGTTCTGTCGCCAGCAATCTTCAATGTACGACCACGGAAGGGGACATCAATAGGGGTGATGTTTGAAGCGGGAAGTGCCGCTGCCTTAACTAGGAAGCGTGACTTCTGTAGTGTATCTGTATCGGTAGGTGCCGAGAGTGGGAATTGTAGAACAACTTCAAATAGATTGGGGCGAGCACCGCCACCAGTCATTTTTGCTTTAAAGTCGCTGATAGTCCTCAATACTGGGGATTCTACCTGAACTCTTGTACTTGCCATTTGGGATTCTCCTTTTAGTTAGGTAGTAATAATTAAACAGTGCCAACAATTTCTTCAAAACTAACACCCGTGCGAGTAGCAACGAAGGTTAGACCGATGAAGTTAATTGAACGTGTAGGCTTGACAAAGATGTCAGCAACAAACTCATTACGATCTACAACCGCAGGAGTGTTGTTTGTTTCATCACAAACCACTAGGAAGTCTGTAATTCCACGCTTCGACTTAATATCGCGAAGGAATGGCTCAACCGTATTAACGAAGTTGGTACGTGTGACCTCATCGTTGAATTCAAATAGCTGGTTGTTAGCAGCAGCAGAGATAGCATCTTCAATGTAGATGAACAAACGGCGAACGTTGATTCTATCAAATGAGGAGCTATTTGCTAGTCCAGTCTTATCACCGAATAGGGTGATACCACCAACATCATTAGAGAAAATTACTGGGTTAATGCGAGCAGAGTATAATCTGTCACGTTGAATTTGGGTTGGGTTGTATGCTAAGCGGGTTCCATTGAGGATAGCGCCACGAGTTGTACCAGCAGGAGAGAACCAAGGGAACGCAATCTGGTCAGTACGAGCACAGCATCCAGCGATGTCTCCATTAAGAGGAACATAACGGAACTTGTCTGCGAAACGATCATACATGTACTTGTATCCAGTGTCGAATACAACGAATGATGATGAAGCAACTGTACTATAGAAACTGATTATATTACTAGTAATAATTTCAGAATCAATACTCACTTGAGCTCCAGCGGAGCTATCTGTAATTTGAGAAGAGCGATATGGGCTAATGAAAGCCATTGCATCTTTGCGTTGCTCGGCGATAGAAACAAGCTTATTTGCTAGTGACTGTGCTTCGGCTTCGCCATATGCGGCTGAACCCATTAGTAGGAAGTCAACATTGGTTTCGTCATTAGACTCAAAGTTGTCATATCCTACCGCAATGTCACCAACACTAACTTGTAGTGCTCCAACTTGCTCAATATCAATTCCCCCATCGTAGTTTTTGCCGTTCTCTAGGATTAGTTGTAGATTTCCACAGCTAAGGAACTTGGTGTTACGAACTTGGCTATCCCAAGCACCACCAACATCAGGGATGAATGTACCATCAACGAAAGCAGTAGGTACAGTTTGTGCAGGTTGAGATCCGCCGAAGATATAACGGGATGTGTTTACTAGGAACTTTCTCCAATAAGAAGGAGTGCCTACAGAGAATTCTGCGTCTCTACCTTTAGAAATACCGATGCTCTTCTCTAGAATAGTTCCCGCGTTTCCAGTTACTTCTCCAGTAGCATCAAAGATGACAATATGCATCTCATCGAAACGAGAGTTGCGACTACGTGCATACTCTGTTGTGGTGGGACGATTTGTTAGTGTGTTCCAGGGAAGTTCTACTCTTCCACTCTGCAATGAGACGGTCTGATCATCAAACCAATCTCTTGGAATGATTGTGTTACTAAGAGTAGTAACAACACCTACTTGATCGCGGATAGTAAAATCGCTACCAACATAAGACCAAGTACCACCTTGCTGATACTCAACTTCTATCTCTGATCCACCTGTCGGAGTAAATGATAGAATTTTTACTTCTAAGCTGTAGTCGGTGGCTGTTGAGGTTATGCCAGTGATAATACCCTTAAGCTCACCATCAACCAAGCTAGTTGTTCCTGCGCCTGCAGCAACTTTACTAATTTGTTGAGTAACTCCTTGACCTTGAAGTAGTGTGGCTCCATTGAGAGTAGAAATTCCAGTAAAAGTCTGATCTGCTCTACCATCAATAAAAGCAACTTTTACACCGTTAGCCCAAGAACCTGGGTTTCTAGCAACGACGGTGTATCCAGGTATCGTATTTTCATCATATCCAAGAGCCTCATAATCTTCTAGACTCTTAATTTTAATATCAGTTGTAGCTACACCTGCGTAGCTATTTTCAATTTTTGCGTTGTCAGAACGCACAACCTGCATAATACCACCATATGAAAGGTATGACGCAATTGTTAGCCAACCTTCATACTGCCTATCAGTAGAAGATGGTTGACCGAAAACATCAAGTAGTTCATTTTCGCTGGCAATTAATACAGGCTCATCAACAGGTCCCCTGGCGAAGGGGGCAACAATTGCGCCGGTTTTATCAGATGAAGTTTGTACTTGACCTAGAGTTAGGTCAACTTCTCTGACTAAAACACCGGGCGATGCTAAGTTTACAGGCATCTTTGGGGTCTCCCTATGAAAGTCCGAAATAATCTAAAAATATTTATAAAAAAACACATTTAGACCCCCCTTTTCTAGCTATAGTCCCACATATAACTCATACTCCCATACTCATCAACGGTGTTCCACCTTTCCCCTTGAGCATCAACAAAACTATCATTATCATCCATAGAACTAATGAACCCAAATGGTGCCATATCTTGTTCAATTTGGTTTTCCTTATCATTATATATTTCTTTACGGACATCATTGTCGGTCATTTCCCTAAAGTAATCTTGGGCAACACACCAGGCAAAAATAACCATACACATAGCAAGGTCATCATTACAGCCATCTTCAGCCGCAAATGAGTTATTCCTAGCAATAAATGTAGTAAGTTCCTGAACAATATTAAAATCACAGAACTCTAATTTCTTTTCCTCCACCAGAGCCTTCAGATTAGAGCACCCGAGCTTCTTCGTGGCTACGCTCATCTTTACGCCTAATTGTGTTTTAGAGCCGCTGAAGCCCGCTCCAAGCTGCTGTCCTGCCCTTCCACGCATCGCACACATCATTACGTTGGGATATTCCAAGTCATAGTTCAAAATAGAAGCAACTTGATCACCAATATCATTAACTTCGATGAGAACGTGAGCTTTATTATAAGATTTAGCAACTCTCTCAATAATACTTGGGAATACCATAGGTTTGATTTCGTTGTCCCTATACTTCGCAACCACCGCATATGGGAAAGTTGTAGTATCAAATACCACGAAAGCAGAGTAGTCTTTTCCAACACCACGAGCAACGTCAGCTGTCAAAACGTATGTGTGGTCATCTTCTGGGTCTGTAAAAATATCTAATCCTTTATTTTTTGTAATTGGCTCTCTATATTCCATAGCCCTTAACGCCATTGGAGATATTAGCGTATCAACGGATCCAATGAACTCACACTCAAACTCAACCTTGAACTGTTCTTCACTCGTATTCTTAATAGTCGTCTCTTTCCACACTTCATCCCTACCAGGAACCTGTGACCAGTGAACTTCAATTGGGTTGTAATCATTCCTCCCCTTTTCAGCATCATTCCACATTCGGTAGAAGTGGTTCATACCGTGAGGGGTAGAAACGATAATAACTTTTGTAGATTTACCAGAAGTAATCGTTGGATATACAGACGCGAAGAACTGGTCAGCAATGTTGTTTTGAACGAACGCAAATTCGTCCAAGAAAATAATGTTGAAGGACATACCACGAACAGCAGATGCTGATGTGGAAGCAGCTAAGATAGTGGAACCATTCTCAAGTTCAACAGAACCTTTGTTCCAGGAGATAATACCGTGTTGCATCCATTGGGGTAAGTTCTCATAAGCCAACTGTAAACGCCCAAGAATCTCTCTCGCAGTGGACGCTTTGTTAGCTAGGATGCCGATAGTAACGTTGTCGTTAAAAATTAGATAGTGTAGTAGGAATGCAACGCAAGTGGTAGACTTACCAGTCTGACGAGGCATCTTACATATAGTAAATCTCTTCTCGTGAAAGCTTTTGATTAAGTTTTCTTGAAAGTCATATAGCTTGAATGGAATAATGCCATGGTCAAGTGATACAATCTTAATATAATTAAGTGCAAAATAAATAGGATCCGTCTTACACTTCATCAACTCCTGTACTTGCTCATATGTAAATTGAACAGATACATTTGTTTTCTTTAGATTTGGGTTACCAAGATACTGAGTATCGGGCATAATAAAAAAAGGCTCCTATGTTATATAGGAACCTTAATCTTAGGGGGAGTTTGGAATTGGAGGTGGGTTGGGGACTATGTTATTGTCCTCATCGTACCTTACGTATGGAGGGGTTGCTATTGGGTTGTTGTTCTCATCGTGCCGCTGATATGGTTGAGGCGCAGGAGCAACATTGTTGTTCACATCATAGCGCACATAGCCAGCATTGAAATCCAAGAAATTTAAATTGGACCATCCTTCACCAGGATCACTATCATTATCAGTTGATGCGGGATTTGCTATCGGATTATTATCTTCATCAGATCTCTGATAGTAAAAATTCATTGACCCGATTCCAGCCGCATAATCAGCCATATTTTTTACCTGGATAATTTAATAATATTTAGAATAAAGATGAATGCGAATAGAAAGGCAGCGCTTTCGTAGAAATGACCCATTGGGGGTTAAGAAGTATTAAAGACGCATTATATATCATTCTCGGTGTATGTACATTATACCTAGTGTGGGAACCATAACAAGAATGTAGCACACTAGTCCTAGGAACCACTTATGACCTATTGCATGTATCAGCATTTCCATTTATCTAGTGCAAGTTTTTTACGTGTGGGTTTTCCCTTCTCATCTTTGAGGGGACCTTTCATACCCCCCATTCTAGCGCAAAATGATTTTTTGCGTGGACCACCTTCTGGCTGTGGTGCTTTTAAGTCACTGCCGGGATTCTCTCGTTCGTAGGATTTGCGTCCTCTCTCGTTAAGTCCCCCGGCTTTATTCTTTCCCTCTTTACGTTGCCAAGCAGACTCACCAACATTTTGGATATAGTCACTCTTATCAAGCTCATCTTGGGTCTTTTTGACTTTATCTAGGGCATCATAGCCATCTTTCTTGGCTTTCTCTCCCTTCTCATCCCAACTTTTCTTTCTTGCTTTGAGATTTGCTCTCATCTTATCAGCAATAGCACCTTCGCCAATCTGCTGTTTCCAACCAGTCATTGGCTCTGGTAGGATTAGATCAGTAATTTCAGCAACTAAATTACCATCAATGTCAAGAATCTCTACAGATTCTTTACGAGTCTTTTTTGTGGAAGTCTGCTCCTTACGCTTTTCTGCAAAATTATCAGCTAGAGCTTTGAATCTCTTTCTATAATCTGAGTCAGTCTCAATACGAGACTTGCCTTCAGCACAAAATTCTGCGAAAGTCTTAGTTTCCTTCACACAATTAGGAACTTCTTTACCGTCTTTTTTCTTCGTGCCTTTGGCTTTATAACCATCCCAACATGTAGAAGCTCCTACATTTTTGCGAGCTGTCTTCATACTTTCGCCAATATCTAGCGTCTTTGGATAGTCTTTACTGCCTTTTTTAGCGGGGGACTCTCCACGTTTACGTTTGGCGTGGATATTATCCCATAGACCCTTTTTCTTAGCCATATCTAATAACAGGATTAAATAAAATAATATGAAAGGCTCAAGAACTTCATCGGCGACATAAAAAATCGCCCTTCATTATATTGCCTTTCGCATATATTTAGTCGTATGTCTTTTTACCGCCTTTAATGTAACCAGAGCCTTTGGAGTCATAGAAACGAACACCTTTTCTGATTGTAGTTGCCCTTAGCTCATCATTCTCATCTTTATACTTCTGACGTTTTTTGGCGTCGTCAGCAGCAGCTTTGAAATTTGACAATGTTTTCTCCTTTTTTTCTCTAGATGAACCACGCATTGACTTGTCGGCATCGGAAGGTGCTTGAGGCATCCTAATGCCCTCAGACACTCCACCGCCAGCATCTCCAGCATAATCCATGTGGTCCCCATCCATATCGGTGTCGTTCATATCTCTACCATACCATCCACTGTACCTCTTATTTCCTTTTTTGGGGGGACACTTACAGTCACTTCCCATACCTTCACACTCTTTACACTTTTGTTTAGCCATTTTAGGAATCCGTTAGTTTTTTCATCATTCCCTCTTTTATCATTTTTTGTAATTCGGTTGTAGAACCAACAAAGACGGAATTATTTGTAACATTGGTTTGGTTATTATTTACAGTAACCGCATCCAAATCTTTAACTTTTTTCTGTAAGTCCATAAGCTTCTCTGCAACTTCTGACATACTCTTTACGCCATTAAGAGCCACTTCATAGGAGCGAGCACTTCCACCCTCTTGAGCAAGCTCTAGGGCACCTGTGACAGCCTCTTGACCTTTCTCTATGAGTGTATAAAGCTGCTGTCTAGTATATTCATAATCTTTTTGATCATCACTAGTATCGCTGACCTCAAGATCATCATTAGAATTGGTAATCTGGGGTAGTTCAGCTTTTTTTGGTTGCTCAATAATCTCAGACTCAATGTCTAACGCATCATCAATAGGATCAAAATTACTCACAGGAATACTTCTTACTAGGTTTATTTATCGGGAGTATAGTCTATATTTTGTGTTGGGCTATAAACTTTACTATCATAGAAAATTTCAGTTTTACCATCAAACCCAAAATTATCATTTGGACCAGCATCAATTGGATCTGGTACTACAGTGTAACGTACATCTCTTGGGGAATTTCTCTTATGAGATGTATGATAATCGACCTGAACTTTTTTGATAAGACCACCGCCAGTAGAATCCAATGGACCAAATAAGTATGTTTTGGCAGTGAAAGACAATGTATAGATTATAATGTGGCGACCGGCAAAGTCACCTTCGTAGTCATCAGTAAAGTTAATGCTGTTTAAAACTACTGGAATATCCCTCTCCTCTCCAATTTCTTCTAATAAATCAACAGTAGTTGTACAAGCTGGTTGAAAATATGGTAAAATTTGCTCAACAATTTGTAAACAATCTTCATTAAGTTTTGCCATAATACTGA
Source organism: Gammaproteobacteria bacterium (assembly GCA_002684055.1). Lineage (GTDB taxonomy): Bacteria > Pseudomonadota > Gammaproteobacteria > Magnimaribacterales > TMED112 > TMED112. The sequence goes on from NYUL01000064.1 coordinate 13,675, forward strand.
GTTCAAATTCAATATTATATGGAACTGGTAGATACACTTTGCGAAGTGTCTCACCCTCAGCGCCAGTTGCCTTAAATGTTTGTGTTGGTTTAGTTTTTCTTGTGGCATCGTATGAAATACCAGTCATCTCAAATGACATACGAGGTAGAGTTGTCTGTACTGGCTGATCTAACTCACCTTGCTGATTCAAACGTGCTAAAAACTTTTGAATTGGACCATATCCAAGACCCACTTTCATTACATTAATAACATCATCTGCGTTATTAAACTTTTGAATCTGTATGCCGTTAAATAAATTTCCAAAAGCAACAACAGTTTTTTTAATTATACCGTGGTAAAAATATTCTCCCACAAAATCACACAGAAATACTATGCTCTATTTATTCTCCAAATGGATTGTCCTCTGAGAAATAGTTCTCATTTGGATTAAAGAACTGATTATATTCGGAAGTATCAACTATAACATCAGCTTTTTCCTGAATTACCTCATTTTGACTGTAACCATCTAGTTGTGTTTGTTCTGAGTCGAATGCCTTGAGAGAATACCTAGCACCACTATCCTCACCCTCAATAATTTCACCTGGTTGAAAATTAATAACGCTCCCTTTAGGTTCCAAATTAGTAATTTCTAATTGATAAGTCTCCGCATTCCACCCACGTACACGTGCCTGCATACCCGATTCCCTACCGACAATTACTTCATTATATAAGTAAATACCCTCACCTACACTTGCAGGAGCAGAAACTACAACCTTAATATCCTCAGGTAAATCAGCTCCTGGGTCAGTAACCACAGCAGAGACAATTTTCTCACCATCAGTAAGTGCTAGTCCTTGAGCTAATGGATTATTGTCTAGATCATATACAATAATGTCAGCATCTTCGGGGTAACCATTACCCTCATTAGTAATTTCAAATTCAATAACACCTAATGAGTTTGAATTAATACCTGCTCTAATAATAACATCTGTACCACCGCCCCCGACAGCAACCACTTCTGGGTCTTCAGTATAACCAGATCCTCTAGAAAAAGATACCAACTGTTTTATTGCCTTTTCAACCAGATTAGAATCTGGGCGAGTTAAGAGTGCAATAACTTTAGGATCTGTTCCCCCTTTTGGTGGGGAATCTATCTTAATTGATGGTTGCTGATTGAAACTATTTCCTTCATTCAATATGATCAATTCTCTAATATAACCAGTATCAGTTTTTGCAACAACCTCTGCTCTATTACTTAATGGTATTAAATCTAGAGTAGTAATAAATCCTTTGTTGATTATTGTAGTATCAATCTCACCAATTGTGGTGTCAAGGACTTCATCTTCGTATTCAAATAGTTGACACTGCAACTCGTAAGTATATCCATTACCTAGTTGGTAAAATGGTTGCTCGTGTTCTACAAATTTAATTTCAAATAGTCTTCTGCCTAGTGGAAAATAGATTAGGTCCCCTTCCCTAGGTCTTTGAATTGTTTGTAATGTTCCCTCATCTTTGGGGGAATTCATAAGAAATAGCATCCTAGAATTCAAGAAAGGAGCGATATAGTCTTCATAACGCTCTCTTGAAATAGTCAGGGTGACTTCATCTTTGACTTGAATGCCAAACTTTGACATAATATCACCCTGACCACCATACCCATCATAATTATTGAGGTATGATTCAATAATAAAATAAGACCTAAAGGCAGAAGAAGTTACCTCCCTGATAATGGTTGCTTCCCTAATAAAAGTACGAGGAATATAATACACATCCATCCCATACATACGAATCTGTTCATTGACCAGATCCTGCTGTAAGTTCTGTTCTTGTGTAGAACCGTGTAAAAAGAAGGGATTAACAACCATTTTTTTCAGCCTACAAAGTCTAGGGGTGGTAATTCATAGGTGCTAGACATCTCTCGCTTGATTTCTTCAAGCTCTCTAACACCATCATCATATAATTGTCTTCCATTCATTTCAATTCCACCAGGCAATTTGGTGCCAGTGAATTTAATTAAGTTTTGACCCCATTGCTTCTTAATAGCAGAAACAAGGTATTTTTTAACCCAGCTATCATTATAGATCTCACAGAATTGCTGTGGATCTAAAGCTCTATAGCAATCAATAACAATGATGCTTCCTACAGCAATATTTTGCCAATTAACATCTAGATACAAACGATCTTGACGCTTATTAAAACGAATTATGGATGGTGGATTGTTTAAGAAATCAAATGTTGATCTCCACATTCCTGCGATATATGCAGTAATCATATCACCACCCCATAGGTAGCCTATACCACCCAGATATCCATATCCATTCAGTCCATAATAGGATGCCCCTGGACCAAGGAGCCCTCCTCCACCGATTAATCCTCCTAGAGGACCACCAGTAGCGCTGGGAGGAGTAAACACCTTTTCCACACCAATAATATGTGGAGGAAGTTGAATATAATTTGAGTTTTCAACATATTTGTCTACTGTGGGACCAGTAGCACCTGGATATGTTTGAATAGCAGTACTAATTCCAGGATTAACAAATGGATTATACTTTGATCCTCTGTCAATATCCTCTTGAGTAAATTCATACTTTAAGTAAGTACGAATTACCCCATCATAATGCCTCTCGTGGAAGTGCTGGATGGTGTCGTCAAGAATATCATCCAGTTGCTCATCAGCAACGTTAATCTCCAATACAGGGGCACCTAGACGCCTTAGAGCGTACTCTACAAGCTCTTGCCTATTAGTTGGCTTTGACATTAAAAGAATCCCCCATCTATGGTATCTGTGAATCCTGTAATGTTAGTAACAGGATCAACAGTAAGAATACAAGATGATGTACTTAATTGACAGCTATTTACTATTGGACTAAAAACATCACCATTCCATACTGGAACAGATCCAATTTTAATGTCAGTAAAATCGGTATCAGTCAGTCCCTCTAGGGATGATGGGACACCATTAGAAATAACACGGACAACATTTCTTTGTCCAATTTGATCGAGTAGATTTGCCATTAGTCGCTTCTCTCGTTATCTTTACTAGATGGGTTAGTCTGTACCCACTGTGAACTATCTTTATCGGTATAGTAGATGTACATACGACCTTCAAGTGTGTTCCACCAGAGATTTCCTTCGATTGGATTTTCTGGGGGATGCTGACCAACCGTAACTGGTGGTGTTGATGGTGGGATAATTCCTGATTGCACGTCTGTTACTCCTGGATTTACTAGAGCCATGCCCTCAACAGCTCGGTAAACTTTACCGTCTGTTTTATTAATCAATATAACATCATATACATATCTACCCTCTTTGAGAATAGAAGTTTGGGCGGCGGTGAGCGAAATAATAATTTCACCGGACTTTGGTTTTAGAATAGAGACATCGAATCCCAATCCAAATTTAGCACCAGAATGCTTTCTCAATTGACTAACACCCCTAAATTGGGTCAAGTTAATTGGGATAGAAGTTCCAGCGTCGTCCAACTTAAAGCTAGCCGAGAAGGTGGCACCTTGATCAATAGTAATATTTGATACGTAGGCACTAGCCATGGAAGTTAAGTTCTATTGTATACTACTTCTATTTATGGATTATCTGTTTTATTAAAGATTTAAGCTCTTCAATTTCAGATTTAGCTATTTCTAATTGAAGTGTAAGAGATTCTAGAGTTTGATTTTTAGACCTAGAATACTCTCTTTTCCGAATATATGCGTCATATGCGTCTCTATTTGTATTTACAATAGCTCCCTCTGGAGTACGGTAGAGGTGATCAGTACCCTCTACCCTCATCTTTTTACTCATAATTAACCTAATGCGATTGCTCTGATATCACTTAGTGAAGGTGACCTTGCCTCGTTAGTTCCACTGAATACAACCTTGATTTGGAAACCAGAGAATTCTGGTAGTGAATCAACGTCATATTGATACTCTAGATCTTCAAATCCATCTGGTCCAATCAAGCGACTAGCTCTAACTTTTTTGTTAGGTAGTCCACTATTCTTGGATGGATCAATAATCCTATCACCAAATCCATCGCCATTAGTATCAATTAGATTATCATAGCCAGGGAACAATATCCACCCAGGTTCAGTAGCACCTTGAGTATCACCAGCAAACAAACGATAACAAACACGGAAGTCTGCTGTTTCATCCCTATAAGCACTCAATAGAACTTTCAGAGCTGTTGCTGGATTATCTAGAATTACTTTCTGTGATACGTAGATTGATCTATGTGGATCACCAATAATTCTATTTGTTCTAGGATCATCTGGGTAATTAGTGACTGGATTGTTTAAAGCAGAACGAAGTGTGAATAGAGATACTTGATTCATATCCATTACTGGAGACAAGTTAGCATCATCGGAACGCATAGTCAAAGCCATAGTCAATGACTTATCATTGGGTAGTCCTTCTAGATACTCAACTTCATTTACTAGTGAAGCAACTAGTCTTGGGGAGGGGAATGAGGTAAACGCATTCAAGGCGATTGGAGTATTACCCTGATCAACAAATGACTGTTCATTACCACCCGCACTAGTACCACTAACCGTTCTTATCTGGGTACTAACTTGTGTTGTATCACCAGGAGTAAGAAGACCTATGGATGGATAGAGTGTATTAAATTGGAAGTTTTGGGATGTTCTTACTTTAGAACCTCCCGCCTGCTGATCCTGATTAAAACTCAATTGTGGTATGTATGGATTAATACCAAAATCATTTGCTCTTGATCCTCTATCAATAACTAGAGGCAGAATCCCAAAGTCTCTAGTAAATCCTAGAATTTGGTTTGATGGTAATTGGTGAGTGGTGTTAATTCTCCTCAAGGATACTCCACTCATTTCATATTTAAATACTCTAGAGCCTTGGTCGTGAATATTAACAGGAGTATTGTCAACGCCACGTGATGTGATACCAAGAGTACCATCACCATTGTTGTCATACTCCATAACCTCACCACCAACCACTAGATAGCCAGTGCTTGTAGAAATTCCTTCAAAGGTATCAAATAGTGCCTGATTAGCAATAGTTATTTGGTTGGATGAGATAGTAATACCTTCAACCAAGTCAGTTCCTTTTGTATCGGGAGCTGTATTGATAATTGAGACTACATTATTATCTGCCATCATCCCGTGAGATGGTAGATCAACAACAAAGACATCTCCCCCCGACATTGGATCAGCAACTTCACTCGTTTCAGTGAGCTGTACTCCAGTATCAGTTAGTGTGTTAGTTGCTGCGTCGTATTCATTTAATGTATCAGTAGTAATAATACTCTGCCCTATTACATTGGTTAAAATAATAGTGTCTATGTTATTAATAGAATTAACATCAACTACGGCATCTCCACCAACACCACCAACATTTGCAGTAGTAATACCTAGAGTGTCGCCGACAAGATATCCAGTGCCAGGATTAATAATAGACAGTGAGCTTACGACTCCACCAGAAATAGTAACATCAGCGACAATATTTTTACCATCAGATGCGATGTTGAACAATGGAACTGATGGGAAAGTGCCATCAATATAACCAATACCACCAGAATTATTTGCTACATCCAATGTTTGAGCAGGACCACCTAGTGATTCAATATCACCAATTACTCTTGCGTCATTGGGAAAACCAGAAGCGGTAGATGCTATTTTTTGCCCAACCTCAAAAGGATAAGAAGTATTTCCAACTAGAAGACTCAACCTTCTAGGTAAAGTTCTCATTGGATTATTGGGGATTAGTGTATCATCTAAGATTGGTGGATTGTTTAGGAATACAGTACCAACGGAATCAAAGGCAGCCTTGTATAGGATAAACTTAAGATCTTCAAACTGGTTGGCTGTCCAAAGTGAGCCATTTTGAGACTTAAATAATGAACCATTCAAATACTGTTGAGAAATAATAGCTGTGCCACCAACATTAGTGGTTGGGCTAGTAATATTCTCTTCACCCATCCTAGCAATCCATGCAGTGTATAGATCAGTAGTAGGAGCAAGCAATACTAGAGCGTAAGTTAAATCTGGCTCCAAATAAATTGGTGATGGGAATGTAACTCTAGTAGGAACTGACGCATCTGAAGAAACATTAATCTCATCAGGGGACAATACAACTTGAGCATAATTTTGAACCAAATTGCTATTTGGTGTTGCCAATTCTGTTGGTCTAATTTCAACTGTTAGATTATCTACTTCGGACTTGGTAGCCATAAAGATATCTAAAGATGTCAAGAAAGCACCAGTCTCATCCACGCGGAATGTTTGTGCCAAAGGATCCCTAGGGGGAGCTGGGCGTGGTGGTGGGGGTGGTCTCCTAATAATATTAGTGACATTTGTAACATTAGTAACGTTAGTAATAGGTTGTCTAACGATTACAAGAGGTCTTGGGGGTGGTGGTGGAACGCGGACGGTAACCACTGACGTGATTCTATTTTCAATAGTACCTCCAGACGTATACGTAGCTTCCGCGAATGAGATAATGGTTTGCCCTAGTTCTGGCTCTTCATTAGTTGAGCTAGAACTCAATCGCAATGTTCTGATACCCGTTCTCAATCTAAATGCGGGAGCAGGAACATTCAAGGGATCTCTAAAGAAGATAGAACCAGCTAGGTCGCAGAAAGCATCAGAGACTAATCTTAGCCTTGGAATATCTGCAACAGCACCACTCCTAGTTCCAACAATCCTCAAACCAGCAGAAATGTATCCAAAAAATCTTTGATCTGCGATATCAGCTAGTGAAGAAATATCAATATTTAATATTGTAGATGATGCAGAATAATCATCAGAAATTTGTTCTGTTCTGATGTATGGATTTGTAGTATATTTCTGTGTTGGATCATCAAAAGGACCAGACTTGTGATTTTGTCTAGCAACACGAGCACTAAAGATCCGTGTGTTACCACTGAATACTTCAACCGTTTCTCCAACCTCAAAGGTACCTGATCGCATTGCGATCTCAACTAGTTTAGGTATAAAGTCTGCTCCAGACGCTCCCTCAAAGAATGGGAAGAATTCTGTTAGTGGTTTGATAGCACTAGCTCGGAATTCAATATTTCTTTCGCGCATAAACTGCGCAGTTTCCGTACTTTGAATAAAATTCTGCTCAAATGTAGCTACTTCAGGACCAAATACAGTCTCTCTTCTACTGCCAATAGTTCTAGAGACAATAAAATCATCACTAGAGGGAGAAACTATTAATTGACCATCATATAAAATAACATTAAATGGATTAACATTTTCGGTACGTGATGCTAAAGGCTGCTCTAACCAAGGTATTTCGTCATAGTTAAGTGTGACTAGATCTCCAGTTTTTTTAGTTGATGAATCAACCAAAGCCAAGTTCTGGTCTAGTGATGCATCATCGGGATTGATGAGAGGATCTAACTGCAACTGTAGAGCAATCGTAGCAAACTCAAATTGGCAGTCTAGAGTGCCAGTTCGGGAAGATACGTTTACGCTTGTTTCTGGATTGTCAAAATCTACAAAATCCGCAGTTCTAAAATCATCAGCAAAAAATCCACTCTTAAATCTATCATTACCATCAGCATCCAGTACCTGTAGAGAATCTGTCCTTCTCTCCAATAGTGATAGAGATGTAACTTCTTCTAAAGACTCAATTCTATCTTCTAGATTTCCAATATCTCGCATCGTATAACGTCTATTATCGATAGTCTGAATAACAATATCGTCAATATTATATACATATGGTGGGTATGTAATACGAGCAATCTCCATAGCAGCTTCTGCTGCTTCAGGTAACTTTGGTTCAGGTGCTGGGGCACCAAAAATTAACTTTAGTCCTCCTAATTTGTTTAGGACTAATCTATCTTTTCTTCCAACATAAAAGTCATAGCCCAGAACCATACTCTCACCTGGAGCAGTTACTCTAACTACGGTTGATCCAGATTCAGCAAAATCTCTAGATGAATAATCAAATGGTGAAGCTGTAATTGATGTAAAGTCAGAAACACGTGGGCGGAAGTCTAGGGTGTCAGAAGCACGCAAAGTACGATTACGCAACAATGGAACCCCTGTAGCAAAGATCTCTTCAACATAAGAATTTGCTGTGTAGAAATCGCCAGAATCATCAACAGGAACACCAAACTTATCGAAGATGATAAGAATTCTTTTATTTGGTGCCGTGGCGCCACGACTCCTAATTAGGCGAGAAAAATCATAAAACTGCTCTCTTGACCTTTATCTAAACTAAACTTATCAGTAATATTTTTATAGTTTCCTGGTTGGATTGCCTGTAAGTTTGTTTTAATATTGGACTCACTAAATACCAATGTTTCTCCAACAGTAAAGGTATTCTGACTCAAATAAACTATTTTAACTGTGGAAGGAGTATTAGCTTCTACTAGTTTAGCAACAGCCCCACTAGTATTTCCTCTAATAAGTTCACCTTTAACTGTTGTAGTTTCTAGAGATAATCCATTAGTGAATCCCAATATATCTAATGTGGGGGGAGTGGCATCAAGTGATTCATATACTGCGGTAAGGGATTCAACATCAGCAGTATTTAATGAAATCTCTTCATCATCAACTCGTAATCCATAATAATCATTCTGAACCATTCCAAATTCTGGAGAGGTGATTTGGCTAATCCTATCCACCAAGAGAGTTTGACTCTTAATCAGAATTTTAGATTTTGATTTGATAGAAGGTTTAATAGCTGTTACATTTACAGTTATTCCAGCCTCATTAATCCTACTTAACCCATTAAAAGTAATTACTGTACTATCACCTGTAATTTCAAACTGCTCAGAACCAACAGTTTCAATAACACCATCGCTATAGACAATAGAGTATCTTTCTTGGTCAAAAGGAACAAATAGCGCATCATTTACGCCAGTCAAAGTTCTATTGATAGTTAGAGTTGATCCTACAGTGGTTTCTTGATATACTTGAGTTGTAAAGTATAGTTGTGAGTTATTTAGATTTACCTTGGAGATATTCTTTTTCTCCATTTCAATGTACAACGCAGAATTCTCAGTATTGAGAAGTCTAGATTCTGATGCTCTTAAGTTTACACTAGTTCTAGTGCCAGATGGTAGGGCTCCACTAGCGACATTGGGTACAGAAGCGACTGGACCAACGGTCATATTTAGATCGTTGAGACCAAGAGACAATACTCTATTGTAAACTAATGTGGAATTTACAGTATCTTGCCATATTACAATATCACCAACATCAAATCCATCAAATAATCTACCAGGACAAGTAATTAATCCACCTGCAGTAACAGTAAAGCTATCTGAAGCGGTAAAATTATTGGGAACTCTTGGATATAATTTAGTATCAGCCCTAAAATCTGTGGAAATATTTGGATTAATAGATGTAGTATCTTGGAATAATGACTTTACTTGATTTTGCTTGTAAATAATTACGTCAGTTGTTGAGAATCTATCTTCAGTAGATCCATTTACAGAGAATTGCTCTCCACGAATAAATTCTCCACTGGTATCTGTTAAGAAAATCTCTTGTCCAACTATGCTTCTAACATAACCAGAAGCATTTGAACTCAAACCTTGTAATCTGAATCCTGGAATAATCTTACTGCCAATAGGAACATTGGCGGTAATGCGAGTAAAAATTTGTAAGTCATATAGATACACATTCCAAGGGGTCTGTGGTCCCGTGAAAGCAGCGTCTTCTAGTGAATAGCTATAAATCCTAGCCTCACCAATTAAGCTTCCTGTGGGGTTCTTAGAGCCGTCTAGGCGACCGTCATACATTTGAACAATATTGTCAGCAATATCCAATCCAACGACTGGAGTACTGATAACGTTATTCACCAAATACTTACTACCAAGTTCAAATGGTACGGCAGTATTTGATTGAGTTTCTGTTGTTCTGGGTTTGGGAGCATCTAAATTAGTAGTTCCTGTCTTCTTAATATCAAAACCACGAACATATGCCTTACCAGGAGACACTTTCAAAATTGCCAAACCTGGGGAAGGAGTACCACCTTCTTCTGTAGTTTGATTTGCTAGGTAGATACCATTATTGCCGATATTATTATTTAACGACTCATCTGCTGTTGTCCTGATGCCTTCTACAATGTAATCACCAGACTCTTCATAAGTTCTTTCGGCAATGTAATCTTTTAGTACATTATAAGTGGCACTAATTTCAAGTTTCTTAACTTCACCCTTATCGAGGCGCAATAGTTCTACAAAATTTGTATCATTGAAATCATTTAGAGGTTTCTTTGTTAGTGTAAGTTCAATCTTTAACCTATCCGCACCTGGAGCCGAGAAGTTATTAAATCCTTTCGCATTGTCGTATAGTGTAGGATCTTGACCAGCAGTAACAATTTGCTCGGTAATTTGAAGCCCAACTCTATATGATGGATATACTGAATATGGATCAAGAACAATAGAATTACTAGTTACTTGTACAAATGTTCCACGCACAAAATAAACACCATCAGCAATTTCAGCAGCACTACCAACAGCTGTTGGATTAGTTGAAATTGTAGTAGCAAATGTACTATTGGTGGTAATTGTAGTATTTCCGTAGACAACAGGCTCTTCTAATATAAGAGACTCATTACTTGTAAAGAAAATAGTCCTATCGTCATTACCACTATCAGTGTATGTTACAAAAATAGTGGGATTGTTAACACCATCTCGTGGTGGAATCAAATAATCAATAACTCTTGCGCGAACACCAGTAACATCACCAACAATTGTTTTACCTACTAGTTGATCTATGTACAGAGTTACATCAATACCACCCTGCTGTGGGTTTAGAATGACAGCAGTATATTGTGGGTTATATGAAATTCCTCCAGGAATTACCATAGAGCCTTCTTTAAAGAAATGCTCCCCAAACGTACTAATTTGGTTTTGTAGGATTGACTGTAGAGTTGTTAGCTCACGTGCCTGTACAGGAAATCCTGGCTTAAATAAGACTTTATAATAGTCTTTATCAGCATCAAAATCGTCAAAGTATGGGCTGGTATCTAGATTGATCTGAGACATTGTTTAGAATTCCAAGATGATCTTAACGTCTTCTTTTTGGCGTGGGTTGCGTGGCACCAAAGGACGGTTGTCGAGAAATAAAATCTCTCCGCTAGGTTTATTTATCTCCGATCTAGCAACGCCATCTGTGAACTCTACACCAAGCTCAACAGTTCTATTACCAACAACAGTTGTAGAACCAGTAAATGTTGTATCTATAGATGCTTGGAAACCAGGTGCGGTAATTGCGTTTGTATTTGATACAAAAGGAAATTTATTTCCATTAGTAGAAATGCCAACATAGTCCGTATTGTCATACGTAACTGGGTTGTAGTATAGGGACCTATCTTGAATGTACTTTAATACTAAAGTTTCTTCATTAAATGAAACAGCATATCCTCTAGCTATACCAACATCAGTTTGCTGTTCAATAATATCACCCACCTCAATGGGTCCACTAACGCTACCAGGTTCAAGTTTTAGAGAATCTGCTGCTGTAAATGTATTATCAGTAAATATAGTCTCTGATTCCGAAATAGTTGGATTTCTAAGAATACCAATTTGGGCGAATTGAGTATCGATAGGAAAATCTTCGTTGGAATCATCAAAACGAGCATATACCAATACTCTATCTGTACCTAGCTCTACGTAGATATCATATCCATGACCAAGTGATGGTGGAATAATAACATCCAATTTAGCAGCTTCAGATGCACTTGTATTAATGGTACCAAGATCAACTAGACCCCAAGTATATCCTTTGCCCCCTTTGGATACAATGGCTTTACTGATTTGACCAGAGTTAACATCAATAACGGCTCTGGCGCCCGTACCATCACCGATAATGTTAAGCTCTTGCCCAACACCGCCAGAATAACCTGCTCCCCTCTTATCGATATATATTTCTTTTAGTTGTGCGTCATTAACTGGGGAATCACCACTTTCTCTAATTGCAACAATTTGTGGAGAGTTGGATGTTAGCCAATCGCTGGGGACTGTGATATACTCTGTACTATCAAACTTAACAACGTCTGCAGGAGAGACTGTAAATAGATACTTCCAAATATATCCATCACCACTGGAACCAGCTGCTGATGGTTCTGAGTCCACAAAAGTTGGCTCATCTTCGGAACCATTACCTTTGGGGTTATCTCCACTAGAACCATTGCTTAAGCACTCATATACACGGAAATCACTATTAATAACATAGTAATTTGCATCATATAATCTAGTAGAGCCTGTATTGGGAGAGACATTATATACACTATAGTCATCTCTATATTGTTCATATCGAGTTCCTTTAGTCCACTCAACACGGCGAATTACTCTACGAATATTCCCTGGAGTAATTCTTCTCCCATATAGCATCCAATCATAACACCCACGAATATATGAAAAGTTATCAATAGGTGATAGTGGATCCGTATTCCAATCTAATGAACGTCCATATTCTGGTCCTACCGGATTCGGCAGACCAACAAAAATGTAGTACGCATTATCGGGATCTGTGACAGATTTGATAAAGTTGTCAGCATTAAATAGCCTAAACTCATCAGTGATTAAAGCAGCCATGGTATAAATTTAAAGGGGCAATAATACCTTTTCCTTATTTATACTCTCTTCGCAAGACCACCTCTGTCACGCAATCCACCCTTCGTCCTAGATAGAGTTGGGAAGTTAATCATATCGCTTGTATATGTTGGGTTTGGAATATCAAAGGGAATCGATACGTCAAAGTCGCGAATGACTGAACCAATTGCCCCAAAAGACATATAGCCAAGCTGATCGCCAGTGCCACTCACACCTGACTGATTTGTCCTAACATTTACATCAACAAATCCCTCAAGAGAGTTTATGTAAGTAACGCTTGCGACTTTGTAGACACAATCTAGGAACTGTGTTCCTACCCCAACAACATCAAGAATGTTTTGACCAATAGCCTCCACCCCATTTCCAATCACGGATTCGCTTACGACAATATAGTCTCCAACAAATAGTGAGGTGATTAGTTCAAATTGATCAATCTTTCTAAAGAAGAATCTAATAGAACCATTACTACCTTGTATTTGAGTAATGATTGAGGAATATCCCCTAATGAAATCTCCATTAATTTTAACTTTATTTTCGTAGACGATACTAGGTTCTTCAATTAAGACTGTTGGGGGTTTGGCTGGATCATAACCAGAGTTATTGAATGGAACTTGGACGAATGCAATCTCACCCGTGATTGGTTGGATTGAAATTGTTCCTACTGTTGCTCGGTTTCCAGGACCATTTGGTGGGGCAATAGTTATCTTTGTATTGCCTGGATATCCTCTGCCATTATTACCATTAACAAAGTTAATTCCAGTAACAGTACCCGAAGCATTTACTACAGCCACTGGCTCTGCTGGAACAAACTCCGTTCCTGAGGAAGTAAATATATTTGGTTGAGAATATATTCTCCCAGCAATATTTTCAAGATTTGTTACACTATCAAAAGCATCTTCTTCATATCTGAATAGCTGTGCGCTTTCAATATAGAACGTAGAACTTGTATTTGTTAGGGGTGCAAGAATTGCGGGATCAGGTCTGATAATAGACTCAATACTATCTCTAGTTTTAAATATTGGCTGACCATAGATGAACAAATCTCTTTTCTGCTTATCCCAAGCAACCTGTCGTGGATTAGTATCATCTATATCGTTATTGCCAACATAGACATTAGTTCTAGCAGTATCTGATGAGGCGATTTCGGTTACAAGACGAATGTCTTGTGTCTTACTACCTTCAAAAACATCATTCTTTCTAATTTGTAACTGATCACCAGGGCGAACTGTTTCATTTACATCAGTCACAGTCGCACTATCAATTCCTCTCTTGCCACGGTAGAAGTAGATATCAATATTATCTTGTGGTAATGGGGCTTGTGTGAACTCAAAAGATGTACCACCCTCAAAGAAGTAATTTATATTTGGTGTTTGAAGGACAGTATTAACATAGATCATCAGAATTGAACTTAGATCAATTGCGTCTGAGTCTTCATCTTCGGGGTCTTTTTCAAACGAGAATTGTTCTCCATTGTAAATCAATGGGAATCTTGTTCTGGTCCCGTCCTGTAGAGATTTAATACTATCAATGTAGTCTTGCTGACCATAGTTCCAATAAGCAAAGTTATCGGTGAATATAGTCAATACGTTCAATTGGAATGGGTTAAATGGTTGAGTCAATGTTTTGTCAGTTACTAGCCCAACAACCTCAACGATGTCACCTTCAGCAAAACCAAAACCTTGATTGCTGATCTCATAACCAGTTACTTCAAAGTAATCCGATCTTCCGACAGCAGTAGTTCTTGCTCCACCAACATCACACGTAATGAATAAATTCTCACCACTGGTTATTGAACCATCTCTACGGAATACTGTCTTAATAGGTAGATTGAAGTAACTAGGTGAAGGAGCCCAGATATATGGATCAACATAACCAGTACCAGGATTATCAACAATAATCTGTAGCTCACCACCAGGACCGGGAACACCACGAATAGAAGCAGCAACTCCAGTGTGACCTTCTTCAGTAACACCAATAGATACCGCTGTGTTATATCCAGAGCCAACATTATTTTTTGTAATTTGACCGATAATTCCTCCGCTCACGTAATTATGAACGATAGTAGAAAGACCGACTTGTAGATTAAAGTGAGCATCATCCAATCTATTAATGACTGGAACGTTATCAACTCCAGGTACTGGGAAGACTGTGGTTGTTAAGCCAGCAGTTTGTCCGCTTGGGCATTCAAAGATAAGACCATTTAGAGCAACGAAACTTGGATTTAATAATTCATTACCAAACTCAAATGGTCTAAACTTCTGCCAATTACCACCAGAAACATATGTATGGTCAATCGTTGAGATTCCGACATTAACTGAGAATGTATTATCAGTAATAATATTTTCAACAGAAAATACTGATTCTTTATCTGGATAAATCGCAGTACCCGAACTACAAGATAATAGGATGTTGGACAGCTGAATAATGTCTCCTCTACGGATGTTCTGACCGCTCAGAGACTGTGCTGTATTAATTATTAGCCTACCACTCTCTTTAAAGTAGATGGCTCCAGAAATCGGTTCTAGACCCGTTACATTGGTACCAATTGCAGTGACTAACAATCTACCATTTTGATTATCATATTCTGCCCATTGTACATCAGTTGCTGGTCCAAATGTATTGTCCGTAAATACACCAACAATACCACCACCCGAAACTTCTGGTTCAAGAATCGCATCATATAAAGGAGCATAGCCAAGACCTGGAGTTGAACCGAGAGATACTATCAAACCACCTCTAGGTACCTGTGTTTGGTTGACATCAAACTGGGAGACAACTCTCTGTCCATTTTCGGAAGTAATACCAGTAAAGACTACTGTTGATTTTGGAATTTCTGGACTAAATGTTACTTCAATTGAACTGCCACTGATAGTTCCAGGAGGAGGAAGAAATCCAGAGATAATAGAACCATTTACAAATTTAATAGTATTTAATGTTGCTAATCGCTCACCGCGATATACAAACTCGCCATTAGCAAACTTCACATTTATATCATAAATTAAACCATCATCTATGGAATCAAAGTAATTTTTCCTATCAACATTATTGGCATCAATGTTATTGAGACCCAAATTAGCATTGCCAGCACTCAACCTCAACTCACCAATGTCAGCATTAGCAGCATCGGTATTATCACTCCAAAGATAACCAATAACTTGCTGAGCACCAGTAAAGAAATAGTCGTTGCCTTGATTGTTATCGGTTGAAGGTGTTTGATATATGTCGTTGATGACTAAACAACCACCACCATTCTCAATACCACCCGTAGAAATACCATTACTTGTTAGAACGAACTCATTAGTATTACCATTAAACTGATCACTAATGTCATCAAAAACGGCAATGTCATCATAATTTTTCTGTAAGAAAGTTCTTCCTTGGAAAGTTGAGTTAGTTACAACTAAATTGTTTTCATTTGGCTGCTGTGGTCCTCTTCCATTCGGAGCTGCGGTAAAGATAATATCCGAAGCAACAATATTATAGTTACCTCTATATAACTCCATTTCGCTATTTGCGGGATGTGATGTGGCAGCAGAGCCAATGACACCACGATCAGCCTTAACAAGAGGAATAACTCCCGTATTAGAGATTGGTCCTAATGGAGATGTGGCAAAACCAACGTTATCAATGAGAACAAACTCTTCATCAATCAATAGCAAATCACCAGAACTCAATGTTCCAATTCCCGCAAGTACTAGGAACTCTTCCTCACTATTAATTGTATTTGTCAATTCATACTCAAAGTTGGTAGTTGCGATTGGTGCCTGAATAACCCCATCAATTGTAAATAGAGATTTCTCAAGTTTTTTCTCCATCCCAATGATATGAGCATTCCCACTACCAAATCCAACAAAACTAATAAAAGTTCTATCAATCGCATCTTGTAAAGTTGCTGCCAATTGGAATCTATTTAAGTCTAGTTTGATTGACCAGACTTTAGGTGGCAATTTATCTGTAGTAACTCCAAGATAGTCCACTGTCGGAACAATCTCTATAGGAGTAGCACTACTTGGATCTATACTATCTCCAGGAATATAGTATAGTTCTTCTGCGGGACTAAAGAAATGTGAAGTTATTGTAATTATGTTATTTAATTCATCAATGACCTGTACGGGATCAAATATTTTTTCATAAATTGGAATTCCATTATAATTCAAAGGGAAGCGAACTTTATTCGTCCTTTCACCCAATGGGGCATTATATAGATCTAGTAAGTATGACTCCTGATTAGCCTGATAAAGAAGAGGTCTTGGATCATAATTGATAGTATCGTATTTCCTATAGAAAGCTTCAGCATATACTGTGATGTTGATGGGCTCTACTGGATTACCTCCGATATCGGGCTTAAACTTAAGAATCCAGTCTGGACCAATAAGTTCCGCAGTAAATTCCCCAATACCCCCTTCACCGTCAGCACCATCACCTTCTGTCAGGAATGGATATGCATTAGTGTATGATGAACCGTCAGAATTTGCTATCATAATTTGATGAATAGCACCGAGAGTAGATCCTTGAATATAAGCAACAACTTTGGCTGTCTGGAATAGTTCAGGATCTAAAGTAAGAACATCAATTGAAGCATCTGCAGTACTTCCAGTTACTTTATTTGAAAGTAGGTTGAGTCCTCTTTCAGAACCTAAAGGTATATTATCTTTCTTGAATGGGTATGGATTATCACCTGATGCATTTGGCTTAAATTCTATTTCTTTGGTTTCAATTCTAAGTATTTTATCAGTTGGGTTTATGACATTAACACGAATACGTCCACCACCCAAATTAGTAGTAAACTGATATCCAGCCTCACTAACATCTTGTAATGCAGTGCCATCAAATGAATAGATAGCTGAATATGTATCGGAACCGATCCGCACAACATAAACTTCATAGTAAGAAGGAATACCGTCACCATTTAGAGCATAGACATGTAGAGCAACAGCATCAACTGAAGTATTAGGAGCAGCGTAGATTTGTTGTGTTGTGGTTGGAGGTACATTAGAAATCCCCCCACCCAAAGTAACGTATCCGATTTGTTTTGGGGGTAATGAATTTGTTTCAAACTTTTGAACCAATAGCTTAAGGTCCATATCAAATGTATCTGGCTCAGCTGGGGTAAATCTCAATGAATAGTCACTATTGTTTAGTGACTTTGACTCAAAGTCGCCGTGTGGGACATCACCATCAAATACATCAGCCTTATTCATAGTAAAGGCTTTATTATCATAAGTAAGGGAAACAATTTCTGATAGTTGAACTTCATCCGTATTTGGATTTCTAACTTGAATTATACCCGCAGTAAAGATATCAGTGATTACATTAAATTCGATATACTCATTTTGACCACGAAGATTGTCACTATCAATAAAGTCATTACTAACATTATCAATCAACAATACTCTATTAGTCTTAACTTCAATGTAATCAGTCAACCTCTTATATGGCACAGCACTATTAAATCTAATAGCATTTGTTTTGTTATTGATAACATTATCATCATATCCCAAATCAAATACATTAATTCTATCTACACGCAGAGGTGTGCGAGCAACATCAGTCAATCCAATAAAATCAAGAATAAGAGTTGTGTCGGTAGAAATAGCAGTTGTTCCAAAACCAGCATTGCCAAAAGCCTCAATTCGGGTATCGGAGAAGTTCTTCAATCCTATAGGATGGACCAATCTATTAACTGGACCAATAAGCTCTTCAAAGTTGATTGTGCTCTTAATGGAGTATGATAGATTCTGGTAATAATTGTTATCTGGAATTACTTGAAACTCATCATCAAGGAATCCAATAGCATCACTCCAACCTGCACTGGTACGACTGATAGTCTCAATTTTATATCTACAGAAGCTCTTATCAATATTAGTTACAGTGGCTATAACACCACTAACGTTTCCTCTAACAGAATCTCCCACTAATAGATTAAAGTTCCCTTTAATTTTAAAGAAGTTTGTGTTTGATTCTTCTACAACCAAATCAGTTTCCTGAACTACTCCATTATCAATTAAGGAGAGTCTTTCCCCCTCAATGAATACCGCAGTAGTTTGATTGACTTGGAATATTGGATATATCTTTTTATTGACAATTGAAGAGAATGCGTTTTGGAAGGTAGCGGCAACTCCAACATTAGTGTCAGGATACTGAACTCTAATAACAACGGGATTAGTAGCCTGAACAGCAACAACATCAAAGAACGTATATCCATACTCCGATGAATTCATATTTGTGTCTTGCACTGCTGTGTTGATAGCAAAAATATTTTCAATGAATACCTTATCACCAACCTCAAATGGCGCATCAAGATATCCCGCAATTGGGGTCTGCATCAAATAATCAACAAAACCAGTTCCCTGATTAGCAACCTGATTTATGATTTGTAAAATTGGTACGCCATTACTATTATTTGTAGTAAAGAATTCGTGGGAATTTTTAGATAGACCAGATGGAGCAACATCTATTTCAACGTCAACAACTTTGGATGATTGTGTTTGAACAAAAATTGAACCGCTGTTAATAACATCTCTCGTTACAGAGTCAATTAGAACACCGTCTGGATCAGACTGGTATCCAATACCACCATTCAAAACTTCAATACTAGTAATAAAATCAGAATCTGTAAATTCAATACTAGGCTGAACGATACCCTTTGGTCTTATCGTTCTATCAGCAGAGTATGCCCAACCTGGGTTCTGAATTCTAAAAGAAGAAACTTCTCCAATATTACTAGATGATGCTCTCAACGAAGCATTGGTTCCAGTTGGACTTTGAATTGTTATAAACTCTGGTAGAGTATCAAAGTTTTTGCCAGACGAAATAATCCTAATGGTACCAACAGGTCCAGTAGTATTAATGGATGATGTTAAATACTTTAAATTAGCTTGGGATGGAAGATACTTACTAACTTCAGGTCTCTGGGGAAGTGATAATGAGAATACCGAGTCCCCTTCTACAGTAACAGTTCCCCTAATGCTATAAGTACTATTCACATAACTAATTGAGTTATATGAAATGGCGTTAGTATCTGCAGTGGAAATGTATCCTCCAGACTCAAGACCATAATAGATAACACCAGGATTGTTAGTAGAATATCTAATATTTTTCTCGCCATCAGGAAATCCTTCGGTAGAAATACCACTAACAACAAACACCCTGTCAATACTGTTGTTTTCAAAAACTTCAGTTAGTGATTGATCATAAAAGAATTTTAACTCTTTACCAAATAATGTGGGTGATGACACATCAAAGTTGATGTCATGGTTACTGATGATATTGAGTTCTGGATTTACTTTGGCAAATACTTGATTACCTACGCCCTGCGAATTTAATTCGATTGGATTTTCAGAACCAATTTTAGTATCAATTTCAGTTTGGGCAACGTAGAATCTGTCAGAATCAAATGGAATTACAAAGTACTTACCATTATTGGTTAACCCAGAAATAACAGTGTCAGCAGCAGTGTAGAGAATATAATCAGCAAGAATATATCCGTGATTTTCAATAGTAATTAGATTTAGTGATGTATCAACATCTGCAGGAAGAGCTATCTCAGGATCAATTATTAGAGACTGTGATACCTCATTAAATTCAACTACAATAGAAGAGTTTGATCCAATGCCAGCAGGACCAAAAGGAATTACACTCACATCTACAGCATCTCCATTCTCTAGTTGATGGGGTTCTATAGTCGTAATATTAGATCTAATTCTATCAAGGTTAGCTGTTTCAGCAAATCTATCAGTGATGATATTATAGCGGAAAAGATCACTACCATCAGAAAGAATAACTAAATCCTCTTCTTCTGGACTAAACCTAAGTCCAATCAAATCTTTTGATACATTATGAACATATAAAGTTTCTTCATCACCAATCTGTGGAATAATTTGAATGTTACCTGCATTATCCCTAACTTGAATAGGTGCCCCAAGTGCTGGCTTAATAAAAGTAACTTTTTCTAAGTTTCTAAACTGATGTGAAGGTGCGTAGATAGAAGCAGCAGGAATAGAAATTTCATAATTAATATTACCAATTGAATAGATTCTTTCTGTTGTTTCCCCTAACTCACTAGCAGTACTAAACGTCTGCCTTGGATTGAAGAAGTAATCTTCATTCAACTCAGATTCAAACTCATCGGTTCTTACATCAATATCAAAGAAATTTTTGATAGGGAATACTCTTGCTCCAATAGGAGCAACAGTTGATGTTGCTTGTGATCTATAAACTCTAAGAGCTTTATTTATGGGGAAAATATTTAATACGCTTACTTCCTCAATATCATTACCACTTCCAATAGTCAAAGAAGAACCAACGCTGACATTTGATGAAATATAATTTACGAAAATGTCTATCGCACCTTCAGAAACAGCTGCTGGAACTGGATTATAAAGACTCATTGACGTATTGTCAATACTAACAATACGTGAGCCGCCAATAACGGAAGTGAACGTAGTTAGACCACTAATGATAACAGAGTCGCCCTCGCGATAGGCGTGAACAGGATCAACATAAATGCGAACAGTACTTTGATCAACTCTAATAACTTTTGTTACTAATTTACTATATGACAAAGTATCTTCGTCAATAGTTGATATACCAAACCCAACTACCTGACTAACAATAGAACTGACAGAATCTTCACTACTATCAAAGATAGGAATATCACCAACACCGTAACTATTTCCAGCACCAACAATAGCAATGCCATCAATCTCACCAGGAGAAATTGATTCAACAATCTGGTCTTGAGTGTCAAACAAATATGATTGAACTAAGAATTCACTACCAGCGAATGGGCTACCCACATAATACGGGAAAGTATTTCTAAAGATTGGCTTATCATTAACATCAAAGTCTTGATCAATATTAGTACTTGAAGGTTCAATAGCAGAGTCTCTGAATTCTGGACCAATGAAGTATGGGAATTGTGGTTCTCTGGCACTTGACTGCTGATCAGCGGCGATACCAGCAAAGTATGCATACACGCCATCAGGGAATTCGGGAGTAGAACAGTATCTGCCATTATACTCATCTAGGTCTCCTCCATCAACATACTTATAGTCTTCGGTAAAGAAGCCAGCTGGATAAGATTGTTGTCTTGGTCGTCCAAATACATCCTCAGGGGCTAAAATATATGCGGTCTCCATAGCTCTAATACCAGAGTTAGTATCTCTGGGATCAGAATAGCCAAAACCACCATAAATTGGGTTACCATCATTAGCCCAACCAATGATAGGGGAATGAATGTTACCATCGTCATTATATACATCTTCTCTTAACTTTCTATCATAGGCTACAATTCTATAGTTGTTCTGACTTAGAACCTCAAATCCAAACCTAGCATATAAGTTAATTGTTAAGTCTCTAATCCTAGGAATAATGATAGCATCTTTACCTGGATCAACCACTTTAATTTTTGTAGTGGTTTCTCCATAGCTGATACCAGGATTAATGATAATGACCTCTTCAATTTTACCATCAACAACAATAGCCCTTAACTTACCACCAACACCACTATCAGATGAATCTTCAATAATTAGATTTGGACTATCCGCATACTCTTTACCAGAATTTAAAATTTGAATTCCAGTAATCCTACCTTCAACAATTGATGGTACGATAGCAGCACCAGTTCCAGATGATAATTCAACATTTGGAGTTTTTTGGAAGTTTGTGATGTCACTACCATAGTAGCCACCGTCATTAGTGTAAACTTGCTCAATAGATCCTCTAATAACTGGAGTAGCTTTAACTTCTCCACTAAAAGTACTAGCATAAGAAACAACAACTTCGGTTGTAATATCTGGATACTTAATATTGTGCTTACCAGTTCCCTCACTGGTTAAATCAACAAACTCCAATCTTTCATAGTTACTGCTAATAGTAGCACCAATACCTGCATCAGACAACTTAAGAATATTGTCATCTACTTTATAAACGTAGTATTGATTTGAAGTTGATAGCCCACCAATTGGGATCCCAGTAGTACCATACTCAACAATATCACCACTCTCAAAACCGTGCTCAAAATATCTAATTTCATCATACGCAGTAAAGACGTTTGATGGCTCAAACTCCATATTTCTATAATAGAAAAAACCACCATCATCGGAGATAGTAGCTCCAATAATTGTATTTTTCCTTAATGTGTCAAATGATTGAATACCATAACCATTTAAGTTTTGTGAGAGGTATACTGGATCACCGCCACTCTTTAGTTTATCTAGAGTTTCGTATAATCTAACTGTTCTTATATTTAAGACTTCAACATAGTAAATACCACCATTAGACAGTGTAGTTCCAGTACTAATTGCTGGTACAGCATTTTTTGAGGTACCAATACTTTTTGCGCCTTTATTGTTATAGACAACAGCATCTCCATCAGACAAGTTATGGGGTACCTGGAATAAAATACTATCGTCAGTATAATTAACACCCCCACCAAGTTCAGTAACTCTACTGTCAAAAGGAATAATTCTATTTTGCCTGTCAACAACAGGGATTGCTGTAGCACCTCTACTATTACCACCGCGCACAGTAATACTGAATGCTTGATCAATATCAAAATCTTGTGGGTCAATTACAATTTCCTCTAGCTTCCCTTTAACTACAGGAGTACCAAAAGCTCTAGTAGGAACAACAGGAGGGGCTACTAACTCATAGATTAATACATCGGGTTCTGCAATTTCAACTTTTGGTGGAGTAATTACACTGTAACCTTCTCCCCGTGCGACCGCATCTAATTTCTCAATAGGTCCCAAATATACTTTATCGGGGGACTTATATGATACAATCTCCACACCATTAGTAAGTACGGCGATAGCACCAGGTCTAGTGGGCTCTGGCTCTCTATCAATAGAAATTAAAGTATCAGATACTGGAATTTTTCTGAATACTCGCTTTGTAGTAATTTGGCGAGTTTTCTGACTCTCCAATGTGAAGAAATGCGTTCCAATTCCAGTAGTCTCGGTAAAGCCAACAAAACTTGTACTGCCAATAAAAGATGGAGACACATATAATTTAATTTTTCTCCTATCCTCTAGAATCTGAACATAATACTCACCAATATCAATTAGTGGAACAGTATCCTTACTGACAGTATATGAGATCAAATCTCCCGTATAGAACTGAACTTCTTCTGGAAAAACGAGAGTGGAGTACTCATTAGTAAAGCTATTAAAATCTTCAAAGCTATCTGGAGTAGGATCGACTATCGTACTCTCAACGATGTTGGATGTGATTTCATATGATGGAAGTGAATTCGTGGCAACATAATAATTAGAATCAAACTCTCTAGCATCATACAAATTCAAGACATTAGATAGTACCGCATTGTTACCATAATCAATGGGTGTACCGGTACTATTAGCATACTTCTGGTTTCTTCTAATATCAAGTGGTTGATTGGTGGGAACACCGAAAGTGTCATTAATAGTCACTGTAGAATTGACAAAATCAACGCTATTTACAAGACGATTAGTGACATAAGCAATCTGACTACCACGTTGGAGAATATCTACAGTATCTCCAGGAGCAATACTAGCTTTATCTAAGTAATTAGCAGATAAGGTAAATTCTGTACCCTCAACTTCTCTTACCTCAAATCTTACACTGGTGTTGTAAATGAAGCTGTTGGCAATAGTTTGTGGAACTGTCTGTGTTCCTCTAACTGCAATAGGACCAAGAATATTTTCACCAAGAGTATCTACTCTAATTTTCTCTCCAATAAAGTTGAATGGAACTTCATTGTCAAATGTTAGGTCGGAAATAACACCAGTCAGTCTTACAATAATTTCTTCACCATCTGAACTAGTTCCCCTTACAACAATATTGTCAATAATCTCATCTTTGATCGCTACAGTTTTTAAAGGATCGGAGCAGGTTACACCCAAGAACTGATTGACGCTCTTTTGCTCATATTCAAATTCAACACCATCTTTGGTAATAAACTTACCGTTATTGCGGAAACCAATAGTACTATCTACTGTAATAGTAGTGTCGCCTGGATTCCAAGGTCTTTGAGTATATGATCTAGCCGGTACAGTGAATAACTTCTTCTCATTTCCAATTTCATCATTGGATACGAAGAATAATATTCTGTAATATAAATTTTGATCTCTAGTAAAGGTCTCAATTTCAGAAACAGCGCCAAATACGCTTGGATTTCCTACTTCAAATATAGTTCTTCCTTGTAGCTGTGTGGGATTACCTTTAACTGGAATAGCAACAGCATAATCTCTTCTTGAGTATTCTGCGGTTGATGGTTTGATTAGAAAATTTTCTAGATCAACAACTCTAGGTGTCTCTCCATATAATACTTTAAATAGAATGACGATAGATTCTTCACTTCCTTTAGTTTGGAAGAATGAACGTACATTTCTAATCCAGTTACCCGCATTAAGATCATCAGCAATGTCTAGATCCTCAAAGCCTGGAGCAAACGTAGCTTTAAGCTTATCAAAAAATGCCTTGAGGAATAGGACGCTTAAGTTCTCTACAGGTGCCCCAGCAAGGTGCGCAGAAGCCTCTGAAGTCTGGAATACTAACTCTTGAGGGGCACCATCAGCGTGAAGGTCTGTAATACCACTGAATCCCCTCACAACCCCAGTAAAGGTGTTGGTAGTGATACCAGTGTATGTCATTATCTCATTACCAACCTTTAGAAGTCCCCAGGATTCAGGAAAACTATTAGTTGTGGTTACATTAACAATATCCGATTCTGGTGTTATGCTTTCAGTTAGAGCATACGTACCATATAATGCTTGAGATGATGTATTATTAATATCAAGGTACTGATCCAAATTTGTGGCAAAGTCCATTGGACCGCCCTGAAACTCCTGGGAGATATAGAATTGTTTTAAGAAGTCATCAGTTAATGGTGCTTCACTTAAAATAAAACTAGGGAGTTGGGAAGAAACGATGTCCTGGATCTTCACTCTCACTTCAATACCAGTACCAATCATACTAAGATACCTGTTTTTACCTTGTTAATTTGCCGTTTCCGTAACTTGATGTTACTGGGAAACCAACGCCAGAGATCTGTTCACCACTGGCAATTGTATCCCTAATCATATTTATAGGGCTCTGAGAAACATCAAACGAGACATAGAGATCTTTAAGACCAATAACATCATTAGACTGTGGAAATGCCTGTATCTCAATAATTTTATTATCTAGGTTTGTTGAAGCTATGTTTACCGTAAATAATTGTATCTCACCTTTGGTGTAATCAACAATACCTGCGTTTGAAACTACAGTTGTATAATTAGATTCTCCATCACTAGCATTAAGATTTTCACTAATGTATGATATGACACCTTTACCTGATCCGTCTAGCTGACCAGCAGCATCCGTATTTGGAATATCGGTAATAAAGAGATTTGCTGAATTTCCAGTAATCTTAAATCCACTACTCTTTATAGTTCCACCACCAGGAATAATATGGAACGCATTACCATAGCATAACTCATATTGAGCAAACTGATTTTCAGCAGCATTGAGATTTCTTCTAATAATAACTTTAGTAATGTTTGATGTTACTGCGGTTGAAGTGTCATCAATAACTTTCTGACATTTGGAGTATTTAAATCTACCGCCAAACTTATTAATATCAATAGAACCCGCATATGCGTTGAGAGACCGAATAACAGCAGTTTTCAAAGTATTTGCTGTAGTTGTTTTTGTAGTGTCATAGTAAACAGCACTATTAATCTCAACAAATAGAATTTTAAGATCAACAATCTGTTGATTGATCCCAGCAATTGTATATTGCTTCAATCCATCAAGAATGTTCTTCTTATCAAAGTCACTAACTTCAATACCATTGACAGGTTTGATGCTAATTAAGACATTGCCGAATTGTGGGGGTATTAGCTCTTCTCCACCCACCACAGAGATTGATTCTGTATTTGGATATAGCTGTTTAATGATGCCTTCATAGTCGCGCCCCGTCACAGCCCTGTATTGGGCTCCATAGACGCGGGGAGCATAGTATTTGATGGATTCTACACTCTCTACAGCGGCGCCGTTTCTAGCGGCTGTTATGGTAGTTACATCAACCACGTTTGATGGCGAAACTGGATTACCAAGATCATCAACCAAAGAGCCAGAAAAGCTAAATTGGCTAGCTCCATCACCAGCTTTACCATCACCGATAATATAGGTGGATTCAATTGTTTGATTATTGACTAGAGCTTTACCAAAAATATTATCTCCAAACAAAAGTTCATAATTTTGCTGGTTTACTTCTGCTAAGAAATAAACTTCACTATTTTTATCAATTCTAATAATATTTTTTACTCTTTCCCATTGTTGACCCAACCCAGTATCATTCTCATCTCTCACTCTTACTATGAGTGTACTAAAATCAACATCTGGATTATTAATAATGTATCTTTGGTTTAATGAGGTATCTACAGGAAATGAGGTCCTAGCAAATGTTCCCTGATAAATTGTTATTGGATCACTATCTATACCAAACACAGCAACACCTTCATTCACAGTAGCTGTTATAGGCTCTGGAATGGAAAATACGTAACTACTGTTGTCTTCTGTACCAACGCAGACCAAACCAGCCTTCAAGGTCAACGTGGACGTGTTAGAGCCCGTGTCTACACTAAACGTAACCTGAGCTTGAGCGGATTTCTGTGATCTAGGCAAATATCCAATGTTTCCCGCCAAAGAAACTACATTTCTACGGAGAGTGGCAGAATCCAAAAAGGATTCATTAACGATCATATTGGCATTCACTGAATTGATATAGGCATTGTATGCCAAAGTATCAATAAGGACACTAAAGTTGGATCCATCAAAATCAAACCCAGTAAAATTGGAGTTTGCTCTTAAATAGTCTTTAATAGACTCTCTAATTTGATCATAGTCTAAATTTGTAAACTTAGTAAATGCCATTACCTAGTACTCGTTAAAATAAATGTATAATTTTGGGGTGGGAACTCTTCACCTACAATATTGTAAGCAACACTAACGCCTACTTCATTCTGATCTGTAAAAAGATCAACTTTAACCACTATATCATCAATTCTAGGCTCAAAGTTCTCCAAAGAAACTGTTATTTGGTCTTCAATGGCAAAGGCTGTAGCATAATTTGCGTTTTCAAACAGCTGACCTCTAACATCAGACCCAAAAAGTGGTTCAAAGAACTTTTCACCAGGAATAGTTTCTACAATGTTGCGTACTGACTGCCTAATTGCTCTAGCATCTCTTAAAACACCAAGATCACCCGTTACTGGGTGAGGTAAAAAGGATAAACTAATATCCTTGAATGACCTAGAAACGCGATTTACGTCAGCCATCATAAAAATACGACATTTATCAGTATTTATGTCAAAAAATTAGCCATAAAAAAGCTCCCGAAGGAGTTTTTTTGCAATTATTCAGTTTTTTGATTGTTAAATAAGCATTTGCTCATAAGTGATTTGATTTCTTCAACGGTTTTAGCTTTTTGACGAGCTTTTTGAGCTAATGCGCGGTCAAGAGCACCATAATCGGTGACTAAAACGACTCCAGGTGAGCGATCTACGGGTCTTCCCATTGGTTTTTTCCTAAAAAGTGGTATTTTAGAACTTTTTAGGGGGTTCCTATCCCCAAAATATTTATATTTTTACTTACCTTGACCACGATAACGCTTTTGCCTGGGTCTAGAGGAGGTGGCGGAAAGTTTTGTACGATTAGAACGCCCTTGACGGGTCTTTTTACATGA
>NYUL01000065.1 GCA_002684055.1 Gammaproteobacteria bacterium
ATTATATAGAACACCAAGCCCACTAATTTCATAACTAATCTCAGTGTTTGCTAGCTTATCTGTAAGATAGTTATCTAGATAACCAATCAGCTCATTTCTATTAAGACGGTCGCTTGTATCAATTATTCTAAACGTTATTCGTGCTTCTTTATTATCACTTGTAATATAACCACTTAATAAGTCTTTAGCTTTATCATTATTAAGCAAAGAGTTCTTTACAAAGGCCAGTTCTAAATCTCCCATTTCATTAAAATTATTAATCTTCTCAGCAAGCTGGACTCCATTAACTATGCTTAATGCTTTTCCAATTTCCGGCAAAATGTCTATATCTTTCTGTATCTCTTTAAGAACCCTCATATTTTTTTGACGCCACCAGTATTCGCTGCTCTCTGAACCCTCACTAAAGAATAAATCGTCCTCATCAATAAACATCTCTTCATCTGGCAAGGTAAGAATAATATCTAAAGGTGTGGTGCCACCTAGTTCTTGATCGATAAATTTCATCCCCTGGTAGATTTCTGTTGAATCATCGAAGTAATCAATAAATTTATTTTCCACTTTAAGATTTGAAGCTTGATAAAGAAAAAGTGGGATGCTTATGAAGATAAGTGGTAATACAAATTTCTGAAAGAATTGTTTAAAACTTATATATATATTTTGGTAGTAAAAGTCAGCCATAGAGAGTTGCTTCGATTCTTTTAAATTTTTTATCCCAATTAATGCAGGTATAAAAGTAAAAGAAATTATTAAATTTATTATTACACCCACAGCCATCATTTTTCCAAAATCTATTACAGGCTGAATGTTGCTTAGTAATAAAGATAAAAAACCCACCATAGTTGTAAGTCCGGTATATAAACAAGGTATAAAAATTTTTGAAAGCGACTCTGTGTAGTTGGTGTTGTTTGTGTGGCCTTCATGCAGCTTAACAAGTATATGCACTGAAACTGCTATGGATGATATAAATAGTAATGTTAAAAAATTCGATGAAACTATACTTATTGGCCAATCAAAAAAACCAAGCAAACAGATAGTTAAAAAAATCACTAAAGATGCATTAGTCATAATTATGGTAGCTGACCAGAAATCTTTAAAAAAAAATATTAAGAGTATGAAAAAAATTAAAAAGGTGATTAACCCAAAATTTTGAACATCGTTTTTTATAAAGGAGATTGTGTCAGAAACAATCATAGCCGGTCCTGCTAAGTATTTATTATCAAAGAAATTGTCTTTTTCCAGCACATTCCTTATCTCACCGACTGTTTCAGTGTAATCAGACATCTTTTCAAGATTAATTTGCATTGCTGCAGCACTGCCTGAATTATTAATGATTAATTCTCCAAATAGAGGGCTCTCTAAAAGTTCTTTTCTAGCACTTGTTAAATCCAATTCATCTTGAAGAAGGTATTTATCATTTGTTGCTGACTGAACCAATGATAATTTGGGTTGTTCAAATAGTGGAGCATCTAATACTGAAATAACATTATTTACTGCTGATAACCTTTCAATTTCTGATTCAATGCGCTGAATTTCTTTTAAACCTTTATCTGAAAATAATTCAGGATGGATAAGAGCAACGACTAAAAAATCAGAAGAAGAAAACTTATTATTAATTTCTTCATAAATTTCGTAACTTGGATCATTATCTAGAACCAGAGTTTCGGACGATGCATCAAATCTAAATTTTTCTAGATTTCCAGAAAATATGATCAACAAAAAACTTAGCCCCAAAAGAACTAATTTATTATTTGATATTATTTGTGCAAAAAACCTTTCCATTAATTTTTTGCACAATCGGGCGATGCAATGAATTGACTAGATGTTTTCCATTGCTGCTCTGTCTTAGCAACGATTGAGATTGCATGTATTTCTTCAACAAAAGAACCTAATGCTTTGAATACTAGCTGATGTCTTTTAATAAGACTTAGATCATTAAAATCATTGGAAATTATAATAATTTTTATATGTGAGACTACTCCAGAGTAACCGCCGTGATTTGGGCTCTCATCAAGAATATCTAAATGATTACAATTTATATTTTGGGTTAGTCTATTTTCAATATCTTTAATCATCTTTATTCAAACCTTGAGACTTATTCTTTCTTGAAATGGGTAAGTCATTGTCTTGTACAACTTCATAATTAGTTATAACTCTTGCTCTTTGCACATACTCTTTAAAAAAATACTGAATTGCAAAATAACCAAAAATAAAACCTCCGATGTGAGCAAAATAAGCTACACCAGAATAAGAGCCCCCTGCCGCAGAAATAAATTGCCCTATTATCCACATCAATAAAACTATATTGGCAGGTACTTTAATAAACTGTATGAAGATGAAGAACCATAAGAAAACATTTATTTTAGCTTTGGGATAAAGAACATAATAAGCACCCATAATTGCTGCTATACAACCGCTGGCCCCTATCATTGGAACATCTACACCACCAGAAAAAAAAGCTTGTAATAATGCGGCTGAAACCCCTCCTAAAATATAAAAAATTAAAAAGTTTACTCTTCCTAAGTAAGATTCAATATTGTCTCCATAGATGTAAAGGAAAAGCATATTTGAGAGCAAATGTGTCCATCCAGCGTGCATAAATGCAGAAGTTACAATTGTATGAAAATCACGCATTTCGAAAAATACACTTGGCTTTACACCAAATTCATTAATTAGCACCTGGTTGGCTGCTCCAGATAAAGATAGTTGATAGAAAAATACAATAAAATTTATAGCTATCAATGACCAAGTAAGTAGTGGCTTTTGTGAAGCTGGGTTTTCGTCAGAAATAGGTAAAAATAAAAACATTATTTTATTGGGACTAAAGAACTAATGAATTGATCTGCTACTGTGTCCCATGTATATGTCTTTGACGACTCAAACGTAGTTTTTCTGTCCACTAACAAGGCCCTATCAACTGCTTTTTTTAGATCTTTGTCATCAAGTGATCCGTTTTTACCTTCTAAGACAATATCTTTTGGACCAGTAACATTAAAACCAGCAATAGGCGTACCACATGCAAGAGCTTCAATTAGCACAATTCCAAATGTGTCTGTCATAGATGGAAAGACAAAACAAGCCGCATCTCTATAGAAATCAGCTAATTCTTTGCCTCTTTTAAAACCTACAAAATCAACATCAGGGTATCTTTTTGCATAAGTTTTTAGGCTAGGACCTCCGCCTACTACAACTTTTGGTAATTGAGCTTCCATCTTCAGAAATGCTTCAATATTTTTTTCAACAGCCACCCTTCCAACATAAAGAAGATATTTCTGCTTACCGCCTTCAGGGCATGGATAAAATATTTCACTATCAAAACCTCTAGACCATAAAACTAAATCAGTGAATCCGTCAGATTCTAATTCTTCCTTGTGGCTTACAGTATTGACTAATGTTTTTGCAGCTGAATTGTGAAACCACTTTAAAAGACCCTTTGTGACATCTAAACCGATTCCAAATCTCTCATAAACGTATTCTGGAAATTTTGTATGAATACATGTTGTATAAGGAATATTATGTTCTATGCAATAATGTCTGCCTGTGACTCCTAATGGCCCTTCAACAGAAACATGAACGTAATCAGGATTTGATTTCTTAATCTTTTTCTTTAAATCCCAAAAATTCCAAGCTACCGAAATCTCTGGATAATTAGGAAGTGGAAAAGTGTGAAATTTTCCTGGGTGAAGAACATCAACCTTAAAGCCCTTTTCTCTTAGCTTATCAACAACTGTTGTCATTGTAGTAACAACACCGTTTACTTGAGGCTCCCATGCATCCGTAATTATTAAAATTTTATTCATAATTCTGCCATTGTATTAATTTTGTTACTCTCTTCAATATTTATCAGTTTTATTGTTCCATTATGTTCTTCAACTATAGCAGAACACGATTCCACCCAGTCACCGGTATTTAAATAAACATGAGTACTAAACTTTAGTATTTCAGGACGGTGGTTATGGCCACATATTAATCCATCGTAGCCACCATTTTGACACTCTTTTTTGACCAAGTTTTGAAAACCACTTACTCCTGAAACAATTTTTTTTGTAAGGTTTTTGAGGTACTTTGAAAGCGGTCTGTTTATGAAAATAAGGCCATCATAAATTAGTCCGCCTAGCTTAGAAATCCATTTTGCGTTTGATGTGACCACATCATATTGATCACCATGCAAAACCATCATTTTGCCATGTTTTATTGAAGAAAATTCATAACTTTCTCTATGGTTAAATTTTGACAGAATTGACATTATTTCGGTGTAAGTAGAATTTTTACTCTTTAATTCTTCTTTTGAGCCCTGCTCTCTAAGTGGATCATCATGGTTGCCAGAAATATAAAATACGTTAGTTCCACCTTCATGCATATCATTAAAGATATTCAATATATTTTGATGCTCTTTGGGCCAATAAAAATTATCATCCATAGACCAGAAATCGATAATATCACCTACCAGATATAAATCCTTACACTCGGCTGACTTAAGAAAACTTTCTAGTTTTTCATGCTGGCACCCATTAAAGCCCAAATGAATATCTGAAAGAAAAATAGATTTATATTGATTATTTTTATTCATATAGCATTATTTTAGTCTATGTCTCTAAAACAGAAAGAAGAAATTACAGTTTGGGTCTTTAAAGATGGAAAAAAAGGGCATGAAAAACAAACAGATGCGCTTGTTAATGCCTTGTCTGAGCTAAAAAAAGTATTTGTCACTGAAGTTAATATAAATGAAGATTGGCAAACTAAGTTGAATTTATCTAAACCAGCTGACCTGCTGATAGGCGCTGGCAGAAAAACACATAGCCCGCTTCTTAAAACTAAAAAAGTATTAAAGAGTGCGAAAACAATTTTATTGATGAAGCCAATCATGCCTGCCTGGTGGTTTGATTTGGTTATAGCACCTAAATTTGATTTTTTTCTTTTTCCAAATAGAGAGAACTTAATCCGCACAGAAGGTGTGCTGGCAAAATACTCTAATTTAGATATTGAAAAAAATACCGGCCTTATAGTAATAGGGGGCAAAAGTAGACATTTTCACTTCCGAAAGAAAGTTTTAGCCCATCAATTGGAGTGGTTGATAAATACAAAATATCCAACAATTAAATGGGATATAACAACCTCACCTAGATCGCCAGATTTAAAAATGCCAGTTCATAAAGGAAATGCAAAATTTTATGATTGGAAAAAAACATCAGATAATTGGCTTTCCGAGAAAATTGCCAAAGCTGAATACACGTTTCTAACCCCTGAAAGTGTTTCAACGCTTTATGAGTCTTTATCTACTAAGACGAAAACATACGTTTTTCACCATGAGAAACGTTCAAGTGAAAACGGTGAAATTAAAACTAAAGTTAATAAGAATATTGATAGACTGAAAAAAAATGGGCAGATTGGTTTTATTGACACAAAAAGATATTTTCTATCGCGCTCAGTGAAAGATATTAAACTATCTCACCCATCAGAAAAATACCATTTAAACGAAGCAACTAGAGTAGCCAAGGAAATCCTCAGCAGATTATGAAGATTGTCCATTTGTTCTCAAGTAAGGTTTTTGCTGGCTTAGAGCGACATGTTGAGGAACTCTCATTTGAACAATCAAAAACCCATGAAGTTACAGTTATCGGGCCAAATTTTTTTTCTGATAAATTTCGTTGTAATTACATGGTTATAGATACTAATGCATGGAGATTTTCACCATTTTTGCGGCTCAATTTGAATAAAACTTTATCACGATTACAACCAGATATAGTGCATACACATGGACAGAAGATGACGAGTGTAATTAATGCAGATTTGCATTTTTCAACCATCCATGGAACCAAAAAAAATATTTCAGCTTTTGAAAAAACTGACCATGTTTTTGGTGCTAGTGCCAGATCAATTGAAAAAATTTCAACTTTAAAATCAACCATTCTTGAGAATTGGGTAGACGAAACTAGGTTTCAAAATTTTAGAAAACTTTCTCCTGAATTTTTTCTATATCTAGGAAGGCTTGAACCAGTGAAGAATCCTCAGAGATTAATAAGGGCCTGGCAAGGTATAGATAAGAAACTACTTATAGTTGGTAATGGCCAATTAAAAGATCAACTTATTACACTTATAAAAGAGCTTGGTCTAACCAAAACTATTGAAATACAAGATGAGACCGATGATGTTTCGTCATTGCTTAGCAAAGCCTCGGCATTACTAATACCTTCAGATAGAGAAGGCTCTCCAAAAGTTCTATATGAGTCACTATTTTGCAAGGTTCCAGTACTATCAACGGACTGTGGCAATATTGCTGATGTATTGCCCAATGAATCAGTCTCTAGGGTAAGCGATAGTGATTTTAGAGATTTAATTAAAAGGTGGGTTAATAATTATGAAGAACTTTACTCTTCTCAGATCGAGACATTTAAATATGTTGCCCAAAACAATGTATTGGCTGCACAGGCACTAAGAGTAAATAAGGTTTATCAAGAGTTTTTATCTAAAGCGTCCAAGTAAAATGAAACTGTCTTTGAATGCATAAGATCTGAAGTCAGAAAGATATTCTGTGGTTTTTCATCAGAATTACAAAGTTTTTTGACAGATGTAACTAATGCATCAAAATTGTTAAATTCTACTTTGCCAGAAGGAAAGCACATTTCTAA
>NYUL01000066.1 GCA_002684055.1 Gammaproteobacteria bacterium
GTCCTTGTTTCTGTTTCTATTCCTTTGTTTTCGTGTCTCCCATTTTTCTCTTTCACGCATATCTCTTTCTCTACGTGGGTCTCTAAACTTTCTATCCATCATTCTGACTCTACTTCTCATCTTGGATTTCATCGCTCTTAGCCTTCTGTCATGTCTTTGATTAATTTGCTCCTGGGATGGTAGATTAGCTTCCATAACCCTACTTCTCATATTTGTGAGTCTTTCCAAAGCAGCGCCTTTATACTTTCCTGAGTTAATTAATAGATCTAAGTCAGCTATCCTGTTTTCTTTCTTTGATTTCATATCAGCAAGAGACGGAGGCCCTTTAAGTTCAGCTAGATCCATCTTTAGCTTTACTTTCCACATCCTTTCTTGCATATCGCCAGTCCCAACTATCAGAAAATCAATATCTGGGTTATCTATTGCTAATCTTTCTATGTATTTAGGGTTGTGATCATCGGCTATCAAAAGGCCTGAAATAATAAAAAATGATAAAAATAATATTCTCTTCATAATTTGCTCTTATTAAATTGGATGGGTGAAACCTGAATTAGTTCAAATGATTTACAACTTTTGTAAATATTTTTAAACAACGCTCAAGTGTTGCATAATCTGGAAATGTGGGAGCAAGCCTAATATTCCTATTATCTGGATCATCTTGATAAGGGAAACAAGCCCCTACTGGCAATAATTTAAGACCTAAATCACCACAATATTTTATTATTTGATCAGCATTGTTATTTGAGGAATTAAATGAGAAAAAATAGCCACCAGTAGGTTTGGTATATGTGCATTTGCCTTCTTCTTGTAAAGGTTTCAGGTACTGATCTACAAGTTCAAATTTCGGCTTAATAATTTCTTTTAACTTTTGCATCTGTTGTTCCACTGGCACTGCTTCAAAGTATTTAACGTGCATGCCTTGGTTAATTTTATTAGGGCCAGGAGTAATTGCATTTCTGAAATCAACAAATACTTCTAAATTATTTTTTGAGCTAGAGAAAAAGGACACTCCAGCTCCAGCTAATGTAATTTTTGATGTGGAGCCAACCTGAAAATAGTTATGCTCCATATCATTAGCTTTAGCAATCTGATCAATCGGTGTCTGCCCTATAGTTTCATCTAGATCGTGACAGGCGTAAGCATTATCCCAAAATATAGAGAAGTTTTCCTTATGAGGGCAAGCAAGTTCAAACAATCTTTTAACGTTATCGTCAGAATAAGAATGGCCTGTTGGATTTGAGTGTCTTGGTACACAAACCATCCCATGAACATTCTTTTCTGTTTTAAGGATCTTTTGTATTGCATTGAGATTTGGGCCATCTTCCTGAAAAGGAACAGTGATCATTTCAATTCCAAAATTCTCAAGTAGCTTAAAGTGCCTATCATAGCCAGGCACTGGACAGATTATTTTGCTTGCACTATTTAATTTAGAATTTTTGAAGCCTAGAAAGAATGAACAGCTTACTATTTGATGCATCAAGGTTAAAGAAGAGTTGTCTAGTGCATGGGTTTCATCATAATCTGACTTTAAGATTGAGGCACCAAGCTTTCTTGCCGATGGAAGCCCTTCAGGGTTACCGTAGTTCCTTAAATCAATACCATCTAATTCAAATGGTATTTCAATTTGAGCAATAATATTCTGAACAACATCTAATTGTTCAGGGGCAGGTTTTCCTCTTGTTAAATCGTATGTGCTATTAGCATCTAACCAAGGGAGTTCTTCTCTAATATGTTCTAAAATATTCATTTATGGAATTTGTTATCGTAATTTTAACAATTTATTTTGTTATTTCTTTAGTAGTTATCTTCTTTTTGTTTAATCGAAATAAAAATCAGCTGGATACAGATGAATTATCGAATAATCTGGAACAAAAATTGTCTAGCTCAATTGAGGATATCTTCAGAAAAAGGGAGGATAATTTCAAAAAGACTTCGAAAGAGAATATTGAAAATATCATTGATCCTTTTAAAAAAAGAATCAAAGAATTTGAAGATGAAGTTAGAAAAAATACTTCACAACAGCATGAATTTCATACAAAGACTAAAGTCACGATAGATAGCTTGATAGAGCAAACTAATCAGATAACATCAGATGCTAATAAGCTTACAAAAGCTCTTTCTGGTGACAGCAAAACACAAGGTGATTATGGAGAATTAAAACTCAAAATGCTCTTAGAAAATTCAGGGCTGGAAGAGAACACTCATTACAAACTTCAAAAAAGCTTTACTGTTAAGGTTGATGAAGATATCTCAAGAGAAATACCCGATGCGGTTATCTATTTGCCACAAGATAGAAACTTAATTATAGACTCAAAGTTTTCTTTTAATGCATACAATGACTACTGCAATACAGAGTCTAAGGATGAAAAGCAGAAATTAGGCAAAGTATTAACAAAAAATATAAGGGACCGAATAAACGATTTGAGCGAAACCAGATATAGCCAGATTGCCGAACTTAATACTCCGGATATTATTTTCATGTTTTTAGGGATCGATGATTCATTGAGTGTGGCTCTTAAGCATGACCCAGAACTTGTATCTTACGCAGATAAGAAAAGAATTGCCTTGGTAAGCCCCTCCATCCTACATATATCCATCAAGATGGTCGAAAACTTATGGCGACTTGATGGGCAAAGAGAAAGTGTGATAAAGGTATATGAAGAGGCGCAAAAGTTAGTTGATAAACTGCATGGCTTTACTTCAGTTATGGATAGTCTTGGTAATTCAATAGCTCAAAGCCAGAAAAAATACGACGATGCAAGGAATAAACTTATTGATGGCAAGGGGTCAATGTCATCAAAAATTCAAGGCCTAGTAGCCTTAGGCTCTAAAGAATCAGATAAATTGAAAGATGATAGTTGAGTTTTTCATATTTGGCTTAGTTGGAATCATTACTGGCACAATGGCTGGATTATTTGGTGTTGGCGGTGGGCTAATTATTGTTCCAGTGATGCACTACATCCTTACCTCAAATGGTATTGAAGAAGCAATCACAATACCACTTTCCATAGGCACTGCTCTTGCTTGCATTATCGTAACTTCTTCTTCAGCAGCATATTCGCACTATAAGAAAAAATCATTATCTATAAAAAGATTTTCCCAACTCACAGTAGGCATACTGGTGGGTGCAGGTTTTGGCTCAAGTTTTGTTATAAATGTAGACTCTGAAGTGCTTAAGAATATGCTAGCTATTTTTGTTTCAATAATGGCAGCACGCTTATTTATAAATATCAAAATGCCAAAAGTTAATAAAGAGCCAAGCTTTATTTTCTTTAATATTGCAGGAGGTGTCATAGGTTATTTATCATCAATTTTTGGTATTGGTGGCGGTATTTTTAGTGTGCCTCTATTAAAAATTAGTGGTATGGAGATGAAAAAAGCTGTGGGCACTGGAGCTGCCTGTGCATTTCCTATAGCAATATTATCTTCAACATCATATTTACTTCTGGGTCTAAATGTTGAAGGCCTTCCCGAGTATACCCTGGGTTTTATCTACCTTCCAGGTGTTTTTGGTATAGTGATTTTCAGCTTCTTTTTTGCAAAAATTGGAGCTCAACTAGCTCACAAACTAAATGATAAGTTTTTACAGTTCATATTTGCTGCCCACCTAGTGCCTGTTGCAATATACTGGTTTTTAAGATGATTACTTATCCTGAAATAAGCCCTATAGCATTATCAATTCCATTGCCTGATTTTTTGCATCCTTACTTGGGTGATGCGCTAAATGTACATTGGTATGGTCTGGCTTATGTTGTGGGCGCCTATCTAATTTACCTAAGAATGGCTGCTACTAAATTGAAATTTAATATTGATGTTTCCAAAGACGAAGTAAGTGATGTGGTTTTTACTTATGGGTTGTTCTTTGGTGCTATTGTTGGGGGCAGGCTTGGTCATGTTATTTTCTATGACCTACATTTGCAGCTAGCTGATCCTCTTTATTTTCTTAAGATATGGCAAGGTGGCATGTCTTTTCATGGTGGATTAATCGGAGTAATGGTATCAATGCTAGTTTATGCCAATAGAAAGGGGTTTGCTTTTTTTCAAGTTACAGATTGGATTGCACCTCAAGTTCCGATTGCTCTATTTTTAGGGAGAATTGCAAATTTTATTAATGCTGAATTATTTGGTCGACCTACTGATGTGCCTTGGGGAATGGTTTTTCCAACTGACCCATTAGGTTTGGTAAGGCATCCATCGCAAATTTATGAAGCGCTGCTAGAGGGCGTAATGTTATTCATATTTTTAAACTTTCTGATCAAAAAAACAGAAAAAGTTGGCAGGCATTCGGGTTACTTCTTAATTGGTTATGGCGTAGCTAGATCTATATCTGAAATATTCAGAACTCCTGATACTGTGTGGGGGAATGATTTTTTATTGTTTAGTTTTCTAACACAAGGTCAGTTATTGTCGGTTCCTATGATAGTATTAGGGGTATTCATACTTTCAAGAAAATAAATGCAAGAATATCTAGATTTACTCAAAAGAGTTAAAGACACTGGAAAACCAAAAGGAGATAGAACAGGCACTGGAACATTATCTGTATTTGGCCATCAGATGAGATTCAACTTGCAAGAATCTTTTCCACTTTTAACCACAAAAAAAATTCATTTTAAATCTGTTGCATATGAGCTGCTTTGGTTTCTACAAGGAGAGACTAATATCAAATACTTAAAAGAAAACGGCGTATCTATCTGGGATGAATGGGCTGATGAAAATGGTGATCTTGGTCCAGTTTATGGAAAACAGTGGCGCAAATGGAAAGCTGCTGATGGCATGCATGATCAAATCTCTCAAGTAATAGAACAGATTAAATCTAACCCTAACAGCAGAAGACATATAGTTAGTGCCTGGAATGTAGGAGATATACCAAGCATGGCACTTCCTCCATGCCACATTCTTTTTCAGTTTTATGTGCAAGATGGCAAACTTTCTTGTCAGTTATACCAAAGGAGCGCAGATATATTCTTAGGAGTTCCATTTAATATTGCTTCTTATGCTTTATTAACTCACATGATTGCAAATGTTTGCGATCTCGAGGTTGGTGACTTTGTTCATACACTAGGTGATGCCCATCTGTATACCAATCATTTAGCTCAAGCAGAAGAACAACTATCCAGAACTCCATTAGAGCCACCGCAAATTAAAGTAGCAACAAAGAGCTCTATAGACCTTTATGAATTTGAAGATTTTGAGCTACTAAACTATCAACACCATCCACATATACCAGCAATAGTGGCTGTATGATTATTTCATCTTTAGTTGCCATGAATGGCAAGCAACTTATTGGGGTCAACAATGATCTGCCTTGGAAGCTTAAAGATGATCTTCAGCACTTTAAAAACTATTCAATGTATAAACCAATAATAATGGGAAGAAACACTTTTGAATCTATTGGCAGACCCCTGCCTAATAGAATAAATATTGTAGTTTCAACCACTCTCGATCATGCTGAAGGCTGCACAATATGCAAATCGCTTAAGGAAGCAATCTCATTTGCAAACAGTCAAACAAACGATGAAATTATCCTAATTGGGGGTGCAAAAATTTTTGAGGAAGGAATGAACTTAATTAATAAACTTGTTATTAGCTGGGTTGATGCTGAGCACCTTCAGGGAGATGTATTCTTTCCAAAATTTGATATGAGCGAGTGGCTTGAAGTATCAAGTGAATTATTTTCTCAATCGGATGGCAACGAATTTTCTTTTAAGATCTGTGAATACGTTAAGA
The DNA here is from genome assembly GCA_002684055.1 of Gammaproteobacteria bacterium. Lineage (GTDB taxonomy): Bacteria > Pseudomonadota > Gammaproteobacteria > Magnimaribacterales > TMED112 > TMED112. The sequence goes on from NYUL01000066.1 coordinate 5,728, forward strand.
GATAGACTCTTTTCTTAAGTTAAGATTCCTAACTCTTTCTTGTTCGTTGTCAGTATATTTCAACCAAGCTCTTGCTGACTTTTTAACAGTATCCTTTTTGCTTTTTGAAGCTTTGTTAAAAACTTCTCTGGCTTCATTAAATCTTTGCATTTCAAATAAAGCTTGTCCTAATGTAAGTTGGGCAAAGCCAGGATTTTTTAAATCTCCAATTTTTAAACCTTTATTGATAGCATCAATGGCATTATCTATTTCATCTTCTTGATAATAGAGATTGCCCATTGCAATGTATGCTTCACCGTTTTTTGTTATCTTAACGAGCTTTTTAAATACATCTATTGCAGCCTGTCTCTCCTTGGCAGCCCTTAGGCCCTCAGCAAGAATAGTTAAGTTCTGTTTATCTTCAACTAAAACGGGTGTGGCTTCTTGATCTAAAGCCATTGAGGAACCAGCTTTAACAAAAGCTGGACCATAAATATCAGTACAAACCTGTTCTTCGATTGCAACTCCGTCTCTGTCTATTTTTAAATTGCCATCTTCATCTAAGACTTTGCTCAACACACATTCCTGATCAACAACCCTTAAGCCTGGTACTGTTGTCATACCCATTAGCATAACTTCTGATGCCCAGTATGGGTTACCAGCCGCTAAAAGCATCTGGGAAAGAGATTGAAACTCACTCTTTTTATCTAATAATTGTTTTGTATATGCAGTTTTTAATAGGCTTGTGTAGTCTACTGGTCTGTCTAAGTCACTATACAAACCTGCAAGATTTACAAAATATTTTTTCTTCGGATAAAGCTCAAGAATCTCTTCATATAAAGGAATCTGTTCCTCTTTAAGCTCTAGCTCACTCATAGCTGCAATTAGCAATGAGTACCAGTTTTCTCTAAACCTTAACTGCTTTTCATCTGCAATACGTTTTGCTTCTTGCACATTGTTAAAAGCTTTTTGCTTAGATGCTAAGGCTCTGCTTTTTGATTTTTCTTGATCCGCTAAAAGATAATAGGCTTGACCAAGTAGGACATAAGCATCAGGCTTAACTTCTGGAGCATTCTGGAACCATTTTAGTAAATACTCCACACCAGAATTGAAGTCTGCTTCAGAGAGATATAATTGTGATAAAACATAATAAGCCTCAACCCTCAGCTTTTCTGCTGTATCTTCCTCTTTAACAACATTTAAATAGTTTGAAATCGCATCTTTTATTTTATTTTGATAAGCCAAATTGTAATAAGATTGATAATAGTAAAACATGGACCTGTCGTAACTCTTCAAAGAGGCAAGTCTTGGTCTTAACGCATCTAGCTCTTTTTGTCCTTTAGCAATTGCACTATCAATCTCTGGGTCTTTAGCATTTGCCTCTTTCTCTTTTTTTGCTTTTTTCAATAATTCTTTTTCTTGCTCTAGTACTCCAGCTTCATCTAAAGCATCAATAACTTTTTGCATAGTCCTTGCAACTGACTGTGTCATTACTTTCGCTCTTTTTTTTGTGTTTAGTTCTTTTATTCGTTCTTCAGAGGCCAGTTCTGGTAATCCATAATCTGGCTCGGGCACTTGGGTGCTGATATTAAATGAAAGGGTTAAAAATATTAAAAATAAAATTCTCATTAGCTGTCTTGCTCCAGTTCAAAAGTAAATTTATGCGGGACATCTGCAACTGCAACTGCTCTTCCATCTCTGACAGTAGGTTTATATTTGAGTTTAGCTGCTGCTCTTAAGGTAGCAGAATTAAACATACTGCATTCGCTGAATTCACCAGCCCTATTTGATGCTGATCTACATTTACCTTCCATAACATATGCTTCTTCAATTGTACCTGATTCAGTTATGGTAAAAGCTACTATCACATAGCCTTCCATATTTCTCTCTTTAGCTCTACGCGGATATATGGGCTGAACTTTAAAAAGTGGAATATAATCTCCATCTCTAAAAAGTGCGCCTTGGCCTTGTGAAAAATTTATGTCAGGTTTAGAAGCTGCAGCAGAAACTGCTATGGGCGTAACATCTAACTGAGGAGGAGCTATGTCTGGTGGAGCTATTTCAGGCTCTTCTGGTGGTTCCACTTCTTCGGAAGTGATAGTTTCAATTTCTCTATCTGGCATTATGACATCACCAATTTTTCTAGCCTTGACTACATCACCTGAATCACCAGTACTAACCAGTAAAACCATAAATATAAATAACAAAAAGACGACTAGTGGCGCCATAGCAACAAATGTATATCTTTTTGTATCAGCCATATTTAGTTTGGTTCAGCAGCAAGTGATATGTCAAAAACTCCAGCATCTCTAGCGCCATCCATTACCTGAATGATTGCATCTGCGCTTGCAGTTTCATCTGCTTGTATAACAACTGTGCCTTGAGGGTTGTCTGCCAATAATTTAAGCACATTTGCTTTTACCTGCCTTACATCAATTCTTCTACCGTCCATATATATTTCATCGTTTCCACCAACTGCAATTAAAATTGCTGCATTTTCTTGGATTTCAGATGTATCAGAATCTGGTCTATTTACCTCAAGACCAGGCTCTTTAATAAAGTTTGCTGTAACAATAAAGAAAATAAGCATGATGAAAACAACATCAAGCATTGGTGTTAAATTTATCTCACTCTCTTCTTCTCTTGCTGCAGATGATATTGCGTTTCTTCTCATTTCTTCACTCCTTTTTTACTGTGTCCTGAAACATATTCTCCCATTAATAGCTCATTAGTTTCAACTTGGTTTTTTACCCAGATCATTGCAAGCACACCTGATAGTGCAGAGACCATTCCTGCCATGGTGGGTAGAGTAGCTTTTGAAACTCCACCAGCCATTGATCTTGCATCACCACCACCATTGAAAGCCATCACTTGGAACACTTCAATCATACCAGTAACAGTGCCCATCAAACCAAATAACGGACACAAAGCGATACATACTTGAATTAATTGTATGTTTCGATTAATTGCTATTTTACCTTCAGAAATTAATCTGCCTTTAGTGACATTTTTATGCCAAGGTGTTGGAAATTTCATGCCTAGGTATCTCTTATTAATGCCATTAGCTAGTTCATCATGCACAAATAAGAAATAGTAAACTCTTTCGAAAATAAGAGCCCACATAAAGGTGACTAATAAAGCTATATACCACAATACTGGCCCACCTGACTCCATGAAGTCACGTAGGGCAATATAAAGCTCAGTAAGCCAGATCATATTTATTTAGCTTTTTCAGCAACGATCCCTGTAGCCTGCTCTTCAAGAAC
>NYUL01000067.1 GCA_002684055.1 Gammaproteobacteria bacterium
AAGTGTGGATAAGCATTTTTTAATTCGTTCAACTTTAAATACGTCTCAAACGAAAGAATGGGAAGATGGTAAGACTTATCCTTATTATCCTGTAGAGACTTCATCTGCTTCTCACCCTTTCTATACTGGTAAGCAAAAAATTCTTGATACTGGTGGTAGAGTGCAAAGATTTGAAAAGAAATTTGGTAAGACTGCTAAGTAGTTCCTGTACTACCAAAACCCTTAGCTCCTCGAGCTGTTTCAGTAAACTCACTAACCAATTCTAAATCTACTTGGTTTACTCTAATTACTACTAACTGTGCCACTCTTTCTCCAGCATTTATCATTATGGGGTCTTGTGACCTATTCCATAAAGAAATACTTAGTGGTCCTTGATAGTCTGAATCAATAAGACCAAGGAGGTTGCCACAAACCAACCCTTTTTTTGCTCCTAGCCCTGATCTTGGGATCACAATAGCTGCAAATTCAGGATCTTCTATAAAAATAGATATCCCTGATGGGATTATGGTAGATTCATTTGGTTGAAGAACCAATTCTTCTTCTATACATGCCAATAGATCTAGTCCTGCTGAGCCGCTAGTTTGGTATTTAGGCGTATCGAAATCGGTTCCTATTCTTTGATCGAGAATTTTAAATTTTAGCTTCATGAGTGAGTATTAATTATTGCATAAAATCAATTACTATTTTATTATCATCCGTTCTTATGAGTAACGTGTGTCAAGTAACAGGCAAAAAAGCAATGGTAGGCAATCATGTCTCCCATGCTAAAAACCGTGTGAAAAGATTATTCAAACCAAATTTGCATAAACACAAATTCTGGGTTGAGTCCGAAAACAAATTTGTAACACTAACGCTCTCTGTTAAAGGCATGCGCATAATCGATAAAAATGGTATTGATGCTGTTTTAAAAGATATGAGATCTAAAGGCATTAAAGTTTAATTTTGCTTCTATTAGCTTCAGCCTCACCAAGACGAACAGAATTACTAGACCTCATGGGTATAAAACATCTAGTTGTAGATCAAAGTTTTGATGAAGATTCAGTAGTAGAAAAAGATCCTATTAAGTGTTCCCAAGCTATTGTCGTGGGGAAAAATATTAGTGCAAGGGAGCAGCTGAAAGATTCAGATAAATCAGAATTTCCTGTATTGACAGCAGATACCTTAGTTTTTACGCCCAATAAAGAAATCGTGGGAAAACCTGAAGACCACCAACACTCAAGGCAACTTTTAAGAGAGTTTTCAGGCAATACTCACAGTGTTTTCTCAACGGTCATGGTAAGTTATGGCGAAAATTCACTCATAGAAACATGTGAAACAAAGGTAACTTTCAAATTAATGTCTGAAGCAGAAATAGAAGAGTATGTTTTATCCGAAGAAGGAGTAGGCAAAGCTGGAGCTTATGGAATTCATGGCCCTGCTGGCAAATATATCTCAAATATTATTGGCAGTTATACAAACGTTGTTGGGTTGCCGGTCCATGAGACATATGAACTCCTCAAAAAAATAAACTTAACTTAATTCTTATTAGCGTAATTAATAATTCTTTGCTTTAACTCTGGAGCTTTGTCTAAAATTTTCATACCTGAATTAAGTATTTTTTCAGTAACGCTATTAACATTTCCAAATGCCCCAAATAAGCTTTGAATAATCCAAGTCATTTGAAGATTTTTATTATTTCTTTTTTTACTGTATGTCATGAGGGCTTCTTTTTTGTTCTGTATTAAATCTAAGAGATTTTTTTCAATCTCCATTACATCACCTATACCTAGATTTAAACCCTGTCCAGCCATTGGATGAAAAGTATTAGCAGCATCACCGCAAAGCAGCACATTGTCCGAGTAAAGCTTTAATGCTCTTGAGTGTTTTAACTCAAACCCTGCACCTAATTTCAAATTAGTTAAATTAAGATTTATGTTAAATTGCTTATTCATGTCTTGTAAGTCATGCGTTACATTTCCAGTTGAGTTTGTGCAAAAAATAACTGAATAATATTGCTCTTCATCATTTAGTGGAAGAAGAGCTAAAGTTCCATTTTTAGTAAAATACTGTTTTGCAATATTATTATGCTCAGCTCTAATACATGTTACGTAAGCTTTCTGACCATAAAACCATTCTTCATTCTCAAAATCGCATAGTTCTCGTACTTTTGAGTTTGAACCATCTGTTGCAAAAATAAATTCTGTTTCAAATTCATTTTGAGTTGTTTCCACTACAACTGTATCTTTAATAGAGATTCCTGTTACTGTCGTATTCCAAAGTATTTCACTTTGAACATTTTTTAGGAGCTTTTCGTGTAGGTTTGATAGCAATCCTATAGATGTAACTTTTTGATCATCATTTGAATCTAGCACAATACCTAAATCATTCTTATGAAATAGCTCCATTTTTTCTACAGGGGTTGTCCAATCATTTAGATCTAAACTTTTATCAAGAGTGTTAAGAAATAGAATGGAGTCTTTTGTTAGGGCTACTGTTCTATATGGAATTTTTTTAAATGCAGAGCTCTGCTCTAATATTTTAAAAGGTACATTATGTTTTTTTAACACATGTCCCAATAGACATCCAACTACCCCTGCACCAGCAATTAAAACAGGTTTAGACATTATTTACTCATCAATTGCTCAATATCCTCAGCTAGAACTGGGACTTTCGCAGTTAGATTTTCATATCCATCTGAATTAATAAGAATATCATTCTCAATTCTCACTCCGATGCCTTTCCATCTCTCATCAACTTCAGCTGAGTCATTGACATAAACGCCAGGCTCTATAGTCATTACCATATTTTCCTTGAAGAGTAATTCTTTTCCATCAACTGAATAAGGGCAGTCATCATGAACGTCTAAACCCATCCAGTGCCCAATCTTATGGTAATAAAACTCTCTAAATAATTTATTTTCTAAAATTTCGTCAAGGCTAGCACTCAAAAGCCCTATATCTTTAAGGCCTTGTGATAATGATTTTTCAGAAATTTTCTGAGGATCTGTGCAGGGATTTCCTACTTTAGCTGCATGGCAAGCTGCATCGTGAGCTTCAAGCACAACATCATATATTGCTCTTTGTTCACCACTAAATTTGCCATTAATTGGATAAGTTCTTGTAATATCAGATGCATACATCCCAAATTCACAACCAGCATCAACCAGTACCAAGTCACCATCATTAATATCTTGATCATTATCAATGTAATGTAAGATACAGGCTCTTGCACCTCCAGCAATGATAGGCGTATATGAGGGCTCACGAGAACCATTTACCTTAAATTCATTCATATACATTGCTTCAAGATCATATTCAGACATACCAACTTTAGCTTGCTGCATGACTGATCTATGTGAAATTGCTGCTATCTCACAAGATTTTCTGATTATGCTAATTTCCGCATCATCTTTTATTAACCTCATGCTGCCAAGCTGATTTGAAAAGTTTTTAAGATCGATATTCCCCTGGTGCCTCTCCATTTTATTGGCTTTATTAATCCAGGCCGTAACTTTTAAATCAAATTCTGAACTTTTTCCTACAAGCGAGTTAAATGTTTTATGGCCCCTTATGAGGTTTGGCAGAATCTCATCGATTTGATTGATATCATAAGCCTCGTCAAATCCAAACTTTTCTTTTGCAGCTTTAGGCCCCCACATGAAGCCATCCCATTTTTCTAATTCTGGATTTTTCTCTCTACAAAATAAAATTGATCTACCATCGCTGTGTACTATCAATACGGATTCAGGCTCTTGAAAGCCTGTTAAGTAATAGAAGTTACTGTCTTGTCTGAAAGGAAATGTAGTATCATTATTTCTTAAAGATAGTTTTGAAGAACTCAGCACAAGAATAGAATCATCTTCCATTCTTTTTGCAGCTTCAGCTCTTCTGGCTATAAATATGTTTACGTTTAAATCTGACATAGACGAATATTATGCACGAAAAAATTAAAAAATTATCGGCCTTAGTAGATAAACTTATCGAGCAAAATTTCAAACTTAAAACTGAATCTAAATCATTGAGAAATAAAATTGAAGAATTACATCGTAAAATAGAAATTCTTCAGTCAGAAAATCAGTCATTAATAATTAAGACATCAGAAAACAAACACAATGAATAAACATTTCTCAGGCACAAAAGAAGTTGCTGATAACTTAGCTTTCGATCTTAGTGCTCTTAATGATTATCTAGGGGATCAATCATCTAATGTGCCAGAGGTTCTGGATTACAAGCAATTTAAAGGGGGCCAATCTAATCCAACATATCTTCTGACAACTGCAGAAGGCGAATATGTGCTTAGAAGAAAGCCACCAGGCAAATTGCTTAAGTCTGCTCATGCAGTTGATAGGGAGTACAAGGTGCTGACCGGGCTTAATAATACAAATGTTCCAACTCCAAAAACTTCAATATTATGCGAAGATGAAAATGTTATTGGAACAGCTTTTTATATTATGGAGTATTGTAAGGGCAATATTTATTGGGATCCTGTTGCTTCAGAAATTGATATCAGCAGAAGAAAAAAGGTATTCGATCAAATGAACCTTGGTATATCTAGGCTTCATACGCAAAACTATCTTGAAATAGGTCTAGAAGATTATGGAAAACCTGGAAATTATATTGAAAGACAAGTTTCTAGGTGGACAAAACAATATTTTGACTCAGAAACGGAAGTACTTAAATCCATGCATAACCTCATAGATTGGCTTCCAAAACACACACCACCTCAAAAATATACCTCTATAGTTCATGGTGACTATAGACTCGATAATGTTGTATTTTTTGATAATGATGAGATTCAAGCCATGCTTGATTGGGAGCTATCTACAATTGGGGATCCATTAGCTGATTTTGGCTACCATTGTATGCTTTGGCATGTTGGAGAGATATCAGATGAGGCTGCTGGATCATTGGGTATACATAGTGAAAAAGAATATGTGGATTTGTACCTATCTCGAACAAAAATGCAATTAGAGAGTGAATGGGATTTTTATATAATTTTCTCACTCTTTAAGGCTGCCGGCATTTGCCAAGGAATTCTTGGTAGAGTTAGGGATGGCACAGCAGCAAGTGACTTTGCAGTAGAAATGGGTAAAAGAGCAAAGATTTATGCAAATTTAGGATGGGAGAAAGCACAAAAAATATCATGAGAGTAGAGCAATTTTTAGATAAATTATGGAATAACTATATATCGTATACACCAAGTGCTGAGAGGATTTCAAAGCTTTTTGGCGAGCAAGTTATAAATGATCACATAGCCTTCAGAACTTTTAATTTAGACCAGTGCAATATCTATAAGCAGGCTGACTTTTTAGCAAACTATGGCTATAAGGTGAAGGGAGATTATTTCTTTGAACAAAAAAGGTTGCAAGCAGTGCACCTTGAAAATGACAACCCAATTCATCCTAAAATCTTTCTTTCAGAGTTAATATGTGAAGATTTTTCAAATGAACTTCGCATAATAATTAATAAGATATCTGGTAGATTTTCAAAAAAACCTGAAGAACTTTTGCTTGGTGGCAGAACATGGGATATTGATTATGAAACTTACGACTCTTTAGCTAAAGAGTCTGAATATGCCTCCTGGTTATACGTTTGGGGGTTCTGCCCTAACCATTTTACGGTCTCTATAAA
>NYUL01000068.1 GCA_002684055.1 Gammaproteobacteria bacterium
AATTGGTTCATGTGTATCACGATCCCAAATAACAGTAGTTTCTCTTTGATTAGTCAGTCCTGCATATTCAATTCCTGATAGATCTAAACTATTAAGTGTTGTTACAACAGACCTATAAATGTGCTCAGGATTAATTTCTACCCATCCATCATCAGGAAAAAAAAGAGGGTATTCTTCTTGTGCAGAAGCTTGAATATTTGCATTTTGGTCAAAAATAATACTTCTTGAGCTTGTAGTGCCTTGATCAATTGTTAGAATTCTACTCATATGAAACTTAAAACTATTTTAACCCTATTATTAACTATTTTTATAACATTCAGTTGTGCTGCCACAGGTGAATCAGATTTACAAAAAGAACGAAAACAGAAACTTGATCAATTAAACGAGGAATGCGATTTTGCAACAGTAGAATTTGCCTTTCCTGAAGATATTTATGTCTGCTACAAATCACCCTCAAATATTAAAAAGACGACTTCAAAATCAGAAGTAGAAGAAAATGATGATTCTGAAGCTGAGAAAAATTTACAAGAACAGACCAATGGATAATATGACTTTTACAGTATTTTCAAAAAAAAATTGTTCGTTTTGTGACAGAGCAATTAATTTAATTGAAGACAATGATCATACTGTCATAATAAAAAAAATTGATGAAGATCAAGCATTTTTTTTGGAGATGAGAGAAAAAGCACCAGCTATGAGAACAATGCCTGTAGTTTTTGTAGACGATCAGCTAATTGGTGGGTACGCAGACCTAGTTCAACATTTTTCAAATAAATGAATAATTTTATTTTCTACGATACTGAAACTACCGGCGTTAAAGAATTAGATTTTCTCCAAGTTATACAGTTTGCAGCAATTCAATCTACAGCATCATTTCAGTCACAAGACAGTTTTGAGCAATTATGCGCACCTCTGCCTTGGACACTGGTGTCACCAAAAGCCTTATTAATTAATAAAAAGAGTGAGATTTTTAACTCTGATATTTCCCATTACCAAATGATTTCAAATGTGCACGATGTTTGGACGAACTGGACTACTCAAGAACCAGCACTATTTATTACCTACAATGGTATGCGGTTTGATGAAGAAGTTATGAGAAGACAGTTTTATTGGAATCTATATGACCCATATTTTACCAATACTAACGGCAACACTAGGCTAGATATTTTTTTAAAAATGTTTGTGATCGCACATTTTTATAAAAGCGAGTTTCCCATACCACTTATGGATAATAAAGTTTCACTTAAACTTGAAGATCTTGCTAGAGCACTTGACCTTGATACCAGCAATGCGCATGACGCATTAGCAGATTGTGTATTTCTTAAAGAATTAATGAAAGGCATATCAGAACGACTACCTAACTATTATCAGGAAATTTTAAAAACTGTCAGCAAAGATGCACTTATAGATTCATTGAAAAATGAACTTGTGCAATTTAATTGTTATTTTATACCTCGAAGTAAAACCACTAGAGCTTACCCTTTCACTGCACTTATTAATGATTACGCCTTAAATAAGTATGTTCCAGTATTCGATCTTTCCAAAGATCCAGAGTTATATATGGAATTAAATTACTCAGAACTTGAGAGAGTTATTAATAATCCCAAAGAAAATCCTTTTAAAAGGATAGCAACCAATAAAACATTACCTATCATTGCAGCAAAAACACTAGAAACTGATAACAAAAAAATTGAAGATTTAACACTATATAATCAAAGAGCAGAAGCCATACATGCAAATGAAGCCTTTAAGGAAAAAGTCTTAGATATTTATAATAGTGTTGAATTTGCCAACAAACCTAAACTCTATATTGAAGAGCAGATTTATAGCAATGGATTCCCTTCAGCTATAGAAAAGGATAGATTGCAAAACTTTCATAGCGCACTTACTTATGAAGAAAAACTTAATGTCATGGCTAGTTTTGATGACGAACGCTATAAAGAATTTGGTCGTCGCATATGCGCACAAGAATATACTCATCAAGTAGATCAAGCTAACTTAATAAAACTAAAAGAACTTGTTCATCAGAGATTTTCTGGGGATGGGCCATGGCCTAATGCTGAAAAAAATTTAGAAGAGGGAGAAGCATTGCTTCAAGAGGTTGCTGATGATGGAGAAAAAAAACTCGTTAAAATTGCAATGAATTCTATTGAAAACAGTCTATAGAAATATATCTAGTTATTATGTATTTTTTTTATATACTTGTGTTTAAGTTTTAAGGGCCCCAATTGAATAAACCATTTCTAGTCTTTTTTCTTTCTTTTTTTGTTTTCACTGATATTCAATTTGATGGTTATGTAAATAATGAAGAATGGAAAGGAGCAGAAACATATAACTTACCTTATGAGATAGACCCTTCTTACAATACAGAAGCAGAGCATGATACTGAGGTTCTAATTAAGCACGATGCAAACCACCTTTATATTGCTTTTAAAGCTTATGGTAATAAAGATTACATTAGAGCTAACATAAGATCTCGAGATGGAATAAATTGGCTAGATGATCAGGTTGCAGTAGGTATAGATACTTATGGAGATGGTCGTTATTACATCAGATTTAGCGCTAATCCATTAGGAAGTATAGGCGATAATAAAGTTGATAATAATGATAATTTTGATGGTTCTTACAACGTAGAATTTGATGCTAAAGCGCACATTACCGATTACGGTTATGAAGCCGAATTTAAAATACCCTTCACATCACTTAATTTTCCAGAAACTCAAACACAAAAATGGGCACTTATGTTGTCAAGAAAACTCTATAACAAAGGTACAGAAGCTAGATATTTAAACTACAAAAAAATTGACGGCGCTGGTTGTATAATTTGCCAATCTACGGATTTCTATACCATAGATAATTTAGTTAAAAAGAACAAAAAACGTCTAATACCTTCATTTACAACAAATTCTGTAAGGCAAAAAAACTCTGAAGGTAACATGAATGAAGAGCCTATTAATTCAGAATTAACACTCGGGGGAGAGTATGAATTTAGAGGCAATAACTTTGAATTTACTATTAACCCAGATTTCTCACAAATTGAAGCTGATCAAAGCCAAATTAATGTTAATTCCACCACAGCACTGAGGTTTGAAGAGAGAAGAATATTCTTCAACGAAGGTAAAGACTTCCTTTCTTCTGATTTATCAACGGTATATACCCGGTCTATTAACAGTCCTGACTATGCTATGAAGCTTTATAATCGGGGCGAGAAACACAGCTATTATTTTCTAGATGCTGAAGACACCAAAACACCAATCATAGTCCCAGGTTACCAGAGATCGTATAGTGGTTTGCTTGGTAAAAGTCATGCAAACATATTTAGCTATAACTACAATATTGAAAAAGGTCAAAATATCGGGTTTTTAGCAACAAATAGAGATTTTGAAGAAGGTGGAAATAGCAGTTTATTTAGTATTAAGGGTAATTTTCTATTCAAAGATATCTACAGAACGCAATTTGAATTAGTGACAACTGGCATAGATGAACCTTTTAGTGATGTAATTAATACAGAGAATGTATCAAAAGAGCACACCTATAATTTAGATGGAGAGTCTTTTAATGGCTATGGTGGAGTTTTTGGTATTAGAAGAGATTCTGAGGATTGGTCGACAAGATATTACTTTGCTACTAAGTCTCCAAACTATCGAAGTGATTTAGGGTTCACAACAGAAAATGATTGGAAAAAACATTCCTTTGAACACACCTATAAATACCGCTCTAGTGGCTTTATTAGGAAAGGTAATATGTCATTTAAAAAAGATTTAATGCTTGATTATGATGGAATAATTCTTGACCAAGAAACACAAGTATCTGCTCGAGTAGAACTAGAAAATCAAATAAATATTAATGTAAATTGGGACAATTCTCATAAAATTTCCTATGAAGGTTTTGTCTTTAATGATGTTAAAGATTACAACTTTGGTTTGAGTTATAGTCCCTCAGAAAAATTTTGGATGAGATTAGGTTACGATTGGGGTGACTCGGTAGCCAGGAATATCGATGTACCTGAAATAGGGAAGAGAACAAATTACTCTATAACTTCTAGATATCAATTTAATGACAAATTTGGTTTGCGTTATAGCTATAGAAAGAATCAACTACAAAATACTATAACGAAGGAAGATTACTTTTCGGGCTACATAACGTCAATTAGAGGCACTTATCAATTAGATAAAAATTCATTCTTTAAAGTTGTCCACGAATACAATAACTTTAATGAAGATTCTTACACTCAAGCATTATTTCAATGGCAACCAGATTCAGCTACTATTTTTTACTTCGGTGGAACTGTAGATCAAGAGGATATAGAAGGCACTTGGGAAGTGGAGGGCAGCCAAATTTACATGAAATTACAATATTTATTTAATTTTGATTAAAATTACGTGTTTTTTTTATTAAGATAGAAGTAGAAAGGAAAATGACAAAACTTACCAAAGAAATATCAAATTTAACTTCAATGCTCAAAGGCATTGAAAAAGACTTGGGTATAGATGATTTAAATCCCACAGAAAGCTATATATTTTTGATGATAATTTCTGAGATAGAAATGTCAGGCCAATGCACTATGCTCAAGGCAGTAGAAGTTGCTAATAAATCAAGATCTACAGTTTATAAGACTATTCGTAAATTAGTTGAGAAAAGCATCCTGCAAATTAAAACATCTAGTGACGATAAAAGATCTTTTCTGCTCATTCCCACTATCTAAATAATGCCTAAGTGGCTAGAAATAAGTTTATATACTTTCAGTTTTTACTGCGTTCTTTTTGTCAGTTGGATACTATTAGTCGTGCCTTTAGAAGGTGATACGGACATAAGCAAATTGGGAAGTATTGCTTATGTGCCACATGCTGGTCGAGTTCTTCCCGTCCTTTTTTTTGGAGCTCCTGCTATACCTGCAATGGTATTCGCCGAATTTATATGTTGGAACTTCCTTTGGGATGAAAGTATTTGGGAAAGACCAGAGCTGGGCATTGTTATAAGCTCTTTGTCAGTAGTATTTGCTTGGTTATTGTTCAAATATTTAGACTTAGATCTAAAATCTATGAGAGTGCTTAAAAACACAGATTGGAAACATGTAACGTTATTTATAATTGTCACTGCACTCTTTAATGGTATAGGGAACGGAGCTTTGATGTTGTACAGCTACCAAAACTATGACCCATTAATATCTGTAAGATTCACTGTTGGTGATATAGTTGGTGCAATGTCGGTATTACTTGTTATGATGCTTATTGCAGCGGTTTTAAAGACAAATGATAGAAGTTAAAAATTTATCTAAACAATTCAAAGCACCTACGGAAGAAAAGGGTCTTTTTGGTTTCAAAAAGAAGCCGTTCTGGGCTGTTAAAGAACTAAACTTTAAAATCAAGAAAGGTACAGTAGCAAGTATTTTGGGTCCAAATGGTTGTGGTAAAACTACAACCTTACGAATGATAGCTGGCATGCTAACCCCATCTAAAGGGACAGCTTTTGTTGATTCTGTAGACGTTAGAAAAGACAAACAAACAGTTAAATCAAAAATTGGCTACATGACAAATAATACAGCTTTGTACGATAGGCTGAATGTAATAGAAACCATTAAGTTTTTTGCTGAATTGAATCAGTTGTCTGAGGAAGTTTATATGCCCAGAGCAGAAAAGCTTTTCACCCAACTTGATATGAATAAATACTTATTAAAAAGGGTTGCTGATTTAAGCACAGGCATGAAACAAA
>NYUL01000069.1 GCA_002684055.1 Gammaproteobacteria bacterium
CGGCTGGTCAGGCGAGCAATTAAACCTTACTTTTGAGGATAAAAACTTAGATAGGTCTGAGCTAGAGGGTTGGATAACGCTTGATATTGCGGAAAAACTTTTTGCCAAAATGAACACTACTTACGGTGAGATGAAAACAAAAGCTTTGTCGAAAGATTTTCAGCCAGTTGCAATGAACGGCATGAAACTAAGTTCCAATATGGCAAATTCTATTAGGACCACTGACTCACATAATGTTGTTGGTTACGTTGAGGGCAGCGAGGCTCCAGAAGAATTTGTTCTCATTATGGGGCACTGGGATCACATGGGAGTAGACACGAGCCTTGAAGGAGACCAGATCTATAATGGTGCTGTAGATAATGCAACGGGTACCGCTGCTGTTATGCATATAGCTGAGAGTTTTTCAAAAAGAGCGCCTAAAAGATCGGTGGCATTCATTGCTGTTACCGCTGAGGAATCAGGTTTGCTTGGTTCTGCTTATCTTGCAGAATATGCGCCATTTGAATATGGCAATGTTATTGGAGGCTTAAACCTCGATGCCTTTCCTGCTATAGGAAAAGCTAAAGACATTACGATTGTTGGTTATGGAGCATCTGAGCTTGAAGCAGTCTTAGATAGGCATGCGTCAGCTGAAGGTAAATACCTCGCACCTGATAAAGTGCCTGAGAGAGGTTATTTTTATAGATCCGATCACATTAATTTTGCTAAAAGAGGCATCCCAATGATTTATGCAGATCCTGGCGTTGATTTAGTAAATGGCGGGATGGAAAAAGGCCTAGCTTTGGGTAATAATTATACGGCTAATGATTATCATAAGCCGTCAGATGAAGTTAGAGATGACTGGGACTGGGAAGGTATAGAACAAGATCTTGGAATATTTACCAACTTTATTGATGATTTAGCCAATTCTGGTGAATACCCTAATTGGTATATGAAAAGTGAATTCAGAGCAATAAGAGATGAGTCTCGTAACAACTAGGGGAATAATATTAGCACTACCAAAAAATCACATGCAGCTTTCCTAAAATGGAGAGTTTTGCCTGCACCTGTAAGAGGTGAATACATAAGAAAATTTGGCGAAGCTTTAAGGGCCAGAAAGTTAGAAGTTTCTCAGCAGATAACAAAAGAAGCTAAGAAGATTATTTCTGAGGGCGAAGGCGAAACTCAAGAAGTGATTGATATGTGTGATTTTGCTACTGGTTTGAGTAGACAGCTTTATGGTTTGACTATGCCTAGTGAAAGACCAAATCATCGACTACAAGAAATTTGGCAACCACTTGGGGTTGTGGGTTGTGTTACCGCATTCAATTTTCCCGTTGCGGTTTTTGGTTGGAATTTTTGTCTAGCAGCAGTTTGTGGGAACAGTATTATTTGGAAACCAAGTCCTCATGCAGAAGGCTGTGCTGATTTGGTTAAGGATATTTGGAATAGTGTGGCTGATGAACATAAGGATTTAGTTCTTATTAGCAAAGGCGGTAATGATGCTGCAACGCAATTGGCTGAGGATGAAGGTGTTGCCTTATTTTCAGCAACAGGTAGCTGTGAAATGGGGAGAATATTGTCTCCAAAAGTTGCAAGTAGATTAGGCAGGTCCCTGTTAGAGCTTGGCGGTAATAATGCTGCTATTGTTTGTAAATCGGCTGATCTAGATTTAACTATAAAAGGTATTACTTTCTCGGCAGCAGGAACCACAGGACAGAGATGTACTTCCTTAAGAAGATTGTTCGTACATACCGATGTATATGATGAGGTTGTAGCAAAAGTTAAATATTCATTTGAGACTCTAAATATTGGTGATCCAATGGATCGGAGCACGCAAGTTGGTCCTTTAATTTCAGAACAAAGCTTTAACCAAATGCAAGACAAGCTTAATTCTTGCAAAGCAAAAAACCTAAAGGTTTTTGGTGGTGAAAGGCTTGATAATCCTAGTGGTGTATTTGTAACTCCAGCTTTAGTTGAGGTTGTTGAACATATAGATGAAATGAATGAGGAAACTTTTGCACCAATATTATATGTGATGCCATTTACTGAGCTTAAAGATGCAATTGCTTTGCAAAACTCTGTTAAGCAAGGGCTTAGTAGTTCAATATTTACAAACGACGTGCGAGAGTCAGAACTTTTTTTAAGTGCTGAAGGATCTGATTGCGGTATTGCTAATGTTAATATTGGCACTAGTGGTGCCGAAATTGGTGGTGCTTTTGGTGGAGAAAAAGACACAGGCGGTGGACGTGAGTCTGGATCTGATTCCTGGAAAGCTTACATGAGAAGAACAACAGCCACTATTAATTTTGGAAGTGAATTGCCTTTAGCTCAAGGCGTCGAATTTGATGACGAATAAAAAAAAGGCAGATAAAAATCTGCCTTTTGAAAAGATTTAAAATTCTCTATTCGTTTACTAGGTCTGGATAAAGAACATAGCTATTTGAATAAATTAAATTTTGTTCACAAGTTGAAAATTCATCAAATTTTTCTTGCAAATCTCCGCCTGTTTCTACCCAAGCATTTAATCTTGCCCTAGCTTCCTCATCATTTTCATAATAATTCATCCAGTAAAAATCGTAATCCATGTATGGGTCAGGATTTTCACCGCTATGAGTATAGACACCGAAGTTGTATGGGCCTCTTTTGCCAGATTTTGACCAAATATGCCAGCTAGCATTTTTATCTTGCTCATCTACATAATCCATGAACTCAGAGTACATAGCTTTGAGAGCGCTTTTACCGCCTTCTTTATCTTCCATTGGTGTTACAGTTCCGTCTTCAGCAGTAACTGTATACTTGCATTGGTAAATTACAGATACTAATTCAGTATCTCCATCCCATTCGCCTTGCTTATTCTGTGGTCTAGGCAAATCAACAGCATAGTTTCTTCTGCCTTCTCCATCACAAGACATCACTGATCTATGCTTATCTGCCCAAGCTTTAAAATCATCGCTTGGTCCAGATTTCCAGAACTTATCAGCCTTTTGTTTTGTATCCCAAAATAGTTGCCAAGATACTTGATTGCTACCAACAGCTTCAGCACTACCTTCATAGATTCTATGACCAAGTGCAAAAGACATACCGTCAACTGCCATATTATTCCATTCATCCATCATCACATTTACATTTGACCAGTTTTCACCTATGTCACATGTCATAAATTGTGAGTATGTTGGAGTTTTTGGTTTAACAGGAGTAGTGTTTTTAGAGTCAAGGTCTACGCTTAAATAAAAAAATAAGCCAACTATGACTGCTCCTAGAATATTTCCTACAAATTTCATTAAAATCTCCCCTTTTCTTAATTAATCTGTTAATTCATTGTAAGTATTTCCCTTGCTTAGGTCTACAAAAATACGTTTTTAAAAAACCGTTATAATAATCACAATGTTCAAAGTCACACCGAAAAAAATAATTGCGACTTTTTATCACAGTGATGAGCTTCTATACAATAACAATGCTGAGTTCAAATGAGTGTCTGGTGTAAATACATTCATTTAGCTTCACTTTTATTTCTTTTCTCTTGTAATGATTCATCAAACACTACTGTAAATCAGCCAGTAGATCCTATTACCGAAGAGCAAAATAGTCTTTATGTCACCAATCAATGGGAAGCAAGCAATCCAGCCGAAGAAGATTTCGATGAAACTATGCTTTTAGAGGCATTTGATTATGGAATGTCTGATGGCACTTTCACTCAGTCTGTACTAGTGGTTAGGAATGAAAAAATAGCCTATGAAGAATATAGAGGTATAACAGAACAAGAAAAACAGTTACTGATAGCTAATAACACACCTGAAGATTTGTATAAAAATTTTGATTTTAGAGATAGATTTAGCCTGGCTAGCTCATGGTCAGTAGCAAAATCATTTTTAAGTATTTTAATAGGGATAGCCATAGATAAAGGCTTTATTGACTCAATTGATGTACAAGCTTCAAGCTTTATCTATGAGTGGGAAAATGACGATAGATCATTAGTGAGTATTCGAGAGCTACTTAACATGAGAAGTGGTTTGGTTCCTGTTTGTAGAGGTGAGAATGAAGAGCCGATAATATGCCAGTCTTATACAAGTTCTGGCGGTGACCTACTTCCATTTCCAGATGTAACAGCACTCTGCATAGACAGACAAATAGCAGATACTGGAGTGATACAACCATGGTTTTCTGACAGTATCACTTGGGAAGAAGACTATTTTTATTATATTAATTGCGATACTCAGGTGCTTGGTGAAATTCTTCAAAGAGCAATTGGAGGAGATTTAGAAACTTTCGCAGAAATAAATTTATTTAGTAAAATTGGTTTTGATAATTACTGGTGGACGGACAAAACCAGCAACCAGTTAGCTTATTGTTGCCTGGATGCTGTTCCTAGAGATTTTGCAAAATTTGGACAATTAATGCTCAATTATGGTTCGTGGGGCGATGAACAAATTGTTTCAGAGACTTACATCAATGAGATTAAATCAATCCATCCAAACTTAGTGGTAACTGAAAGAAATCGTTCATATGCCTATGGTATGCAGTTTTGGACATTTTCCTTTCCAATCACGCAAGAGGATGGCAATGAATTTCCTACTTACCCTATTTATTCTGCTATTGGCTTTGATGGACAATACATAATTATCGATTTTGAGAAAAACATGGTGGTTATAAGAAATAGCTTGTATCACCCATACATCACTACCGGTGAAAGGGTTGTTAATGTTTCAGGTGATTTGCTGACAGAAGTCAATTTCCCAAATACATTGCCAAGCACATTAGGCTTGAATCCAAATTTTGATACAAACCAATTTTTATATAAGATACATAAATCTATAATTAGGTAAAAATTATGTTTACTGTGGGATTAACTGGCGGAGTAGCAGCAGGAAAAAGCACTGCAACCAATTTCTTTATAGGTAAAGATATTGCAGTTATTGATGCAGATGTTATTTCTAGAAATTTGCAATTAAAGGGTGAAGCGGGGTACTCAAAAATTGTAGAAAAGTTCTCCTCAGATATCTTGGATGCCAATAATGAAATTGATAGAAAAAAAATTCGTGCAATAGCATTCAGCGATCCAAACAATAAAAAATGGTTAGAAGAGCTTATGCATCCAATGATAAAAGATGAAGTGATTAAGCAATTTGAAGAAGCTAAATCATCTTGGGCAATATATAGTGCACCCTTATGGAGTGACAAGAATATCTTCAACCGAACTTTAGTTATAGATGCCCCGATAGCAGTACAACTTGAGAGGATCATTAAAAGAGATGGTTGCACAGAACAAGTAGCTCAGCAGATGATTGAAAATCAAATATCTAGCCAAGAGAGAAACTGTTATGCATCTGACCTCATCATCAATGATGCTTCTTTGGAAGTATTTCAAAATAAATTAGAGTTTTACTACAAGCTCTACAATGATTTAGCCAATGAGTAAAAAAGTAAATTTAGTTTGCCCTGGTTGCAAAAAAATTGTTGAGATAGATTCGAAATTTAAACCCTTCTGTTCAAAAGGCTGTAAAAGTATAGATTTTTTGCGTTGGGCTAATGAGGAAGTCGCGATAGAGACTTCTGAAGACGATACGCAGGATTAGTTAGCTTTCTTTTGCTCTCTACGTTTCTTATGTTCTTCAAACTCTTTTGTACTCATTGTTTGAATTTTGATATTAAAAAGAATTTTTACGATATCGTCTTTAAACGATTCAATCATAGAATCAAACAAATAGAATGATTCCTTCTTGAATTCATTAATAGGATTTCTCTGCGCATACGCTCTTAGTCCAATATTACCTCGCAGTGAATCAATATTTTGTAGGTGTCTTTTCCAGGCAGCATCCATTACTTGAATTGATATTTGTCTCTCTAGCTCAGGCTTTCTTTCCTTAAGCGGGCCAAACTTGTCAAAGTAAAATTTCTGATAAAAGTCATTGAGGTAATCCATTACTTTGGCAAAGTTAAGGCCGTCTTTATTCAGTAAATTAAAGTCTGGGCTGGCACTTAAAGATTGTGTCAAAGTCTTATCTAGATTATCAAAATTCCAACTTACAGCCTGGTCTTCTGGTAGAACTTTATCTGCTGTTTTTTCAAGAAAATTATCTAGGTACTCAAAGATAAGTTTTTCAGAATCATTTTCTTCTAGAAAATAATCTCTTAACTTATAGATAGTTAATCTTTGATCGTTTGAGACGTCATCGTATTCAAGTATTTGTTTTCTTATTTCAAAGTTACGGCCTTCAATTTTTCTTTGCGCATTGGCAATAGCACCATTCAATAGTGGGTGCTCAATGCTGCTATCATCCATCCCATCACTTAATCTTGAGAATAATTGCTTTCTATTGTCGTCTATAAATAGTCTCAGAACAGTATCATCAAGTGAAAGAAAGAATCTTGAGTAGCCTGGATCTCCTTGTCTGCCTGATCTACCTCTTAATTGGTTATCTATTCTGCGTGACTCATGTCTTTCAGTACCAATAACGTGTAGACCGCCAGCTTCAATGACTTGTTTATGCTTGTTTTCCCATTCTTGATCATTATTTTCTTGTTTACCGCCCAGAACAATATCGGTTCCTCTACCAGCCATGTTAGTTGCAATAGTAATTGCTCCAGGTCGACCAGCTTCAGCTATTATCTTGGCTTCTTTTTCATGAAATTTAGCATTTAAAACTTGATGTCTTATGCCTTCTTTCTTAAGTCTATTGGATAATTTTTCAGAGCTTTCTATTGAAGCAGTACCAACAAGAATTGGTGCTGCCTTCACATGAATAGCTTTAATTTCTTTTACTAAAGCATTAAATTTATCAGCCTCATTAACATAAACAGTGTCATTCATATCTTTTCTGATCATGTCTTGATTGGTAGGTAAAACGACAACATCCATGCCATATATTTCTTTAAATTCGGCTGCCTCTGTATCGGCTGTTCCAGTCATGCCCGATATCTTGTCAAAAAGCCTAAAGAAGTTTTGATATGTTGTAGATGCTAGAGTCTGTGTTTCTTGTTGGATCGGCACTCTTTCTTTACATTCTAATGCTTGCATGACACCTTCAGACACCCTTCTACCCGGAAGCTTCCTCCCAGTATTATCATCAATTAGCACTACCTTATTACCTTCAACCATATAATGAACATTTTTCTCAAATAGTAAGTTTGCCTTTAATGTGGCTTGGACATATTTTAAAAACTTCAGGTTATTGGTTGTGTATAGACTTTCATCAGGTTTAATCAGGTTTCTGTTAACTAAGAAATTTTCCACTTTTTCAAAACCATCATCTGTAAGCTCAACTGATCTGAGCTTCTCATCAATCAAGAAATCACCTCTTTCATCTTCTTTAAGTGGTTCTTCTTCAGTCCCTTCTCTCATCTGTCTGCTTAAAGTTGGTAAAAGTTTTAGGAAAACTGGATAAGCAGAAGCATCATCATCAGTGGCACCAGAAATTATGAGAGGTGTTCGAGCTTCATCAATTAAAATTGAATCTACTTCATCCACAATTGCAAAATTAAGATCTTTTTGAGATTTTTGGTGCTTAAAGAGCACCATGTTATCTCTGAGATAATCAAAACCTAGTTCACTGCTGGTGCAGTAAATAATATTGCAATCATATGTTTGCTGCTTATCTTTAAAATCTTGTGCAGAGGTTAATGCTCCTACTGTTAGGCCGAAATATTCATAAACAGGACGCATCCAATCAGCATCTCTCTCTGCTAAGTAGTCATTGACAGTCACTACGTAGACTTTCTTGCCTGACAGGGCATTAAACACAGCTGGAAGAGTTGCAACAAGCGTCTTACCTTCTCCAGTTTTCATTTCAGTAATATTGCCGCCATTAAGCACAAGTCCACCTATCATTTGGCAATCATAATGCCTTAAACCAATTGTTCTCTTTGATGCCTCTCTGACTGCAGCAAATATCTTTACTAAGCCTTCATCACCATCACTTTCGGTGACTGATAATTTTTTAAACTGTTCATCTGATAGTCCTGAAATACCTTCTTCTTGCGCATTAATTTTTTGAACGATTTTGCCGTAACCATCGACACGTCTTTGGTTGGAAGATTTAAAAATTTTTCCTAGAAATCCGATCATTATGCTAATTCTTCTGCGACAGGCTTTAAGTAGTTAATTGGGGCATCCTTGATTTCATCAATTTCTATAATCTTGTAAGCATTCTCGCTTTCAATCTTTTTTAGTAATTGATTGTTTAGAGCATGACCTGATTTGAAGCCATAAAACTCTCCGATTAAGTTATGACCTAGCAAATACAAATCTCCGATGGCATCAAGCATTTTATGTTTTACAAACTCATCTGCAAATCGTAAACCACCTTCATTCAGAACATCTTCATCTCAAATGCCAATGGCATTTTCTAAATTTGCTCCAAGTGCTCTATTGTTTTTTTTCAGC